>NZ_JBXAFO010000011.1:0-235298 GCF_058793255.1 Rhodococcus sp. MPR-R1B
CGCCGTGACGATGGCAACGGTCGCACCGAACAAAGCAAACCCGAGTGCCTGTTTCCACATCAAGCCATCATCACCTATCCCGCGGGAGAATTCGGCGCAACAGGTCTGCGACATGTACCTATCGGGGTGGGATCGGTGAAAAGATCCGCATCTCGTCCCGCCCGGGGCGGATGACGCCTGCGGCGGATTCGGGAACCTCGTTCCAGGCGCCGGGAAGGTCGCGCAGAGGCTCGGAGACGACGATTCGGGTCTCCTCACTCAGATGGTGCAGGGCATCCACCTCTGGATGGAGCTTGCGCAACGTGGAAATCTCGGTGGAGAAGAACAACGACCTCGACTGGTGCTCGCTGGAATAGCGAAAGATCCAGGTGGAGATGCCATCCGACGTGGCGACGGTCATCTGAACCGGATTGTCGATTCCCTGCGAGCGGGCCGTGTGCTCGACGAATCCGACGGCCCTCGCGACACCTTCGAACGGATCGTCGGTCAGGCCGAACGTCAGCGCGAGGAAGAACAAGGTTTCCGAGTCCGTCGATCCTTCGAGATCCGGAAAGAGCGACGGATCAATGGCAGTCACCAATTCCCGTTTCATGTCGTGGAATCCGTGTAGTGAACCGTTGTGCATCCACAACCATTGTCGGTGCCGGAACGGGTGACAGTTGCTGCGCTGCACTGCAGTTCCCGTCGAGGCGCGGATGTGAGCGAACAGCAGAGGGGTGCGCAATTGGGAGGTGACTTCGCGCAGGTTCGAGTCGTTCCACGCGGGTTCGATGCTCTTGAAAACTGCCGGTTGGGGGCCTTCCCCGTACCAGCCGATTCCGAAGCCGTCGCCATTTGTCGTCGTGGCCCCGAGTTGAGAATGCAGGCTCTGGTCGATCAGCGAGTGCTGTGGTCGGAACAGCAGGTCATGGGCGAGTATCGGTTCTCCCGAATACGCCATCCACCTACACATACTTTCAACTCAAGCAGATCGAGTCGGCGTTGACGATGCGTGCGCCGTGGCGTTCGTCGTCTGGGTGGGCTTCCATGTAGATACCGCCCAGATCACGACGATGTTCAGCGCGATGATGAGAGTCGACCACCAGGGGTAGTACGGCAGCCACAAGAAGTTCGCGATGATCGAGATCGCGCAGATCACGACGGCCGACACCCGTGCCCAGGTCGCTCCGGTGAACAGTGCGAGTCCGACGAGAGCGACGAGCGCGCCCAACACGAGATGGATCCAACCCCACGTCGTCAGGTCGAACTGATAGACGTAGTCGATCCCGACTACGAACACTTCGTTTTCGGCGACGGCAGCGAGTCCTTGGAAGAACTGCACGATGCCGACCGTCACCAAGATGACGGCTGCCCCGATCGATGTTCCTACCGCGAAACCCTGCTTGACTGATGTTGTATCCGACATGACGGTTTCCCTTGATTCGGTGGGGGCGACCGGACACGTGCCCGGCACGCTCGTTGTAGTGATCGTTGTTCCACCGGCTGACCGCTATGAAACGGAAATACCTGTCCAATGCGGTGAGAAATCAGTGCGATCTGCTCCGATGTGCGGGCGAAATGTAACTTCTGGCCCCTGTTGATGCGATGTACCCCTTGCCTGAACGCGTGTGCGGAGGAATTGCTCGTAACCGAAGTTCACAGAAAACAAGAAGAATTCGGCACGGAATTCGACCTATTTGTCCAGCTGTACTGGTATTTTGACTGAATTGACCGGAAGCTACGGTCCGCGGAAAAGAGTAGCGAGAGAATGACGATCTTCGGCAGGCGTTCCGCGGGCATCACCGCGACGGCCTTCGTCTTGGCGACCGTTGTGTCGACAGCACTCCCCGCAGTGGGATCGGCTGCCCCCGTTTCGCTCACCCGCGCGTGCAACTCGGAAATCAACGAAAATTCGATGTCACTCGATCCGGCCGTGATCGACGGTTGGTACGACATCTCGACTGGATCGCCTGGAACGAAAATCAACTCGATCGAGGCGTGGCGGACAGTGCCGGGAGACATCCTCGAGTTTCGCGCATCGGTGACGATCAGAGCCCACGGAAGTCCCGTCCGAGGGACCCTTCGGATCGACGGCGCCGGCTTGACCGGAGATCAGGATTTGATCTCCAGAATGACGTTGACCCAAGATCTCGGTCGCTCAGGATCAACGGTCACCGATGCCGACGACGGTTCGGTCATCCCCGTACGTGCCAAGCTCGCATTCGACGTCACAACTCCTGGACAAGTCGCGCAGAACCAGACGGTCAACCTCTCGGCAGTCAAGATTGTCTTGGCAGGCGACACCACCGATCCGGGAGGTGAGTGCCCCGGCCCCGGCGGCGGGGGGAATGGAAGCGGTGGCGGAAACGGCAGCGGTGGTGACGGTTCCGGTGGGAACGGTGGGGATTCCGGTGACGCACTTCCCGGTCGTGACGTAGGAAACCGAGTACCAATTGCCCAGATTCCGTCCGGCCCGACTTCTCGTCCGTGACAGCGGCACCTGGATCCACGGCCAGCCGAACGTGGGCCGCTGCAGTTGTGGCGACAATGCTCTTGATCGGCGGATGTTCCGACGACGGTGACTCGCCGACCCGCGTCCTCGCGACCGGCCAACAAGATTTGCCGCCAGAGATTCGCGCGGTGGTCGACGGTCCGGATGTCCCGACCACGCTGCGCACAGGCAACAGCACCGCTGACATCCTGCCGATCAAGACGACGACGGACGGCTCGCTCATTCCGCCCGAGGATGTCAGTGAGATCGGATGGTGGGCAGATTCGGCATTTCCCGGCTCCGGCGCGGGCACCGTGGTGATCACCGGACACGTCAACGACATCTATCAGGGTGACGGTTTCGGAAAGAAGTTCTCGACACTGGAAATCGGCTCGGTCGTGACCGTGGCGGGCGCCGGGGGACAGACCTGGAACTACCGTATCGATGCGGTCGATCACTACGGCAAGGACGGAGAGCTGCCGGTCGAGCGATTGAACAGCCTCGACGGACCCGAAACCCTCGCGCTGATCACCTGCGGCGGCGAGTTCGTCGGTCCGCCGTTCGGATACGAGGACAACGACGTCGCGTGGGGAACTCCGGCGCCCGCATAGCCGAAAACCAGACGTCGGAACGGTTGATAAACTGGGTCCCGCGTTCGTGGCCATCCACGCACGTTTCGAAAGTCCGAAGAAGGAGATTGTGCTGTGGTTGACCTCGCCTATGTCATCGCTGGGTCCGAAGCGACTGGCGGTGCCGGCCTGCAGGTCGACCTGAAGACGTTCCAGGCATTGGACGTCTACGGCGTAGCGACCACCACATGCATCGTCTCGTTCGATCCCAAGAACAACTGGGGTCATCGCTTCGTGCCGATCGCTCCTGACGTGATCGCTGATCAGATCGAGGCTGCCACTGCGGCTCACGATCTGGACGTCGTCAAGATCGGCATGTTGGGCACGCCCGCCACCATCGAGGTTGTGGCAGAGGGCCTGCGTCGGCAGTCCTGGCGCCACGTCGTCCTCGACCCGGTCCTGATCTGCAAGGGCCAGGAGCCCGGCGCGGCTCTCGATACCGATACAGCACTTCGTGATTCGATCCTCCCGCTCGCCACCGTCGTCACACCCAACCTGTTCGAGGCACGCACCCTCGCCGGAATGGACAGCATCGAAAGCGTCGACGACCTCATCGAGGCCGCACGTCGTATCCACGACCTCGGACCCAAGTACGTGCTCGCAAAGGGCGGTGTCGAACTCGCCGGTGGCGACGCCGTCGACGTGTTGTTCGACGGGACCGACCTGACGGTTCTCTCCGCCCCCAAGGTCGGCGAAGAGCGCGTCTCGGGTGCCGGTTGCACGCTGGCCGCCGCAGTGACCGCGGAGCTGGCAAAGGGCGCCGACGTGGGAGAAGCCGTCGCTCTGGCAAAGAAGTTCGTCACGGCGGGCATCGAAGGCCGCGTCTCGGCACACACGCCGTTCGACACCGTCTGGCAGGGCGCGTTCAAGGGATAGGCGCACGGCGGCTCACATCGCCGCGCGCGGCCTGGCAGGATCGAGTGCGTGAGTACTGCGAACCTGAATCGAAGCGAAGTCGCCGAACGATCTCGAGCCATCTCCGTCGCCGGTTACCGGGTGGAGTTGGATCTGCGATCGGCGGTCGACTCCGCCGTGAAGACCTTTTCGACGGTCACGACAATTGATCTGACGTCCTCGGTGGAGTCCACGTGGCTCGATTTCATCGGTGCTGCAGTCGATTCCGTGGACGTCGACGGTGCGTCGATTCCGGTGGAGTACGACGGATCCCGGATCGTGCTGCGCGGACTCGGCGGATCGAACGTCGTTCGGGTGGCAGCTCACGGCAATTACAGCCGTTCCGGTGAAGGGCTGCACCGATTTGTCGACGACGCTGACGATCAGACGTATCTGTACACGCAATACGAGCCCGCCGATGCCAGGCGTGTTTTCGCCTGCTTCGAGCAGCCGGACCTCAAGGCGCCCTTCACATTCGAGGTGACAGCACCTGACGGCTGGGAAGTCCTGTCGAATCAGCCCGCGACCCAGACTCTCTCCGTGGACGGTGCACAACGCGTCACTTTCGCCCCGACGCTGCCGATCTCGACCTACATCACCGCGATCGCGGCCGGGCCGTATCACCGCGTGGCGTCGTCGTGGAGTCGCGGCGAACTCACTGTCGAGTTGGGTGCGCTGTGCCGGGCGTCGTTGGCTCCGTACCTCGATGCGGAGAACGTTTTCGACATCACCCGTCAGGGGCTGGACTTCTACGCCGAGTACTTCGACTATCCGTATCCGTTCGGCAAGTACGACCAGATCTTTGTCCCCGAGTACAACCTCGGCGCCATGGAGAACCCGGGACTGGTGACCTTCACCGAGGCATACGTGTTCCGCGGCACCGCAACCGACGAGCAGCATCAGCGCCGCGCCAACACGATCCTGCACGAAATGGCGCACATGTGGTTCGGCGATCTCGTGACCATGGTCTGGTGGGACGACTTGTGGCTCAAGGAATCCTTCGCCGACTTCATGGGATCGCTGGTCAGCGCCGAAGCTACTCGCTTCACCGATGCCTGGGTAGCATTTGCCATCAAGCGGAAGGCGTGGGCGTACCTCCAAGATCAGCTGCCGACCACGCATCCTATCGTCGCCGACATCGTCGATCTCGAAGCTGCGAAGCTGAACTTCGACGGAATCACCTACGCCAAGGGCGCCAGTGTCCTCAAGCAACTCGTGGCGTTCGTCGGCCGTGACGCGTTCTTCGAAGCGGCACGACGGTACTTCAAGGCCCACGCCTTCGGGAACACCACGCTGGTTGATCTGCTCGACGTGCTCGCGGAGACTTCCGGACGTGATGTGCGCGAATGGGCCCGAATCTGGTTGCAGACCACCGGAGTGTCCACGCTGTCGCTCGACGGAACAGACCTGGTCCAGACGGACCCGAGGCCGCATCGGCTCGCAGTCGGAATATACGACTACAACGAGTCCGGAGACCTTGTTCGCACCGAACGTGTCGAACTCGACATCACCGAATCACGCACGTCGGTCGACCTTCCGCCCGGAGCACTCACACTGCTCAACGACGAAGACCTCACCTACGCCAAGGTGCGATTGGACGCGGAATCTCTGTCCACTGTCGAGGCATCCCTGGACCGCGTGAGCGATCCGCTTGCGCGCGGGGTGATCTGGTCGTCGCTGTGGAACTCGGTGCGTGATGCGCAGCTCTCGGTGTTCCGGTACCTCGACATGGTGGAACGATTCGCTCCCGCGGAGACAGATCTTGCGATTCTCAGCTCGATCCTGACCGATGCCCAATACGCGGTTCTTCACTACGTTCCGAAAAGCTTGCGGCCCAATGTAAGTGCAGGCTGGTTGGAAACGACCTGGAAGGCGGTGTTCGAAGCCGAACCGGAGTCCGGAAGACAGCTGGCATGGGCACGGGCTCTGTCGGCCGCTGCAGCGGTCAACGATGCTCGCGCCGACGAGGTGCGGTCGATACTCGACGGCACCTGCCCGGGGCCGGTCGGACTGGCTCTCGATCCTGATCTGCGGTGGGCATTGTGGATCGCCCAGTCGGCGACCGGCCATGCGAGTGTGAGCGACTTCGATGGTGAGCTGAGCAAGGACAGCACGTCAGCGGGTCGAACGGCGTACGTCCGCGCCGCGGCGTCGATTCCCGATGCCGAGACCAAGGCGGCTGCCTGGGCGTCGGCGACCACTGACGGCTCACTCTCGAACGACCGCCTGGATGCGACGATCGCCGGATTCCGTTCGGGCACGGACCCGTCGTTGATCGAGGGATATGCGGCAGAGTACTTCTCGTCCCTGGGGAAGTGGTGGTCCGAACGCAGCATCGAGATCGCCCGACGGTTGGTGAACGGACTCTTCCCGGCAGCTGAAGACACCTCTGCTGTCGATTCCTGGATCCAGGCCAATGCGGAGGCGCCCGCGTCGCTGCGGAGGCTTGTTCTCGAGCGTCGGGATCACCTGGCCCGAGACCTACGTGCCCAGGCGTCGAACGCGGTGATCTGACGCCATCAGCTCCGAAATGTCCTGTTCTTGGATATTGTCTAAACAGGGCTGCGACGGGAGACGACGTGCACACGATCACGGATCTGTCGCTGGTCACGGGCCCGGTTCCGCCCGTGGTGACGGTGCTCGGAATTCTGGCACTTCTGTGGCTGATCTTCTCGAGATCGAGGCGTCACGTCCTGATCTCGATTCCGGTCTGCATCGTCGCGGCAATCGCGATCACTCTCGTGCTGTACTGGCTGATCGAGAAGGTGTGGCACCCGTTCCCCGATCCGATTGCCCGTCCGGTCTACGTGTGGATCGGGTTGGGCATTCTCGGCGTGCTGCTGGGTGTTTCGCGGGTATTTGCGGCGACGCGGATCGACGGTCGCGTGCTCACCGTGGTCTCCGTGCTCCTGGTGGTCGTGTCGAGCGCGGCTCACGTGAATCTGCAGTTCCAGTCGTATCCGACGTTGGGAACAGCGCTGGGACTCTCGGACGCGGAGAAGGTTTCACTCGCAGACCTGGACGACGGCAAGGACGGGGCGGTACCGGTTTCGCAATGGAAGGCTCCCACGGACATGCCGTCGGCGGGCAAGGTCAGCACGGTCACGATTGCGGGGACGGTCTCCGGATTCAGCGCCCGCGACGCCGAGATCTACCTACCGCCCGCGTATTTCACCAACCCACGACCGGAGTTGCCCGTGTTGGTCCTGCTAGCCGGCCAACCAGGCGCGCCCGAGGACTGGCTACAGGGCGGACGTCTCGTCCAGACCATGGACACCTACGCCGCTGCGCATTCGGGCTTGGCTCCCGTTGTCGTCGTTGCTGACGGGACCGGGTCGGAACTGGCGAATCCGCTCTGCGTCGATTCCCAACTCGGGAACGTCGCGACGTACCTTTCGCGCGATGTTCCCGACTGGGTGCGCGGGAACCTCCAGGTGGATCCCGACCCGAGGAAGTGGGCGATCGGGGGACTTTCCTACGGCGGCACCTGCGCGTTCCAGATGGCGACGAACTTCCCCGCGGTCTATCCGACGTTCCTGGATCTGTCCGGTCAGATCGAACCCACACTCGGCGATCGCAAGCAGACGGTCGATGCAGCGTTCGGCGGCAATGAAGCCGCGTTCGTGGCAGTGAATCCGCAGGATCTGCTCCGGGAGAAGAAGTTCCCCGACAGCGCCGGGGTGTTCGTGGTCGGCAAACAGGACAACGACTACCGCCCAGGTCTTCAAACGCTCTACGAAGCCGCAAAGGCCGCAGGGATGGACGTCCAGTACGCCGAGGTCGACGGAGGGCACAGCTTCCAGGTGTGGTCGGCTGGATTGGCGAGTCAATTAGGTTGGCTGGGAACGCGACTCGGCCTGCCCGGATGAACGATCGTCCGGAAGTTCCGAAGACCCGATGATCAGCGGGTGAATTCTTCCGGTCGCCCCGGCTTCGGAGCCCAATCCCTGTGGATCCGCCACACTCGCGAGCCGAAGGTCGAGTGCGCCGGTCCATTCTCGGGTCAATTGCGCATCGAGTGCGTCGACGCGCTCGAGTAGCGGAGGGTGCTGGTCCGGCGGGCAGGCTTCGAGCAAGGTCGCGAATACCGCGCGTAGACGGCGCTGGACCTGCGCGGAATTGGTACTGAAGTGCCGGATCTCGTCGGTGGCGACGGACACGTAATCGGTCCAGGTGCGTTGCTGCCCTCTGATCAGCGTGAGATCCGAGGTTGATGTGTCGAAGCGGACCCGCGGGGCGAGAAGTACCAGAAGATCTTCGATGTGGTCGAGAGCCTGGACGGCTCGGCCCGGGTCGTTGATGGCGGGTGACAGTGCCTTGAGCGCGATGTCCACGATCGACTGCAGCGCTGCACCGGGGCTGACGACCGGGCTGTGCGTGTCACCGAAGATCAAGCACGACATCAAGGTGTCCGGGCGTAACTTCAGCGAGGGTCCGCGTACCTCGAAGAGGGGCGCGTTCTGGGCGACGAACTCGCCGATGCTGGGGACGACTTCGACCGAGACGTCCCAGCGGCCGGCCAACCGCTGCAGTCGTGCGAGATCGATCGCCAGCAGAATCCGGCCGTCTGGTGAGAGGTGGCGCAGGCGAATCACCAGTGCGTCGGCGCTCTCGGAGTTCTCGGACTCGCGCGGTTGGGGTAGGGGGAGCGGCTGACTGGGTTTCGGTGCGCCAGAGGGCAGGTCCTCGTACAGCGGATAGGCACGAATCGTCGCGCTCCGGCCCTGGGCCGCTATCCAACGCAGCAACCGACTGGAATTGAGAATCGACCCGACCTTCGCCACCAACGCGATGAACAGGATCGCACTGGCCAATGCCAGAAGCAGTGCGATCGCCGTGGAGATGGTCGGTGAGGAATTCTCCGAATCGAGCGCCAGATCGAGCGCAATGATCAAGGAGAAGACGAACGTGGCCAGAAACATGCCGATCGACCACCGCATCACCCGCTGCTGCGCAAGCATCGGGACCACCCGCACCGAAATCTGCGATGCGCCGAACTGCATTGCGAGGGTGATGGCGGTGAACACCAGACCGGTGAGAGTGATCATCCCGCCGGCGATGACGCTGAGCAGCGTCGCGGTGGCCCCGGCGTCCACGCCCTCGGAAATGGTACCGACGTCGCTGTCGCTGACGAGATCTCCGTCGATCCCGACGAGGATGTTCGCGGTGACGACGGACAGGACGACGAGGATCACGGGGAGACGCCAGACGGGGACTGTTCGTAGTCGTCGGCGAGTTCGACGCCAGCGAATTCTGTCCGAGAGCCGCCGCGACAATCCGACCTTCGACGTGGGGGTTGTGGTGTCGACGACGGGGAGCGGTGGTGGGGGCGGGGGAGCGGAACCGAAACTTCCCGACACCGTTTCCTGCACGTAGATCTTCGCGTGGATCATCGGCTCGCGATAACGCTGTTCACGGGCCACTGCCCGGCTCATCTTCGCCGGCTTGTCGCGGTAACGCGAGCGCGCCCACGGCGCACCCGGGCGACTCAACCGAATTGCTCCGATCAACAGAAGTGGGGTGAAGAACAGCCCGATCAAGCCGGTCCAGAGTTTGCCCTTCATCAACGTGATCACGGCGAGTCCGAGTTGGATCACGATCGCGACGACAACGCCGATCAACGTCGCCAGGCTACGGTCCTCCTCGTACGGGTCGAACTCTCCCGCGAACCCGATCGGGTGGACCCCGAGAAGGAAAAGGAACGAGATCGCGATGGCAACGAACACTGCGTCGATGGACGAGCGACCTTCCTCGGCCCAGTAGACATCGCGCAGATGCAACACGAGTGCGTACTCGTCGAGGACCAACGCGCTGCCGATACCGAACACCGACGCGAGAACACAATTGGCGATCGGGGTGTGATAGTCGGCCAGAGCGATGAAGGCGAAGCCGGACACGAGCATCATCATCAAACCGAAAACCATGTGGTGGATGTGCATTCCACCGGGCGTGACATTGCCTGGCCACCACGAGACCTCGGCCCGGATCATCCGGACGCTGAAGCGGATGAACAGGAACGTCAGGACAAAGGCGAGTAGGAGGAAGAACAGCGGGAGCCTGCCGGTGTCGACGACCGTGTGCTCGAACCAGGACCGCACGGCGTCAACTCTTGCTGGTGGCGAGCTTGATCAGCTGAGGAGCCGTTGCGTCGGGCAGGTATGCACGCGTCAGTGCGATTCCGATCCGAGGCAGGTCGGCCTCGTCGCGGAAACACAGGAAAACGGGTTCGTACCTCGGCTTGAACTTCTTCTTGAACGCGTGAAGAGACCGGAAGCCGTACAGCGGTTCCATCGCGGCTCCGAGCATGTCCAGCAGGCGGTCCATCGATGCGGCGTCGGCGCCGTCGTCGCTGCGTGCGAGCGGTGCTCCGGACAGTGAGACGAATTGGGCACCTTGTTCTTTGAACTCGAGGGCCGACGATGCGATGAGGAACTCGACCACCGGACGGAACCCGTCGGGACGTCGACGCATGACATCGAGTGTCCAACCCTGAACCACGCCGCCTTCGCCGTACACCGGCAACCACGAGGTGACGCCGTGAATGCTTCCGGTCGGGTCGACGGCCAAGCCGACCCGGACGTCGCGGTCGAGCGCCTCCTCGACGCTTCCGAGGGTGAATCCCATCTCGGGTAGCCCCTTGTCGCCCACCCATTCCTCGGAGATGGCGCGCACCTGAGCCAATACGGAGAACGGCTCGTCGGCCAATGTTGTCATCCGGAAGGTGATGTCGTCCTTCTTGGCCTTGTTGAGCGCCGAGCGGATGTCCTGCCAGGATTTACCGGTGAACTGCAGTTCTGGTAGGTCGACGATCGTGTCTTCGGCGACCTGAACGGTGCGCCAGCCACGCCGGGTGGCGGCGTCGGCTGTCTCCTTCCCCACGGAGAACAAGCAGGGAGTGAGGCCGTTGGCTTCGGACATCGTCGTGAATTCGTCCACCGCTGCGGCGAGTCGGTCGGGGTTCGCTATCGGATCGGCCAGGACCACGACGACACCGACATGCCGTTGGAATGCAACGACGCTCTCACCCGACTCGCCGAAGTAGTAACTGTTGCCGTCCCACGTCGTCATCCACGACATGGTTCCGCCGCCGTGTCGTTTGAGCAGTTCCCGAGCGGCGGCGCGCGGATCGTTCCCGGACAACGGCCCGCCTCGAATCTTGCGCCGCATCGGTACGTGAAAAGCGTGGCGGCCCTTGATCAACAAGATGAGTTCGAGAAGCCAGAGCAGCGCGGTACCGACCGTGACGGCGCCGGCGCTCTCGTAGTCGAAGAAGATGACCGAGACGAGGACGAGGGCGGTGGCCAAGACCGTCAGTGAACCGAACACCACGGCAACCCACCAGGCCCAGCGGCGACCTCGTCGCAACTGGTCCGCGATCAGGGCAACGATGACCACGTCGATCAATGCCGTCCAGCCCGAACCGGTTTCGGCTTCCGTCGGCCCGAACGGTCCGCTTCCGGGGAACAGCCAGACGGCGATCTCGACCACGCCGATCAGGAGCAGGCCGATGAATCCGAGCAGGCGGATCTCGCGTCGCGTTCGGGGGATGAACCCGCGCTCTCCGTCGCCGAAGAACTTCTCGCCCACCGGCAGGAATATCGCGACCGCGATGAGGTGCTGCACGTCGGCGAGGCGGCCTTCGAAGAGGAACGCGATCGCAATGTACGCACACAGAATGGCGCGGACTCGCATTCGCCAGGGCGAGCGGAGTGTTGCTGTGGTCGCGGCGAGTGCGGCGATGATTGCGGTGGTCACGCCGACGTCGCGGTGGGTGGCGAGGTTGCGAGCCCAATCCCAGTCGGTGTGGCTGCCCGCCCAGAGGAGGAGCGATGCACCGAGTTCGCCCGCCAACTGACCGCTGATCGTGACGATGGCCGCGTTCTTGGTTCCCAGGCGCCATTCGCACCAGCCGACCGCGAAGGCAAAAACGACGATGATCGAAACATACTGACCCGGCGTCAATCCGAAGAACCACCCCGTGACGAGAGTCCACCACTTGCCTTCCTGCAAGGCAGGAACTCCGTAGGCGATGTCGTTGAACCACGAGTAGGTACGGACGTGATTCCACAGGGCGCCGGTCGCGATCCCGACGACGGTGATGGTGAGCACGACGCTCGCGGTGAACGGCACACGCCGCAGGACGCTCAGCGTGTCGGAGGCAAAGCGAGAGGCCCGATTCGACGCGCCCGGCGCGCTCTGGTCGGTCTGCGGGGTGGGGGTCTGGGACTGCTCAGCCATCGAGGTTCTCTTCTCGCCATGCCGCACGGTGGATTCTGCCTGTTCAGCATGACAGGAATACAGACCGATAATCAGGCGAAGCGGCCAAAATGGACCAGACTGGCTGAGGGTCTCAGTCTCGTGGCGCTACTGTCGAGCCATGGTGAACGGAGATTTACTGAATCGGGACCACGTGGTCGCCTCACTTGCCGCTTTCGAACCTCGGTCGGTCGAATTGGACGGAAGGCGCTCGGCGTCGGTGGTCATCGTCGTCATGCGGACTGCGGACGGAACACCAGTGTTCCCGGTGACGAAGCGGCCAAGCAAGATGCGCGCCCACCCCGGTCAATTCGCGTTGCCGGGCGGAAGCGTCGACCCGGGCGAGTCGTCCGAACAGGCAGCGGTTCGGGAACTTTCCGAGGAGCTGGGTGTCGACGTTCCCGAGTCGAAGATCATCGGCCGGCTCGACGACTACGTCACTCGTTCGGGATTCGTGATCCGGCCGTTCGTCATGTGGTCGGGCGAGGACATCGGGGGACTGGTACCCAATCCCGACGAGGTGGCCCAGGTGTATGCCGTCACGTCGGAGGAGCTCGACGTGGACTCGCGCTTCGTCACCATCGAGGAGTCACCGAACCCGGTGATCCAATGGCCGTTCCGAACGAGCCTGATCCATGCGCCGACCGGAGCCGTCATCTATCAGTTCCGCGAAGTGCTGAACGGACGGCACACGCGCATCGACAAGCTCGAGCAGCCGGTGTTCGCCTGGAGATAGGGGCAGCTCGACACGCTCGGGACAGTTCAGGCTACGGCGCCTCGGCGAATAGTCCGTCGTGCTGTGGAAAGCTGGCCGCACGGCAATCGAACGACGCGAGGTGTGTGCAGTGAACTCTGGCGAACAAGAACCGATCCCCACGGATCGGATTCTCACTGTTCCCAACGTGCTCAGTATCGTGCGTCTACTCGCTCTGCCACTGTTCGCCTACCTGCTGCTCGTCACGCACTCGGACGGCTGGGCATTGGCGCTGCTGATGCTCAGCGGGTTCACCGACTGGCTCGACGGCAAGCTGGCCAGAGTGCTCGGACAGACCTCGCGTCTGGGAGCGCTTCTCGACCCGCTGGTCGATCGTCTGTACGTCGTGACGACACTGGTCACCTTCGTCGCCCGCGATTTCATTCCCTGGTGGGTCGCAGCGATACTCATCGGCCGTGATCTTCTGCTTGCGTTGACGCTGCCGATCTACCGCAGGCGTGGCCTGCCACCGCCCGAGGTGGTTTATCTCGGCAAGGCTGCGACCTTCCTACTGATGTTCGCGCTGCCGTTGATTCTTGCCGGGCACGGAGACTGGGCCATCGGACCGTTCACCCATGCCTTCGGTTTCGCTTTCCTGATCTGGGGAACCGTCCTGTACGTGTGGACTGCCGCGATCTACGTGCTCAAGGCCGTTGACGTTGCGCGAACCCACGAGGTCGTGCCCCGATGAAGTCGACCGGGGAGGACGTCCGTCGTAACCCGGTACCGTCGCTGCTTCGGTCACTCATGACCGAACATCTCGACCCGGGCTACGAGGCAACTGCATTCGAACGCCAGCACGAGCACACCAAGAACAGATCCTCGAAGACGGGGCCGTGGCTGGCCCTCGGCGCACTGTTGATCGGGTTCATCGTCACGGTCTCGGCTGTTCAGGCGACGAAGCAGGTGACCGGCACCGAAGAGGTTCGAAGCGAGTTGGTGGCGAAGGTCCGTGATGCGGAGGATCGAATCGATTCACTGGCCGCGTCCCGCGATTCACTCGGCGGCGCCGTCGACGCCGCGCGCGGCGTGGCGCTCGAAGGCGATGCACGCGGCAGCGCCGTCCTCGACCAACTGCGAGCGGTCGAATCCGGCGCAGGAGCCGAAGCTGTTCACGGAGAGGGACTGGTGGTGACGTTGACCGACCCGGCCGGACGCCCGAACCTCTCGGATGCGTCGCAACGGAGTGTCGGCGGTAAGACAGTTGTCCTCGATCGCGATCTGCAGACCGTCGTAAACGCCCTGTGGGCTGGGGGAGCGGAGGCGATCGCCGTCGGCGGCGTGCGAATCGGGCCGACGGTGACCATTCGTCAGGCGGGCGGCGCGATGCTCGTCGACAACCAACCTGTTTTCTCCCCGTACCTCGTCGAGGCGATCGGAGACACGCGAGCACTGCAGCGGAAATTCGTCGTCAGCGACGCCTACGTGAGAATGTCTAGCGTCTCGCAACTGTACGGAGTCGGTTTCGCGGTGGCCGAAGACGATTCGTTGACTCTGCCGCCTGCGGCGCCTCGCGCCGTCCGAGTGGCAACAGAACCCACAGAACCCAAGTGACAGAAGGAGTTCGATGAAGGCCGGTTCCGCCCTGTACGGACTCGCAGCACTGGTCGTCGGCATCGTCCTGGGCGTAGTTTTCAGCCCGCAGGTGCCCGACGTGATCCAGCCCTATCTTCCGATCGCTGTCGTTGCGGCGCTCGACGCCGTCTTCGGTGGACTACGCGCGTATCTGGACGAAATCTTCGACGCGAAGGTGTTCGTGGTTTCCTTCGTCTTCAACGTGCTTGTCGCGTCGTTGATCGTCTGGCTCGGTGATCAGTTGGGTGTCGGTACTCAACTCTCGACGGCGATCGTCGTCGTGTTGGGTATCCGGATCTTCGGCAACGCAGCGGCATTGCGACGCCGACTGTTCGGAGCGTGAGTCATGGCGGAACATTCCACGACCGAACCGGAAGAAGAACCTCCCGTCACCACTGCGGGTGAAGGTCGTCACGAGTTGCGTTCACCGTCCAAACACCGCACCAACGTCGTCTTCGCAATCCTCGCTGCTGTGCTGTTGGGCGTGCTCGGCGTTGCGATTGCCACACAGGTACGCAGCACAGTGGCCGGAGATTCACTCGACGCCGCGCGCCCTGCCGACCTCCTGGTGGTTCTCGACAATTTGAATCGGCGCGAAGCCGCGCTGAGGCAGGAAGTCGCGAATCTTCAGGAATCGCTTGCCACTTTGGAAGCCGGTGGCAACACGGGAGCAGCGCTGGACGAGGCGCGGGCGCGGCTGACCTCACTCTCCATTCAAGTGGGGACCGCTCCGGCCACTGGACCGGGTGTGACGATGACCCTGACAGATCCGGCGGGCGGCGTCGGATCGGAAGTGATTCTCGATCTCATCCAGGAACTGCGTGCTGCCGGTGCCGAAGCCATCTCGATCGCAGGTGCGAACGGCGAACCCATTCGTATCGGCGTGAACTCGTGGGTGAGTGGGCGCGGCGGCGAGATCGAATTGGACGGAACCCGGATCGAGCAGCCGTACACTGTGACCGCGATCGGAGATCCGCCGACATTGGCGGCAGCGTTGAACATTCCCGGAGGCGTCTTCGACAATGTCGCACGCAATGGCGGAACGTCGTCCGTCGAGCAATCGCAGCAGGTCACGATCTCCGTCTTGCGACAATTGAATCCGCGCCAATACGCTCAACCCGGAAATTGATCTTTTTGCGTCCGACTTTCGGACGGCCTGTGAAAGGAAGCCACTGTGAGTGAGCTCGATACACCTACCGATCTGCGCTACACCGCGGAGCACGAGTGGGTGAAGCGAACCGGCCCGACCTCAGTTCGAGTCGGTATCACCGACTTTGCTCAGTCGCAGCTCGGTGACGTCGTGTTCGTCCAGCTTCCCGCTGTCGACGAAGACGTGACCGCCGGTGAATCGCTCGGTGAGGTCGAGTCGACCAAGAGCGTCTCCGACATCTTTGCTCCGTTCACTGCGAAAGTTCTTGCAGCGAACGGTGAATTGGACGGACAGCCCGACCTCGTCAACACCGACCCGTACGACACGGGTTGGTTGGTCGAACTCGAGGTTGCCGACGAGGCCACACTCGACGCCGCACTCGCGGCAACTCTGGACGCGGAGGCATACAAGGGACTCACGTCCGAGTAGAAAACCTGCGCGTGGACCGGCCAACTCGTGTTGTGTCGCGGCCTGTCTCGCTGCACACGGCGGTCTGCGCAGGGTACGGTCGTTAGGTACGCATGTGCCGAGTCGGGGCGCAGGGCCGTATCGAACGTGACTGTGAAAGATGCTCGTGAAGAAAGTGCACTGCGTAGTCCAGTGATTCATGATCTGGATGATTGACCCAGGAGGAGAAACAGTGAGCGAGAACGGTAACGACGCGGGCTATGGGGAGTCGCCGGCGGAGACCACTTCGGTTTTCCGCGCGGACTTCCTCAATGAGCTCGACAACACCTCCTCTGCAGCACCGGCCGCCGAGCAGCCGGTTTCGGGCGTGGAAGGCCTTCCCGCCGGAGCCGCACTTCTGGTGGTCAAGCGGGGACCGAATGCAGGATCCCGCTTCTTGCTCGATCAGCCGACGACGTCGGCAGGTCGGCACCCGGACAGCGACATCTTCCTGGACGACGTGACCGTCAGCCGTCGTCACGCCGAGTTCCGTCAGGAAGATGCAGATTTCCACGTCGTCGACGTCGGAAGCCTCAACGGCACCTACGTCAACCGTGAGCCTGTCGATTCGGCAGTTCTCGCGAATGGTGACGAGGTTCAGATCGGCAAGTTCCGTCTGGTGTTCCTCACCGGCCCTCGTGCCGGCGGTTCGCAGGTCGGCGAGTCGTCAGCAGGTGCGGGTAGCTAATGACGGCAGTGCGGCAGCAGAGCCAGCCCGGAATGTCGATTGGTTCCGTGCTGGATCGGTTGCGTCCAGATTTTCCCGACGTGACGATTTCGAAGATCCGTTTCCTCGAGTCCGAGGGCTTGATCAGCCCGCAACGGACACCGTCGGGATACCGCAGATTCTCTGTCGAGGACTGCGAGCGTCTTCGCTTCGTGCTGACCGCTCAACGCGATCAGTACCTGCCGCTCAAAGTGATCAAAGAACAACTCGAAGCGATCGACAGTGGCGCAGCGACGGTGAGTGCAGAAGTTCCTGCGCCTCGTCGTGCTCGCGTCCTGTCGATCGCTACGGGCGATGTCTCACCCGAGGCGTTCCGGGTCGATCGCGAAGTTCGAGTCGGTCGTCAGGATCTTCTCGCGCGCGCTGACATCGACGATCGGTTTCTGACCGATCTGATCCGCACCGGTTTGGTCGTTCCCGGCGCGGCGGGCTTCTTCGACGAGGATGCCGTGACGTTGGCGCGCACCGCTAAGGCGATGTCCGAGTACGGCTTGGAGGTTCGCCATCTGCGCGCGTTCAAGTTGGCTGCTGATCGCGAAGCGGGACTGGTGACTCAGATCGCCGGACCGGTTGCCAAGGGTCGTGACGCCGGAGCACGTGATCGTGCCGAGGAAATGGTGCGGGAGCTGGCCGCTCTGTCACTGACTTTGCACACGTGTCTGGTCAAATCGGCAGTTCGGGGAAGTCTCGATCGCTGAGTTCCTCGATCAGCGGGGCACACTCGAATAGAATTTCAGTACGACCGCATCGGAGTCGGTCGGCTGGATCACGTCAGGTTGGAGGCAAGCTCGATGGGCGAAATGCGTGTGATCGGAGTTCGTGTCGAGCAGCCTCAGAATCAGCCGGTCCTGTTGCTGCGAGAGTCCGACGGCGATCGGTACCTGCCGATCTGGATCGGGCAAACCGAAGCTACCGCGATTGTTCTCGAACAACAGGGAGTCGAGCCGGCGCGGCCGCTGACTCACGACCTGATCAAGATCTTGATCGAATCTTTCGGTCGGAGCCTCAAGGAAGTTCGGATCGTGGACCTGCAAGAGGGCACTTTCTACGCGGATCTCGTCTTCGACGAGCAGACCACTGTCTCGGCACGTCCGTCGGACTCGATTGCATTGGCCCTGCGCATCGGCGTTCCGATCTTCGCGTCGGAGGCTGTTCTCGCCGAGGCCGGTCTGGTCATTCCCGACGAGCGCGAAGACGAGGTCGAGAAGTTCAAGGAATTCCTCGACACCATCTCGCCGGACGATTTCAAAGCCACTGATGGTTAGCCTGAATTGACTGGTTGCGGACTTTAGTCTTCAACTCTCAAGTAGAGGTTGAGTCTCGGTCGGCGTGTTGCGTTGACCATGCACCCTCCTGGACTTACCGTTGCGTGCGGTGGAGATCTTCTCGCCTTGTCGATCGAGGCGTACTCTGGGTAAGTCCACTCATGGAATTACCTGCCTTGGATTCACATCTGAAAGTTCGGTCGGCACGGGATTCTCGTGACTGCTGATAGCACAGGTTGGTTACATGATGGCGAAGCGAGAGGGAGACGGCAGTGGAAGAACAGTCGAATGAGCGCGGGACGGGCATAGCCGGTAGTGCCGCGACTGCAGAAATGTCTTCCGAAGAGCTGCAGCCGGGCTTGTTCCCGGACGATTCCATCCCCGACGACCTCGTCGGATATCGAGTACCCAGTGCGTGCCAGATCGCCGGGATCACGTACCGCCAACTCGACTACTGGGCACGGACGTCGTTGGTTGTTCCGTCGATCCGTGGCGCTGCCGGATCCGGAAGCCAACGTCTGTACTCCTTCAAGGACATTCTCGTTCTGAAGATCGTGAAGCGTCTGCTCGATACCGGCATCTCACTGCAGAACATCCGCGTTGCCGTCGATCACCTCCGTAAGCGTGGCGTCCGCGATCTTGCCAACATCACTCTGTTCTCCGACGGCACCACCGTGTACGAATGCACGTCCCCCGAAGAGGTCGTCGACCTCCTCCAGGGTGGGCAGGGCGTATTCGGCATCGCAGTCAGTGGCGCGATGCGTGAACTCACCGGAACGATCGCCGACTTCCCCGCCGAGCGGGCCGACGGCGGCGAAAGTGATCCCAACCCGGAAGACGAGTTGGCTTCGCGACGCAAGAATCGCGCCAGCCGCAAAACCGGATAACGTACGTCACATCTCTTTGGAGGATGCCACGGTGCAGGTAGGCGTTTCGGTCAACTAGACTGAGCCTGCGTCGCCGGCGTACGGGAGAGCCTCGGATACCGATTCACCGAACTTGTCTTTGTTTCAGTCTTTGTCTCAAAGGTCAGTCGTGAGCGGGATCAGGGCGCCGAAGGAGCAATACCTCCCCGTCAATCTCTCAGGCACCAAGGACCGTACGGGCTCCGACGCCTCTGGAAAGCGGTGGGACAACCCACCCGCCGACGGGGAAAGGCTGTGGCTTCCGCCTTCGGCGGATCACTACCGAATCTCTCAGGCGCTCGGGAATCGAGCATGCGACAGAGGGGGAGGAACACACCGCAGTTCGGTGTGTGTCCTGATCCTCCGATCTGTCTGGGAGTTGTCGTGATCGACGCTGCAAGCCGTATATTTGCCGACCGCCATGTCGGTCCGAACGCCGCGGAACTCGCGCGCATCCTCGAACTCGTCGGGGTCGATTCACTCGACGAACTGGCAACCAAGGCCGTTCCCTCCGTCATCCTCGACGCTGCCCCGAACGGCATCGCTGCCGGACTCGACGCTCTGCCGCTTCCGGTCGGAGAGCACGAGGCACTTGCCGAACTGACTGCACTCGCAGCCCAGAACACCGTCGCGACGTCGATGATCGGCCTCGGCTACTTCGACACGTTGACGCCGCCGGTGTTGTTGCGCAACATCATCGAGAACCCGGCCTGGTACACCGCGTACACCCCGTATCAGCCGGAGATCAGCCAGGGCCGTCTCGAAGCCCTCCTCAACTTCCAGACCATGGTCGCCGATCTCTCCGGCATGGAACTGGCAAACTCGTCGATGCTCGACGAGGCCACCGCCGCTGCCGAAGCCATGACGCTCCTGCGCCGCGCGAACCGCAGCAAGTCCCCACGATTTGTCGTCGACGCCGATCTCTACCCGCAGACCCTCGCCGTCATCGAGACTCGCGCCGAGCCGCTCGGCATCGAGATCGTCCCCGCGGACCTCACCGCTGGTCTTCCGGAAGGTGACTTCTTCGGCGTCATCGCCCAGATCCCAGGTGCCTCGGGACGAGTCGTCGATTACACCTCGATCATCGCGGAAGCTCACGAGCGCGGCGCACTGGTTGCCGTCGGCGCCGACCTCCTCGCGATGACGCTCATCACCTCACCCGGTGAGCTCGGCGCGGATGCGTGCTTCGGAACCACCCAGCGTTTCGGTGTTCCCATGGGATACGGCGGACCGCACGCCGGTTACCTGGCCGTGCACTCCAAGCATGCGCGTCAGCTGCCCGGCCGCTTGGTCGGCGTCTCCATCGACGCAGACGGAGACAAGGCGTACCGCCTGGCGCTGCAGACACGTGAGCAGCACATTCGCCGCGAGAAGGCGACGTCCAACATCTGTACCGCTCAGGTGCTCCTCGCCATCCTCGCTGCGATGTACGCGAGCTACCACGGCGCCGAGGGACTCAAGGCGATTGCGTTGCGCGTCGCTGCCCGCGCACACGCGTTGGCAAACGGCCTGCGCGAAGGCGGCGTGACCGTCGTCCACGATTCGTTCTTCGACACCGTGCTCGCTCAGGTTCCGGGCAAGGCGGCCGACGTCGTCGCTGCGGCCAAGGAATCCGGGATCAACCTGCGTCTGGTCGATGCCGATCATGTCGGTATCTCCTGCGACGAGGCCACGACCGCCGACCACGTCCTTGCCGTGCTCGACGCGTTCGGGATCGAGGATGCTGTTGTCGCCATCGAAGCCGAGGGCAATTCGGTTCCGGCTGCTCAGGAGCGCACCTCCGACTACCTGCAGCACGAAGCCTTCACCCGTTACCGTACGGAAACGGCAATGCTTCGCTACCTGCGCGCGCTGTCCGACAAGGACATCGCCCTCGATCGCAGCATGATCCCGCTGGGTTCGTGCACCATGAAGCTCAATGCGACCGCCGAGATGGAATCCATCACCTGGCCCGCGTTCAACGCGATCCATCCGTTCGCGCCGACATCGGATGCGCCCGGTCTGCTGAAGATCATCAAGGATCTCGAAGACTGGCTGGTCGCGGTCACCGGCTACGACAACGTCAGCCTGCAACCCAACGCCGGCAGCCAGGGGGAATACGCGGGCCTGCTCGCGATCCGCAACTACCACCTCAGCCGGGGCGACGACCACCGCGACACCTGCCTCATTCCGTCGAGTGCTCACGGCACCAACGCGGCTTCTGCCGTCATGGCCGGGATGCGCGTCGAGGTTGTCGCCTGCCGTCCCAACGGTGACGTCGACGTCGACGATCTGCGCGCGAAGATCACCGATCACGCCGAGCGTCTCGCCGCGATCATGATCACCTACCCTTCAACACACGGTGTCTACGAGCACGAGATCTCCGACATCTGTGCAGCGGTACACGACGCCGGTGGCCAGGTGTACGTCGACGGCGCCAACCTCAATGCGCTTGTCGGCCTTGCCCGTCCGGGCCGATTCGGCGGCGACGTCAGCCACCTGAATCTGCACAAGACCTTCTGCATCCCGCACGGCGGCGGCGGACCCGGCGTCGGCCCGATCGGTGTGCGCTCACACTTGACGCCGTTTTTGCCCGGACACCCGATGGCCCCCGAACTCGGTGGTGGAGGAACGATCTCGGCGGCGCCGTACGGCAGTGCGTCCATTCTGCCCATCACCTGGACCTACATCCGGATGATGGGTGCTGCGGGCCTGCGCCGCGCCAGCCTGACCGCCATCGCGTCGGCCAACTACATCGCGCGTCGACTCGACGAGTACTTCCCGGTTCTCTACACCGGCGAGAACGGCATGGTCGCGCACGAGTGCATCCTCGACCTCCGGGGGTTGACCAAGGACACCGGCGTCACCGTCGACGACGTCGCAAAGCGTCTGGCCGACTACGGTTTCCATGCTCCGACCATGAGCTTCCCCGTGGTCGGCACACTGATGGTCGAGCCCACCGAGAGCGAGAACCTCGAAGAGATCGACGAGTTCTGCGAGGCGATGATCGCCATTCGCGGCGAAATCGATCGCGTCGGAGCGGGCGAGTGGACGGTGGAGGACAACCCGCTACGCGGTGCTCCCCACACTGCGGGAAGCATTGCAGCGCAGTGGGATCACCCGTACTCGCGTGAGATCGCCGTCTTCCCGCGTGGCAAGGCTCGCCCGAAGGTGTGGCCGTCCGTGCGTCGTATCGACGGTGCACATGGCGACCGCAACCTGGTCTGCTCCTGCCCGCCGATCGAAGCGTTCGCAGGCAACTAAGGCGTGTGCCCGCCGGAGATCATCACCTCTCGCGTACGAGTTCGAGAACAGTGATCTCCGGCGGGGCGCCGACGCGTACCGGCGGACCCCAAGCCCCGGCGCCACGCGTCGTGTACAGCACTGTGTTTCCGACCCTGTCCAAGCCTTGCACCGAAGGCTGCTGCAGCGGAACGAGATACCGCAGCGGCCACATCTGACCGCCGTGAGTGTGCCCGGACAGTTGCAGATCGATACCCATCTCGGATGCCTCGATCGCTTGACGCGGTTCGTGCGCGAGAAGCAAGGCGAAAGTATTCGGATCGCGACCTGCGAGCGCGGCAGTCAGGTTCGGCTCGTACGGGGCCGGCGACGTGTAGTCGTGGATGCCCACGATGTCGATGGTATCGCCGCCATGCTGGATCGAGGTGCGGCTGTTGCGAAGTGTGGTGATCCCCAATGTCTCCCACACGTCGAGCCATTTGCCGCCGTCGTCGGCGTAGAACTCGTGGTTTCCGCTGACTCCGAAGATTCCGTCGGGCGCCCGAAGATCGGCGAGCGGAGCAAGATCGGGAGCAACTTTCGCGACGGTTCCGTCCACGAGGTCGCCGCCGATCGCGATCAGATCGACATTCTGCGAGTTCACGATATCGACCACCTTGCGGGTGAAGTCGACCCCGCGGGCCGGTCCCACGTGCAGGTCGGTGATGAAGGCGATCCGGTATCCGTTGAAGCCCTCAGGTAGGCGAGCGAGCGGCACGCGGACGCGGGAAATCTTGGGGCCCGACGCCTCGTAGACGCCGTAGCCGGCGGTGCCGATCGCCGCGAGAGTGACTGCTGCCGTAGCCAACTGCAACGTACGACGCTTGGCTGGGTCGACTTCGGTCGTGGTATCCGTGTGGCGTGCACGTAGTCGACCGATCCCGGCGAACAGGCCGATCACGAGCAGTCCGGGAATCAGATACAGCCACGAAGCCAGCCAGACCCATCCGACAAATCCGATCGGTCGCGCCCACGATGTCGGAAAGACTTCGCCGCTGCCGACCCCGATGAGCGTCGAGACCGCCAAGACGACAAGCGCAGTGTCGGCGAGACGAGCCCATCGCCTCGGGATGCCGGTGGCGCGAACGAGTCGGCGATGCAGGAACCAGGTCAGAAGGGCGAGAAGGACTGCAAAAACCGCGACGCGCCCCATCAGGACAGCATCTTGGTCACTGCGGCCGCGAGAGCGGGGTCGGACGTCGAATCGACCCGAACCAATGTGCCGCCCGTCCGATCCGAGACGTCTTGGAGTGTGGAGACGTCGTCGCCCGCACCGACGACGATCACGTCGACCTGTACCGGACGCGACGGATTGCCCGCAGCGGCGATCGCGCTGAGCAGTTCGGCTCGCGTCGTGGTGGATTCGTCAGGCGTACTCGAGGTGATCAGCAGCACCGAGTTGACTCGCCCCGCGTCGAAACCGTCCACGGCGGCTTTGTAGGAGCTGGCAAGCGCCGGGTATTTGGAGGTCTTTCCGCCGGCCCGAAGCCCGTTGAGGAAATCGGTGATCGTGGCACGCCGATTCGGCTCGGACAGTGAACCGCCCGGAACCAGGATGCGCTCGGACGGTTTTCCGTCGGTGCCCGTGCTGAACTCGCGAAGGCCGATGTCCGAAGCGTCAGGGCTGCGACCCAATTGGGTATTCACCGCCGAGGCAACGTTCGCCAAGCGGGTAGTGCCACCGTCGTCGGTACCCATCGACGCCGACGTGTCCATCAGGATGGTGGCACTACGCGGCGAGACCGGGTTGGCGACTATGTCACCGAGCGCCGCTGCGGTCTCCGCCGAAGCCGGTTTCAACGTGGACGAGATCTTGGCCGGGGACACCGCCCCGAGATCGGGAAGGTCTTGGCCCTCGACCCGGAAACCGGCGCCGACGAACAACTGTGACTGATTCGGCTCACGCATGAAATCGGCAAACTGTGCCGCTGCGCGCGACGCGGTTTCGTCGATCCCGCTGCCCGAGACGATGACCGCCGGATAGTCCGCGACTGGCGTTGCGCCGGCGGGGGAGTACGTCGTCATCGCCGCGTTCGCGCTCTGCGCTATCGACTGTTCCGTGGCCGGAACGGCTTTCACCGAATCCGGTGTTCCGGCGCTCAGTGCTCCGAGGGCTTCGGCGGTGGACGAGGGGGGAGTCGGCAAGGATTGGAACTGCAACGCCCGTGCACTGAGCGCAGCGTTGACCTGAGCGGACTTCGCCTGATCCGTCGTGACCGGACCGGCACCCGCATCGGCGACGTCGGCAGCGATCGCCTGTGCAGCCATCGAGGTTTCGGTACTTCCGACCGGCAGGGCGACCGTCAGATCGGAAGGCAAAGACTTCCAACTCGATGCTGCGCCGGCCAATGCTGCCGCGGTCTCGGGACCGGCTGCCAGAACGATCGGGGAACTCGCGAGCGAGCGAGGATCACCGTTGATCACGGCCTTGCCCGACAGTGGCGCGAGTTCGAACGAACTCGTCGGGATCCACAGGGAGGGACGCGGTCCCAATGCTGCGTCGTCCCAGGGGGCCGCCGGACCGGCTTCGAGTGCCGTCGAGACCGACGCGGACGGCGCACCGTGCACCACGACGGCGATGCAGTGATCACGCACCACCGGCGAGGTCTGGGTGTACCGCTTCGCCAGTTCCTCGACCTGTGGGGCTATGGACGGATCCGCGGTGACGTCGAGTGTCTTGTTGCCCTCGACGCACGTACCGGCTGCCTGCTGTCCCTGATCGTCGATCCGGTTGCTGAGGGCCTTCCATCCGAAGAAGCCTGCCACGATCAAGACGATCAGCACGACGACGAGAATCGGCCCCTTACTGATACCTCTGGCGCCTGACCCGCCGCGATGTTCGCCCACGTACCTTGCCCTACCTTGGTCACTCGAAGAATGTCTGTTGAACGGACTGTGTCCTCGGCCAGTCTAGTGACGAAACTTCGGGGCCTACGCGAACAGCCTCGACACCGGGAGCGGTGCCGAGGCTGTTCGGGTTCAGCTTCGAGTTCGAAGAAGGTGAAATCAGGCGTTGGCGGCCTTGTACTCGCGGCGGCGGCGATGCAGGATCGGCTCCGTGTATCCGCTGGGCTGCTTCGCGCCTTCGAGGATGAGTTCCTTGGCAGCCTGGAACGCGATGTTGGAATCGAAATCAGGTGCCATGTTGCGGTACTCGGCGTCGCCCTCGTTCTGACGGTCGACAACCGGGGCCATGCGCTCGAGTGCACTGACAACGTCGCTCTCGCTGACGATGCCGTGACGCAGCCAGTTGGCGAGTAGCTGGCTCGAGATGCGCAGCGTGGCGCGATCCTCCATGAGCGCGACATCGTGGATGTCGGGAACCTTGGAGCAGCCGACGCCCGCGTCGATCCAACGGACCACGTAGCCGAGGATGGACTGGCAGTTGTTGTCGAGCTCTTCCTTCTTCTCCGCGTCCGTCCAGTCGGTGCTGGGAGCGAGCGGGATGGTCAGGATGTCGTCGACGCTCGCGCGAGGCTTTCCCTTCAGGCTGTCCTGAACTGCGAACACGTCGACGCGGTGGTAGTGCGTCGCGTGCAGCGTTGCGCCGGTCGGCGAAGGTACCCATGCGGTGTTGGCGCCGGCCTGGGGGTGACCGATCTTCTGCTCGAGCATGTCTGCCATCAACTCGGTCATGGCCCACATGCCCTTGCCGATCTGCGCCTTGCCCTGCAGACCGCAGGCCAGACCGGTGTCGACGTTCCAGTCCTCGTAGGCGCCGATCCACTTCTGCTTCTTCATCTCGGCCTTGCGCACCATCGCGCCGGCTTCCATGGAGGTGTGGATCTCGTCGCCGGTGCGGTCGAGGAAGCCGGTGTTGATGAACACGACGCGGTCGACGGCTTCCTTGATGCAGGCAGCGAGGTTGACCGTCGTACGACGCTCCTCGTCCATGATGCCGACCTTGAGCGTGTTCTCCGGAAGCCCGAGGACCTGCTCGACACGGCCGAACAGTTCGGTGGTGAAGGCAACCTCCTCGGGACCGTGCTGCTTGGGCTTGACGATGTAGATCGAGCCGGTGCGGCTGTTGTCGAGCGGTCCGTTGGCGTCACTGATCGAGAGGCCGTGCACTGCACAGGCACTGGTGATCAAGGCGTCGAGGATGCCCTCGGGGACCTCGTTGCCGTCGGCGTCGAGGATCGCGGGGTTGGTCATGAGGTGACCGACGTTGCGGACGAACAGGAGCGAACGACCGTGCAGGCTGAGTTCGCTGCCGTCGACTGCGGTGTACTTACGGTCGCCGTTGAGCGTGCGGGTGAAGGACTTGGCGCCCTTCTTGATCTCCTCGGACAGGTCACCACGGTTGAGACCCAACCAGTTTCGGTAGCCGACAACCTTGTCGTCGGCGTCGACAGCGGCGACAGAGTCCTCGAAGTCCATGATCGTGGTGACGGCGGATTCGAGAACGACGTCCTTGACGCCGGCGGCGTCGGTGCTGCCGATCGGGGACGAGGCGTCGATCTGGATCTCGGCGTGCAATCCGTTGTTGAGCAGCAGGATGCTCGTCGGTGCGTCCTTCTCGCCGAGGTAGCCGACGAACTTCTCCGGCTGGGCGAGCGTGGTGACAGTACCGTCTGCCAACGTGATCTTCAGTTCACTGCCGTCGACAACGTACTTGGTTGAATCTGCATGCGATCCCGACGCGAGAGGTGCTGCCGCATCGAGGAATTCACGCGCCCAGGCGATGACCTTGTCGCCGCGGACCTTGTTGTAGCCGGAACCCTTCTCGGCGCCGTTCTCCTCGGAGATGGCGTTGGTGCCGTACAGCGCGTCGTACAACGAACCCCAGCGGGCGTTGGACGCGTTGAGAGCGAAGCGCGCGTTGAGGATCGGCACGACCAACTGCGGGCCGGCCGTCGAGGTGATCTCGGTGTCGACGTTCGCGGTGGTGACCGAGAACTCGGCAGGCGTCGGCAGGAGGTAGCCGATTTCCTGCAGGAACGCCTTGTACGCGGCGGCGTCGATGGGAGCGCCGGCGTGATCGCGATGCCACTGATCGATCTGAGCCTGCAGATCGTCACGCTTGGCAAGCAAGTCGCGGTTCTTCGGTGCGAGCTCGGTGATGACCTTGTCGGCGCCGGCCCAGAACGTTTCGGCGTCTACACCGGTGCCGGGAAGAGCCTCCTCGACCACGAAGTCGTAGAGAACCTTGGCAACCTGAAGACTGCCGACCTGAACGCGCTCAGTCATGAATAGCCTCACTTTTCCGAAAGCGGAGCATCACATATGGATGCCATGAACCAACATCAATGTTACCTGGGAGTATTCCCACCGCTGTCCGCGCCCTGAGCTGCGATAATCGGGCGCGAAGAGCTGAAACGATCAAGTGAAATTCGTTCTGTCTAGAGTTTGCGCGCGGAAATCTCGAAACCAGCCGCGCGTAGACGCTCGACCAGGACGTCGCCGAGCGCTGTCGCTGGAGTCAAAACGCCGGTGGCCGGGGGAAGAGCCTTTTGGTCCTTCGCCAACGACAACGCAGATTCGCCGAGCATTACCGCCGTCGCGCTGTATCCCGGGTCGCCCTTCGCCTTCACTCGTGATGTGTATCGGGCGCCGGTCGTGGTCGTGGTGAACACGTCGAGCGTGAAGTGGCCCTTCTTCTGGGTGCTCTCGCTCGGACCTTCACCGGGAGCCGGCAATACCTTGTCGAGAAGGAAACGTGTCGGAGGTAGAGCGAGTCCGGCGACCAGCGCGCCGAGGCCGACCGCCACGCCGCCCGCAATCACCGGTGACACCACCGATGAGCCGACGCTCATCACCTCGCTGTACTTGAACTTCTTGCCGTACGCCCACTCTCGGAGCGCATTGCTGCGACGGACGACTCGTGTGTTGTACGACGCCATCACGAACGGCGCTTTCCACCCCTTCAACGACGGATCGATCTTCTTGCCGTCGACCACGCTCACGTCGCTCTGGCGTCCGAGTTCGGGCTCCCGATCACGATCGGGGCTTAGCGAGTACGGCGAGGCAGCAAGTTTCCGCAGGCGCGCATCGTCTTTCGACACGTCGATTTGGTTGCGAAGCGAATCGATGGTGCCACCGCTCACGCCGCCGCGCAGGGCCGTGACCACCAGGGTGGTGTCGGTGAGCTCGCCGGCGCCGTCGGCGGCGACCTTCTCGTGCAGGACGTGAACTCCGAGATCGGAAGGGATGGAATCGAATCCGCAGGAATGGACGATCTTGGCACCGGTCGAGACCGCCAGCTCATGGTTGTCGTCGATGCTCTCGCGGTGGAACAGCACCTCACCGGTCAGGTCGACGTAATGAGTTCCGGCGGAGGCGCATTCGTGAACAAGGGCGTGGCCGTACTTGGCATACGGGCCGACCGTGGTGGCGACGACCCGGGTTCGCTGGGCGAGTGCCTTCAGTGCGGTTGCGTCGTCGGCGTCGGCGATGATCAAGGGGAGATCGGCAGCGGCAGTACCCAGATCGGCGCGAGTGGCTGCCAACTTTTCGAGGGAGCGGCCACCGAGGCCGATCTTCGTGCCTTCGGGAGCATGTTTGACGAGGTAGTCGGCGAGAAGCTTACCGACGAAGCCGCTCGCTCCGTAGACGATGATGTCGAGTTCTCGGGCGGGCGAGGTTCCAGTCATGGAGCCAGCCTACAAACGAGTAGTCGAAAGTGATGTGACCGCGGTCACTCGGCGGGGAGGGGCTCCTTGACGACGAGGATCGGAGCCTCGACTTCGAGCAACAGGCGTTGCAGCGGGCGTTCGAGGAGGAACTTGCCGATGGGGGACATCCGGCGTGTTCCGACGATCAGGAGATCGACACCCGCGTCGTGGACCAGGTCGACGAGCGCGGTAACCGGATCGCCGTCGTGCTCGGTGGTGCGCAGATCCCACTTCGTCTCCGAGAATCCACCGGCGTCGAGCGCTGACTGGATCTCGCCGCGAAGAGCGGCCCGATCGTCCTCGGTGTCTCCGAGGTTGACCGTGCCTCCGATGTTGACGTCGTCCAGGACGTGCAGAACCAGCAGTTCCTCGCTTCGACCCACGGATTCCCGTGCAGCGGCCACGATTGCGGCACGGCCTTCCGGGCTGTCCTTGTGTACGACGGCGATCGTCATGGTTCCTCCGAGTCGGTGAGCAGTGTCGGCTCCATTATCGCCTGCAATGCTGTGCTCTACCTGAAATGAGCTACTCGACACGGGGGTTTGGGGGTGACGTGATCGCCACATCGGGGCGGCTGGGTGCTGCCCATCACGAATGCGGCGTGCTGCCGATCACCACGGCGAAGGTTTGTAATCCTTGAGGAAGCAGCCGTGCAGGTCGACGCCCAGTTCACCCTGAACGATGGGGTCGTAGACGCGGGCGGCACCGTCGACGAGGTCGAGTGGTGCGTGAAAACCTTCGTCGGCCAACCGCATCTTGGTGAAGTGCGGGCGTTCGTCGGTGATCCAACCGGTGTCGACGGCGGTCATGAGGATGCCGTCGTCGAGCATTTCCTTGGAGCTGGTGCGGGTCAGCATGTTCAGTGCTGCCTTGGCCATGTTGGTGTGCGGGTGGCCAGGGCCCTTGTATGCGCGGCTGAACTGGCCTTCCATGGCGGAGACATTCACGACGTACTTGCGTCGTGCAGCTGCCGCGGCCATCGACGGGCGCAAGCGTGAAACGAGGATGAAGGGCGCGACCGAGTTGCAGAGCTGGACTTCGAGAAGCTCGATCGGATCGACCTCTTCGACGGTCTGAACCCAGCTGTTGGTGTGCGCGAGGTCGGGCAGCAGCCCGCCCGCGTCGATGGCGATGCCCTGCTCGATGCGATCGGGTGACGCCGACTTGGCGACGAGGGCGAGTGAACTGACCGCGTCGGCGGACAGATTTCCGGAGGTGATGCTTGCGACGTCCGACAGCGATCCGGCCAGAGCAGCGGGGTGAGCGTCGCTCGTCTTGCCGAAGGTCAGGACATCGGGCAGTTCACCGGCAGGCAGTGCGCCGGACTCGGCGTCCACCAAAGCGCCGTAAGCACCGGGGGAGCGTCGGACGGTTTGCGCGGCGTTGTTGATGAGGATGTCGAGTGGACCCTGTGCGGCAACGGAATCCGCGAGTGCAACAACCTGGGCGGGGTCGCGGAGGTCGATGCCGACGATGCGCAGACGGTGAATCCAGTCTTTGCTGTCTTCCATCGCTTTGAATCGGCGGATCGCGTCGTTGGGGAATCGTGTCGTGATGGTCAGATGTGCGCCGTCACGCAGCAGGCGCAACGCGATGTACATGCCGATCTTCGCACGGCCGCCGGTCAGAAGTGCGCGTCGGCCGGTGAGATCAGTGCTGGCATCACGTTTGCTGCGGCTGGTGGCAGCGCAATCGGGGCACAGTTGGTGATAGAAGGCGTCGACTGCGGTGTAGCGCTGCTTGCAGATGTAGCACGGCCGCGCCTTGATGAGCGTGCCGGCGGAAGCGCCCGCGGTGTTCGACTTGATCGGAATGCCTGCGGTTTCGTCGTCGATGCGATCGGGTGAACCGGTGGCAGTCGCAGCGACCACTTGGCGGTCGGCTTCGTTGACGGCTGCGCGCGAGGCGAGGCGACGCTTCTTCTTGAGTCGCTTGAACAGATGGCCGACAGCGCGCTGCATGGTGATCGAATCGGGATGCTCGTCGTCGAGTTCGGCGGCTTCGGAAAGGACCTTCAGGCAGATTTCGAGTTCTGCGGGGTCGAGTCCGGTGAGTTCGGCTCGAGCAGATTCTGAATCGGCTGTTTCCAGCGAATCTGCCTGCAGTGCATCCGACTTCTTGGTGTCTGTATCCACTTCGAACTTCTGTTCCATCTCGATCGCCGCTCGCGCGGACTGTTCCCTGGTGCGGGAACTTCGCCAATTACGAGAAAAGCTCCGGTTCGATGAACCGGAGCTTTTCCTGTCTGTCTCAACACAGAGTGTCCGAGGGGGGACTTGAACCCCCACGTCCGTTAATAGGACACTAGCACCTCAAGCTAGCGCGTCTGCCATTCCGCCACTCGGACTCGGCCCCGATTTCTCGGTGCTGGGAAAGAGTATCCGATTAGGTGAGCTGCCCCAAATCGCCAGGTTGCGGGGCATTCCGGTCGCCCGCGTCGTTTGATTCGATGGTAGGAAAGTGGAATGACCACAACCCCGAATAATCCGAATCCGAGCAGAGCCGAAGCAGAAGTAGTCGAACTGGTCAGTTCCCTCATCCGCTTCGACACCTCGAACACGGGAGAACTCGAAACCACCAAAGGCGAGCGTGCGTGCGCGGAGTGGGTTGCCGCGCAGCTTCAAGAAGTCGGTTACGAGACGGAATACGTCGAGTCCGGAGCACCCGGCCGAGGAAATGTCTTTGCTCGCTTGAAGGGAGCCGAGTCGGGTCGTGGTGCGTTGATGCTTCACGGTCACCTCGACGTAGTTCCGGCCGAGCCCGCCGACTGGAGCGTCCATCCCTTTGCCGGCACCGTCCAGGACGGTTACGTCTGGGGGCGCGGCGCCGTGGACATGAAGGACATGGTCGGGATGATCCTGGCCCTCGCCAGACAGTTCAAGGCGGAAGGCGTCGTACCGCCGCGTGATCTGGTGTTCGCTTTCGTGGCGGACGAGGAAGCGGGCGGAAAGTACGGATGCCAGTGGCTGGTCGAGCACCGCCCGGATCTGTTCGAGGGAGTGACCGAGGCCGTGGGTGAGGTCGGCGGTTTCTCGCTGACGGTTCCGCGGCCTGACGGAACCGACCGCCGTCTCTACCTCGTGGAGACTGCGGAAAAGGGCCTCGGTTGGATGCGTCTGACTGCCAAGGGACGCGCCGGACACGGCTCCTTCCTCCACGACGACAACGCGGTCGCGACACTCGCCGGCGCGGTCTCGAGGCTTGCTGCCCACCAGTTCCCGATCGTGATCTCGGATTCGGTCGCGGAGTTCCTGACCGCCGTCGGCGAGGAGACCGGATTGGACTTCGATCCGGGATCACCCGACATCGACGGAACCCTCGCGAAGCTGGGCACGATCGCCAACATCATCGGCGCGACGTTCCGTGACACCGCGAACCCGACGATGCTCAAGGCCGGATACAAGGCGAACGTCATTCCGCAGACGGCCGAGGCGGTCTTCGACTGCCGCGTGCTGCCGGGACGTCAGGCCGAATTCGAGCGAACGGTGGACCAACTGATCGGTCCCGACGTGACCCGCGAGTGGATCACCAAGCTGGATTCGTACGAAACAACGTTCGACGGCCATCTCGTAGACGCCATGAACGAGGCGATCCTCGCCCACGATCCGGAGGCTCGCACAGTTCCGTACATGCTCTCCGGCGGAACCGACGCGAAGGCATTCGCGAAACTGGGCATTCGCTGCTTCGGCTTCGCGCCGTTGCAGTTGCCGCCCGAGCTGGATTTCAGCGCGCTGTTCCACGGCGTCGACGAGCGAGTTCCGGTGGACGCACTACTGTTCGGGACACGTGTTCTGGAACATTTCCTGCTCAATTCCTGACGAGCACGTAGATAGATCCGTGAGCTCGACGCACATCGAGCTCTCTTGTCACAGAAAGGATTCGCATGGCGCACGATCCGTACGAACCATTGCCGAAGTTGCCGAGTTTCGAGCTGACCAGTGACGACATCACTGCGGGCCAGCCGCTGAAGCTTGCTCAGGCCAGTGGAGCCTTCGGTGTCCCCGGTGGCGAAGACATCTCACCGCAGCTCTCGTGGTCCGGCTTTCCGGCCGAGACGAAGAGCTTCGTCGTGACGGTGTTCGATCCGGACGCACCGACTGCGTCGGGGTTCTGGCACTGGGCCGTGGCGAACATCCCCGCTTCCGTCACCGAGCTCCCCGCCGGTGCCGGCGCGGCGGACAGCGATGTCCTGCCCGCCGGAACCGTCACCCTCCGCCACGACGGTGGTGGGTTCGGTTTCATCGGTGCAGGCCCGCCTCCCGGGCACGGTCCGCATCGCTACATCGTCGCGGTGCATGCCCTCGACGTGGAGACACTCGACGGAGTCACCCCTGACTCGTCGCCGGCGTTCCTCGGTTTCAACGTGTTCCATCACGCGATTGCGCGTGCAACCTTGACCGGGACGTTCGAGGTCGAATAGTCACCATGCTGTGCGCCTTTATTAACCGCGGGCGGTTAATAAAGGCGCACAGCAGTTTCTAGCGAGGGTTCTCAGCTCCCACAGCCTGGGCAATTGACGAGAAGCCGGCTGCGCGGACGCGCTTGGCTATCCCCTTGTGGATGCTGCGAGCCCAGAACGGTCCGCCGTAAATGAAGCCGGTGTATCCCTGCACCAGTGTCGCGCCGGCGAGGATCCGTTCCCACGCCTGATCGGCCGTCTCGATACCGCCGACCGAGATGATGGTCATCTTGTCGCCCACTCGGACGTACAGGCGCCGAAGTACTTCGAGTGAGCGCTCGGCGACCGGTGCACCGGACAGCCCGCCTGCGCCGAGTGCAGCTACCTCGGCGTCCGGGGTCTTCAAACCGTCGCGACGGATCGTGGTGTTGGTCGCGACGATTCCGGCAAGCCCGAGTTCGATTGCCAGATCGGCGACCGCGTCGACGTCCTCGTCCGAGAGGTCGGGCGCGATCTTCACCAGTACCGGCACGCTGACGGTGTCGAGCACGGCCTGCAGGATCGGGCGCAGTGATTCGACGGCCTGCAGATCACGGAGTCCGGGCGTGTTCGGCGAGCTGACATTCACGACCATGAAGTCGGCCAGCGGACCCAGAAGCTGCGCGCTGGCGGTGTAGTCGGCAGCGGCGTCGGCGGCTTCGACGATCTTGGTCTTGCCGATGTTGGCACCGATCGGCACCGTGACGCGGCGCTGTCGCAGGAAATTCGCCGCGTGACCAGCGCCGTGGTTGTTGAAGCCCATCCGGTTGATCAGAGCGCGGTCGGCCGGAAGACGGAAGAGACGCGGCGCGGGGTTACCGGGCTGAGCCTGGGCCGTCACTGTTCCGACCTCGGCGAAACCGAATCCCAACGGGCCCCAGGCGTCGACTCCGGTGGCGTCCTTGTCGAATCCTGCGGCCAGGCCGAGAGGTGCCGGGAACGTCAGACCGAAAGCCTGACTGCGCAGAACCGGGTCGTCGACGACAAGGACTTTTGCGACCAGACAGCGAAGGGGAGCGAACCGTGTCACCAGTTTCATCGCGGTGAAGGCAATGTGGTGGATGCGTTCCGGTGGGACCCGGAACATCAGGCTCAGCAGCAGTTGGTACACGATTCTCCAGCTCTTCGATGGTGTGATTTTGTCAGCGGCGGGCTCTGGTCGTCTGTTGGACGATCAGTGCTGAATGCCGTCCGGATCGGTCACGTGCAGCGGCGTCTTCTTTCGCTTGAGGAGCACGCGACGACTGCCGTCGGGGTTGACGGACTCGGGAGAGTTCCCATCCGCCGAACTCGGCGGAGATCGCCAGGCGCATCGACGCCGTGACCCGCGAAACGTTCGGCGGTAGCCGGAGCGGCACGTAGTCGAACTTGTCGTCCGACGTCTCCCACTGCACGGGGATCCCGCGCGTACGCTTTTCCATCAGTTCTCCCGTGACGGGATGACCTGCAGCCCGTCAGCGGTTGCCGATCCGACGATCAGATTGCCGTTGGAAGAGTCTACGGCTAACGAATTCGGCTGTCGCACCGTCTTGAACCGTCCGGTCTCCACGGGGATGCCGGACGACAGATCGAAGCCGACCACTTCATTGGTCGCGGTCAGTGTCACCCACACCCGATCCGCGGTCTCGTCGTAGGCAACGGCGTACGGCGACTCGCCGACGGGGTAGCGCTGGTGCATCAGGAGCGGATCGGCAGTGAAGACGAGCAGTTCGTTGCCGGTGGTGTCGGTGACCAGAATGCGTCCGAAGCGATCGGTGGCCAGATGAGTTGCGCCCTCACCGGCGCGGAGAGCGACGCCGAGTTTGCCGTCTTCGAGGTTGATCGCCGTCAACGAGGTCTGACGGTGATCGAGGGCGCTCAGGTTGTCGCCGGTGACCGCGAGTTCGTCGACGGATGCGAATCCCGAAACCGTCTGTGACTGATCGGTCTTCGGGTCGACGATGTGAACTGAACCATTGTCCGTGCCGATCGCGATGCGGCCGTCGTTGAGTTCGACCGCTGAATTCGCCTGCCCGTCTACCGGGATGGACGTCTGTTCGCCCGAAGTCAGATTCAGCTTCACTACCTGGCGATCCATCGACAGAAGAGCGCTACCGTCAGAGCCGATCGAAACGTCGCGTACGTCGGAATCCAGGGCTGTTGGACGACCTGCGGAGGCGGGGTCGGCGCCGGCCAAACTGTCCGAAGGAACGACCAGCACCGAACGGGGGTCGTTGGCAACCACTACAGCGCTGCGCGTGATCGGGTCGAATGTGATGGAATCGATCAGACCTGAATACGGGTGAACCACGCCGTCCGGGGTACTGGTGGTGGCCGGTGAGACCGCTGCCGTTGCGGGATCGATCGTGATGAGGTCGTCTCCGCCATCTCCGGAAGAACATCCTGTGACCAGAAGAACCGCCGCCCCCATTGCTGCTGCAGTGGTGCGGATCCCTAGGCGAGCCATGTGTAGTTCCTCTTTTTCTTGTCATCTGTTCTTCACGCAGTGCGACTGTCATCGATCATCCCTGATCGCAGTCGGGCGCCGTTCATCGCGTCGAGGAACTACCGACCATTCCGCTCACACCCCTGACGCGATACCGTACGAACAGCGGTTGCGGTTGACGCTGCAATCACCGAGGAGATCATTGTGATTCCCACAGAACCCACTGATTCCGGCGCGCAGTCGCCCGAACCGGCGCGGCCGGGCTTCGAGATCGAGGACCTCACCGTCGGCGCTCACGCACACGGTTTCGGCAGGTCCGACGGTCGAACTTTCGCGTTCCGCGTACGAAAGAGCATGCTGTTCGTCGAGGTATACGGCGAATACTGCGAGCACAGTGTGCCGACCCCTGCAGACGTTGTCGCCACCGCGGAGCGATCGGTGACCGACATCGATTTGACCGACGAGCGAAGCATCGCCGGTGTGGTCCGCGACGCAGTTCTGTCCACGGAGGCTGATTGGTCACAGCCCGGTCCCGGTGACGGAGTTCGTGAGAGCGACGGTCGCAGCCTGCCGACGGTGAGAGCCGTCCTGAACAGGCTGGGATCGATCATCGATTCTGTTCGGTGAATTCTCGGCGCGGGATGACCAGCGTTGCTCCGGTTGTCGGATGCGGGAAGACCTCGACCGGATAACCGTAGACGCGGGTCAGAAGCTCTTCGTGCAACACCGATTCCGGGGGACCGTCAGCGGCGATGCGGCCGTTTTCGAGCACGACGATCCGATCCGCGTACGCCGCTGCCAACGCGAGGTCGTGCAAAACGACGACGACGGCATCGCCGTCCGCAGCGCGAGCGCGCGCCACGGACATCACCGCCTCCTGGTGTCCGAGATCGAGAGCTGCAGTCGGCTCGTCCAGCAGGATGGTCGACGTTTCCTGTGCCAGTACCCGGGCCAGCGCGACCCGCGCCTGCTCGCCGCCGGACAGCACGGCGAACGGCCGATTGGCGAACCCCTCGACATCGCAGGTCTTCATCGCCGCGGTGATAGCAGCGCCGTCGCGGTCTTCTCGGCGAGTTCCGGTCCATGGCGCACGTCCCATACGAACCACCTGGCGAGCGCTGAACGAAAATCCGATGGTGTGTTTCTGGGGGAGCACCGCGCGTCGGCGCGCCATGTCGATCGGCGACCACTGAGTGAGGTCGGTGCCGTCAACGTCCACCCGCCCAGCGATGACGGGCTGATCACCGGCCAACGCCGCAAGAAGAGTCGACTTACCGGCGCCGTTCGGTCCGACGAGAACGACTAGCTCGCCTGCCCGGACTTCGATGGACACGCCTTCCAGAATCTGCCGACCACCGCGTTCGACTGTGATGTCGCGCGCCTCGAGGGTGACATCACCGACGGCTGGGCTCTTCGGTTCGGGGGTGACGCGGCCGAACAGTTCGCGCCAGTTTCTTACGAGGCTGCTCATGCCCACCCGCCCTGTTGCGCGCGCGTGCGTCGGAGAAGCCAGAAGAAGAAGGGGCCGCCCACCAGAGCGGTCAGCATTCCGAGGGGCAGGTCTGCGTTGTCGATCAGCGACCGCGAGCCCAGATCTGCGACAAGCAGAACCAGTGCGCCGGCGAGGGCGCTCGCCGGAATCAGCGCGCGGTGGCCAGGTCCGACGAGAATGCGCATCAGGTGCGGAACGACCAGGCCGACGAAGAGGATGATTCCCGTGAAGGCAACACTCGCCGAGACCAAGAGAGCGACGATCAGTACCGCGAACTGGCGAAGCCGTTCGACGTTGACGCCCAGATGACGGGCCGCGTGTTCACCGAGCGCCAGCAGGTCGAGACGTGGGGCGATCATCATGGTCGCGGCGATCCCGACGACGGTCATCGGCGCCACGATCAGGACTGCGTTCCAGGAAGCGCCGTTGAGTGAGCCGAGTTGCCAGAACACGATCTGATCGCGAGCGGACGGGCTGGCGACGAAGGTGAAGAACGCGATGAGCCCGCCGGCGAACGCGTTGATCGCGACGCCCGTCAGCACCAACGTCACTACTTCCGTTCGGCCTTCGTGCCGAGCCAGCAGGTAGACCGCCGCGGTGGTGACCAGCCCGGCGACGAACGCAGCCGCAGCAACGGCCCAGCCGGCCACGAACGTTCCCCCGACGACGATGACAGCACTCGCGCCAACTGCCGCGCCCGCAGACACTCCGATCACTCCGGGTTCTGCGAGCGGATTGGAGAACACACCCTGCAGGAGCGCACCGGAACATCCCAGCGCCGCGCCGACACAGATGGCGAGCACGACGCGGGGGAATCGAACCTCCCACAAAGTCACTTCACCGCTGGGATGGGCGGGCATCGGACCGAGGTCGAGCCCGATGCGATGCAGGATGCTGCCCAAAACCTCGAGTGGCGACGTCGGAACTTGACCGATGCACGCCGACAGCACCGCGACGATCACCAGGGCGAGAGTCAAGCTGACCAGAACCGCACTCACCCGCGACCGCGACGCGGGGGCAGACGCCGACTTGTCGGCGCCCCCGACGTCGTGTGAATCCTCGGCCGACACAGTCTTACCTGCTTCGGAACTACCTGTCTCTGTACTCACGAATCAGCACTCACGAATCTTTGCTCACGAATCTTTGCTCACGATCCACCGGGCTCGTAGATCGCTTCGGCGAGTGCCGCCATGACGCGTCCGGTGTTGGGCCCGAAGCTGAGCAGTACACCGTCCGCCATGTCGACTACTCGTTTGTTCTTTCCAGCCGGCGTCTGCGCGATGCCAGGGACCTTTTCGAGGCCGTCGATTCCGCCGATCGATGCCAATCCGTCCGTCATCATCAGCAGGGCGTCAGGCGCTGCGGCGATGAGCGCTTCGCTGGTGATGGGCACGAACTGTTGTGTGATGCCCGAGGCGGTTCCTGCATCGGTGGCGCCGAGTGCCTCGATCAAGGAATCTGCTCCGGACCCTTCACCGCCGATCATGGTGATGGCCGATCCGCGCATGTAGAGGAATGCGATTTTCAGTGGATCGCCCTCGGTGGGGACCAGGTCACGAGCTCCAGCGATTTCCGATTCGGTCCGATCGACCAGCGCTGCGCCCTGGGCGGGGACGCCGAGCGCGTCGGCGACGGCCTGGAGTTGTCCTGGCACACCCTCGAGTGTTCGGGTCGGATCGAAGAAGACGACGGGAACACCGGCGGCGCGCAACTGATCCTGGACGCTCTTGGGCCCGATACTGGTGTCGGTGAGAACAACGGTGGGATTGAGGTCGAGAATTGCCTCGGTGTTGAGCGATTGGCCGCCGACCGTGACAACCGGCACGTCCGCGACTGCGGGGAACTTGGCGGCGGTGTCGCGGCCGACGAGATTGTCACCGAGGCCGAGCGCCACCGTCGTCGTCGCGAGCGTCCCGTAGCGGTCGGCCGCAACAATCCGGCTGTTGTCGGTGATGGTCACGTCGACGCCGTCGAAGCTCTTCACCGTCACGGGCAGTGTCGCGGTCGGGTTGTCGGACACGGGAACCGGGCTGGAATCTTCGAGTACCGCGGTCCTGGCACCCTGAGATGTCGTCGGAGTGTCGCTGGACCCGCAAGCCACCAGACCGAAACCGGCTGCTGCGACCAGAGCCGCCGCGGCCAAGCGCTTCATCATTTGACGAGGTAGCTCTCGATGTCGCCTTCGAGGTCGGCGAACAAGTCGCCGTTGAGGCGGTACGCCAGATTCACCTCGTCGATGAAACGCTGCTGTTCCTCGGCAGGAATCTGCAGTGCATCCAGATTCGAGCGGTAGTCGTCCTTGAAAGGCTTCGGCTTGGGGATGCCTTCGAAGATGTAGAAGCGAAGTCCGTCGGTCTCGAATCCGTAGGCGCGTTCGAGCATCCGGCGGATGATCTGTCCGCCCGAGAGATCGCCCATGTACCGAAGGTAGTGATGTGCGACGAAGCCGGCAGGCCAGTCGAACGCCACCTCCTTCAGGCGGGCGATGTAGCGCTCGGTTGCCGGCAGTGCCACGAGTTCGTCGCGCCAGTTCGGTCCGCCGAGGAACTCGAGATCGGCCTCGAGTGAAGCCACGCGCAACAGATCCTCGGACAGGAACGGGGCGACCAACTCGTTGTCGGCGTGTGTGCGGCCGGCCTCTTCGAGGCTCGTGTAGACGAGGTACGTCTGTCCCAGAAGTGCGGCGTAGCCAGCCGTGGTCAGCTCACCGCCGAGTAGTGCGCCTACGAATCGCGACTGCTCCGTCTCGCGGTGTGCTGCGTCCGTCTCGGTCTTGATTCGTTCGGAGAAGGCTGGGCCTGCGTCTGCGGAAAGGCTGTCTACGTCGAGCGTGGTCATTGATTCTCCTGAGGCTGTAGTCAAGCGTTGCCTACTAGGTTAGCCTGCCCTCGCCAACGCGATACCTCCGGTATTTCGATCAGCGGGACAGATCAAGCGCTCACATCGTCGAGAGCCGCGGCAATCGCTTTCGGAAGTTCCAATTCTTCGGTTGCCAGTACTCCTGTCAACTGGGCGAGATCACGCGTGCCGACGACGGCGCTGGCCACCCCGGCGCGATCGCGCGCCCAGGCCAGTGCCACCGCCAGTGGGGAAGTACCCAGACCGTCGGCAGCGGTAACGACTGCGTCGACCACCCGGATCGAGGAATCGGTCAGATAGCTCTGCACATCCTGCGAATGTGCTTCGTCGGCGCCGCGGGAATCGACGGGAATGCCGTCGCGGTACTTGCCGGTCAGCACACCGCCCGCGAGGGGTACTGCGGCGAACACTCCGACGCCGTGATGGGCCGCCGCTGCGAACAATTCTTCCTCGACGCCGCGTGCGAGCAACGAGTACTCGGCCTGCGTCGCGGCGAGTGTTGTTGCGCCACCGGCTCCTACGGCCGTCGCGAGCTGCCAGCCGAGGTAGCCGCGCACTCCGACGTACCGCACCTTACCGCTCGAGACGGCGTAGTCGAGGGTTGCTGCAACCTCGTCGACGGGCGTGAGCGGATCCCAGGTTGCGACCTGCCACATGTCGAGGAAGTCGGTTCCGAGTTCACGAAGAGTCGCGTCGAGCTGGCGGAGCAATCCGCGCCGCGAGCAGTCGACGCGGTCGGTGCCGATCGGTGTGGGGTCGATGCCGGCGCTCGAGCTGATGATGAGTTCGTCACGTGGAACGACGTCGTCGAGCAACTCGGCGAGGATTCGTTGCGCCGCACCGGCGCCGTAGGCGGGCGAGGTGTCGACCAGGGTTCCGCCGGCCTCGGCGAACGCGAGTAGCTGCGCAGCAGCCTCGTCGCCGTCCGTGTCGCGTCCCCATGTCAGTGTGCCGAGCCCAAGTCGCGAGACCCGAAGTCCGCTCGTTCCGACAGATCTGTGCTTCATAACCGCCTGCATCTCGCGCCCGACTCGTGTGCGCAAGTGCGGCACCCGAGAGATCTCACCACGTGCAGACTAGTAGGCGCTCGCCTCGAGTCGGGGTATTCGGACACGGACGTGCCGGGCGCGGCGCGGCGCCGTGGGCCCCGGTAGCGTGGCGCCGGTGAAACGTGAACCCGACACACGAAACCTGTGTGCAGTAACCCCATTCGAATCAGCCGGGATCGGTGAGTGATGGGCGAAGCGATGACCTGGCTCCAGGCCGTGATCCTGGGCCTCGTGCAGGGCTTGACCGAGTTCCTGCCCATCTCGTCTTCCGGACATTTGCGAATCGTGTCGGAGATATTCTTCGGCAGTGACGCCGGCGCGTCGTTCACCGCGGTGACGCAGCTCGGCACCGAGTTGGCGGTCCTGATCTACTTCGCACGCGACATCGTGAGGATCATCACTGCCTGGTTCCGAGGTGTGTTCAATGCCGAGCACCGGGGCGATCTCGATTACCGGATGGGCTGGTACGTCATCATCGGCACCATCCCGGTCGGCATCCTCGGGTTCTTCTTCAAAGACCAGATCCGTACCGGCGCACGCAATCTGTGGCTGATTGCCACGATGCTGATCGTGTTCGCGCTCGTCATTGCTGCTGCCGAGTACTACGGACGCAAGACGCGCCCGATCGAATCGCTCACAGCGCGCGACGGCATCATCATGGGTTCGGCTCAGGCGCTCGCGCTCATCCCGGGTGTCTCACGTTCGGGTGGCACGATCAGTGCCGGCCTTTTCCTCGGACTCACCCGTGAGGCCGCAGCCCGTTACTCGTTCCTGTTGGCGATTCCGGCAGTTCTCGCCTCCGGTTTGTTCAGCCTCCCGGATGCCTTCGAGCCGGCTGGTGAGGGTCTGAACGCGAGCGGTCCGCAGTTGCTGGTGGCAACCGTCATCGCCTTCGCGGTCGGTTACGCAGCGATCGCCTGGCTGCTTCGATTTGTTGTCGATCACTCCATGTACTGGTTCGTCGGATACAGAATCGCTCTCGGCGTAGTCGTCCTTGCGTTGCTGGCCACAGGGGTCGTGTCCGCGACATAGGGCCCGTTTCGACGTCGACCACCCGTCCGTGCGGCCACCGCCCCATTAGGGTTGTGGAATGACAGTTGTCCTACTGCGGCACGGGCGGTCGACGTCCAACACTGCCCATACCCTGGCCGGTCGAACGCCGGGTGTGGAACTCGACGACCACGGCCGGAAACAGGCCGAAGGCGTCGTCGATCGGCTGGTCGGTCTGGACATCGCGGAGATCGTCCGCTCGCCGCTGTTGCGGTGTGAGCAGACGGTCGGCCCCATTGCCGTCGACCGTGGTCTGACGCCGGTGGTCGAGGATCGCCTCATCGAGGTCGATTACGGCGACTGGACGGGTCGCCCGCTCAAGGAACTCTTGGAAGAACCGCTCTGGAAAGTGGTGCAGCGCCACGCTTCCGGTGCAGTGTTTCCCGGCGGTGAAGGGCTGGCCCAGGTACAGGCGCGAGCCGTTGCCGCGATCCGAGAGCACGACGCACGGCTGGCCGAAGAACACGGCAAGGACGTCGTCTGGATCGCGTGCACGCACGGTGACGTCATCAAATCGGTTCTCGCCGACGCGTTTGCGATGCACCTCGATTCGTTCCAGCGCATCGTCGCCGAGCCCGCCTCGGTCAGTGTGATTCGCTACACGGCGACACTGCCGTTCGTTCTTCGCGTCAACGACACCGGAGACGTACTCGCCGCGATCGGTGCGGCGAAGGCCGCGACCAACGGTTCGGCTCCCGCGCAGGAGTCCGTCCCCGGCGGAGAGGTCGGTGCGTGAGCTGTGACGGATAATGGGTATTCAGTGATGTTCTGCTCGAACTCGAGGAGGTGCAATGTCGCGCGCGATTCACGTATTTCGCACTCCTGACCGATTTGTCGCAGGAACGGTGGGCGAACCCGGTGACAGGTCTTTCTATCTCCAGGCCGTGCACGAATCACGGGTGGTGAGTGTGCTGCTCGAGAAGCAGCAGGTTCAGGTCCTCGCCGATCGCATGGGCTTACTCCTCGAAGAGGTACATCGACGCTTCGGAACCGAGGTTCCGCCACAAGCCGACGACGTCTCCGACCTCAGCCCGCTGGTCACACCGCTCGACGCGGAGTTCCGGGTCGGCACGATGGGGCTCGGTTGGGACGCCGATGCCGGGGCGGTCGTCGTGGAGCTGCTTGCCGTCAGCGAGACGGAGTTCGACGAATCGGTTGTCCTCGACGACGCCGACGACGGTCCGGACGCGGTCCGTGTGTTCCTGACTCCGGAGCAAGCGCGCGAGTTTTCGCTGCGGTCCGAACGCGTCATCGCGGCGGGACGCGCGCCGTGCCCGCTGTGTGGTGAACCGTTGGCGCCCGAGGGGCACGTCTGCATCCGCACCAATGGGTACCGACGCGGCGAGTCCTTCGGTTTCGCGATCGACGACGCAGACGACGACGAGGTCTGACGTCGTGTCCGAACCTGGTGTGCCGGACGTGCTGCTCGAGGGTGATCTGACTCTGATCGGTCAGATCACCACGGCGAGCAACGCCACGCTGGTATGTGAGTCAACTCTGGGGGAGAAGTCCACCCGCGTGGTCTACAAGCCGGTCCGGGGTGAACGCCCACTGTGGGATTTCCCGGACGGCACTCTGGCGGGGCGTGAGGTCGCGTCGTACCGCGTGTCCGAGGCGCTGGGTTGGGGAGTGATTCCGCGAACAGTGTTGCGGGACGGCCCTTTCGGTCCAGGCATGGTGCAGCGATGGATCGACACCGTCGATCGCCGCGCGGATGGATCTGGCGGACTCGAGATGGTGGACCTGTGCAGTCCCGGCAATGTTCCGCCGGGGTGGTTCGAGGTCCTACAGGCCTTCGACTCGGAGGGTGAACCAGTCTCCCTGATCCATGCGGACGATCCACGGCTGCAGCGAATGGCCGTTCTGGACGTCCTCATCAACAACGCCGACCGCAAAGGTGGTCACGCCCTCGAAGGCGTCGACGGCTCGGTGTACGGCGTTGATCACGGAATCTGTCTTCACTCGGAGAACAAGCTGCGGACCGTGTTGTGGGGGTGGGCCGGGCAGCCCGTACCCGGTGCTTTGATCGCCGACGTCGCCGAATTCGCGACAACTCTCGACGGGGATCTCGGCGACGAGTTGTCCGAACTGATCACCGAAGAGGAAATCGTGGCCTTGGCGGTGCGGGCGATGCAGTTCGCCGAGTCCGCTGTGATGCCTGAGCCGAACGGCCATCGAACGATTCCCTGGCCGGCCTTCTAGTCGCGAGACGTTTCCTGCTGTTCGCGAGTTGCCGTCTTCAATCCGGGTGAGCGAACCAATCGCAGTAGTTGTTCGCGCAGCGCGGCGACATCCCCGACGCCGACGGTCAACGCCGCATCTTCTTTCTCGAGCGTCAGTAGTCGCTCGTACGTCAGTCTTCCGGCGTCGGTTATCGCGATCACGCGCCGACGCTCGTCCCTCGGATCGGTGTCACGAGTGACGTAACCCGCTCGTTCGAGACGGTCGATCGTGCGGCTCATCGTCTGATCGGTGACTCGGGCGTTCTTCGCGATGTCGCGTTGAGACGCCGCCCCACCGGCGATCGAGTGGAGCACGATCAGGCCCGCGTGCGTCATGTCCTGAGACCGCAAGACCTTCTCCCACGAGTGCTCCACCAGGCGTGCAGCGGTGGACAACAGCCGGCCGGTGGGCCAGTCGTCCAGGCCGTCGCTGCTCATTTTTCTGCCTTCCGTTTGCAATTACTCAGCATGCTGAACAAAATAGTCGGCAAGTCCTCTGCTGCCGATCCCTGGAGACCCAGTGAGCACACCAGTACAAAATCGTCCTGTTCGTCGCCTTCGATGGATTGTGCCAGCTCTCCTCGTGATCGGCTGGCTGGCAATCGGAGGATTCGGCGGTCCGTTCGCCGGAAAGCTCAGCACGGTGCAGCAGAACGACAACACGTCGTTCCTGCCCGCGTCGGCCGAAGCGACCGAGGTGGCAAAGCTTCAAGAGAGCTTCACGGACACGCGCTTCGTGCCGGCCATCATCGTGGCGGAACGACCGGGTGGCCTCGAGCCCGCCGACTCCACCTTCCTTTCCCAGACCGTCGATTCGTTTGTCGGTACCGAAGGATTCGGCGACGCCTCATCGCCGCCGATCCCGTCGGCCGACGGCCAGGCACTCCAGATGTTCCTGCCGGTCGACAGCACCCTCGAAGTCAAGGACAGCGTGAAAGCGCTGCGCGCGGCGCTGGAGTCGAGCCCTGACGGACTGACAGTCAAGGTCACGGGCCCCGCTGGGCAGGTTGCGGATCTGTCGGCAGCATTCGCCGGTATCGACGGATTGCTGTTGTTGGTAGCCGGATCCGTCGTGATCGTGATCCTGATCATCGTTTACCGAAGCCCGATCCTGCCGTTCGTGGTGATCTTCTCGGCGATCTTCGCACTCGGATTGTCGAGCTTGCTCGTGTATCTGCTCGCGGACGCGGACGTCATCGCACTGAACGGTCAGAGCCAGGGCATCCTGTTCATCCTCGTGTTCGGTGCCGCCACCGACTACGCGCTACTGCTGGTCTCTCGTTACCGGGAAGAATTGCGGATCGAGAAGGACAAGTACGCAGCAATGCGCACTGCGTGGCGCGCGACGCTCGAACCTGTCGCAGCGTCTGCAGGAACGGTCATCGCGGGCGTTCTGTGCCTGTTGCTCTCCGACCTGAACTCGAACCGCGGACTCGGTCCGGTGGCCGCCATCGGTATCGCCGCGTCCTTCCTCGCATCGATGACCTTCCTACCTGCTGTCCTGGTTCTGTTCGGGAGGACGGCGTACTGGCCGACCAAGCCGAAGTTCGATGCAGACCGCGAGCACCACGACGAGGCGAACGATCACCGGTTCTGGGCCGGGCTCGCTGCTCGAATCGGTAGGCATCCGCGCCGCTTCTGGGTGGCGTCGACTCTGGTGCTGGTGATCTTCGCGATGATGATGCCGCAGTTCAAAGCCAGCGGTGTCTCGTCGTCCGACATCTTCTTGCTCGATGTCGATTCGGTTGCAGGCCAGGAGATTCTCGGCGAGCACTTCGACGCGGGTTCGGGTTCACCGGCCGTGGTCATCGCGAATGCAGACCAAGTGGATGCCGTTGCGGCAGCCAGTCGCGTCGAGGGTGTCAGCGACGTGAGCGTCGTGCAGAACGGGGGAGCCCCACTGGTCGTCGACGGGCGAGTCTCCCTGCAGGCGACGTTGACTGACGCTGCCGACTCGCTCGAGGCCGAAGACACCATCGTGCGACTGCGTGATGCAGTTCACTCAGTGGAGGGCGCCGACGCATTGGTCGGTGGCGTCACTGCGACCGACCTCGACACGAAGACCACCTCGACACGGGACCGGACACTCATCATTCCCGTGGTGATCATCGTGGTGTTCGTGATTCTCTCGCTCTTGCTGCGTTCGCTTCTCGCACCGCTGCTTCTCATGGGCACCGTTGTGCTCTCGTTTGCTGCGACACTGGGCATTTCGTCGCTGGTGTTCGACCACATCTTCGGTTTCCCCGGCGCGGATCCGGTGGTCCCGCTCTTTGCGTTCGTGTTCCTCGTGGCTCTGGGAATCGACTACAACATCTTCCTCATGACGAGGGTGCGTGAGGAAGCGCTGAAGATCGGCACCAGGGCGGGCGCTCTGCGGGGACTCACGGTGACCGGCGGGGTGATCACATCTGCCGGAGTTGTTCTGGCAGCAACCTTCTCGGCGTTGGCGGTGATCCCTCTGTTGTTCCTCGCCCAGATCGCGTTCATCGTGGCGTTCGGTGTCCTGCTCGACGCTCTGATCGTCCGATCCTTGCTGGTCCCGGCCTTGACCTACGACATCGGTCAGAAGATCTGGTGGCCGAGCAAGCTCGCGTCGACGCCCGAACCAGAGCAGGATCAGCCAGCACCTTCCCAGCCTCAGAGCAGTCTCCACTAGGCTCGGCAGCATGCAGTCTTGGTCCGATACCGCACTCCCGTCCGTTCCCGGTCAGGGGCCGCCGTTGCGGCTGTACGACACAGCCGACCGTCAGGTTCGCCCCGTCACCCCGGGCGAGAAGGCGACGATGTACGTCTGCGGCATCACCCCGTACGACGCCACCCACCTCGGCCACGCGGCCACGTACCTCACGTTCGACCTCGTGAACCGCATCTGGCGCGACGCCGGACACGATGTCCACTACGTCCAGAACGTGACCGACGTGGACGACCCGCTGTTCGAGCGAGCCAATCGCGACGGCGAGGACTGGATCGTCCTCGGCATGCGTGAGACGGCACTCTTCCGCGAGGACATGGAAGCGCTGCGTGTGCTTCCGCCGAAGGACTACATCGGCGCCGTCGAATCGGTGAACGAAGTAGTCGAGTTGGTGGAGAAGTTCGTGGCGTCCGGTGCCGCGTACATCGTCGACGACGCGGAGTTCCCCGACGTCTACTTCCGTGCCGACGCGACCGAGCAGTTCGGCTACGAGTCGGGCTACGACCGCGCGACGATGGAGAAGTTCTTTGCCGAACGCGGCGGAGATCCCGATCGCGTCGGAAAGCGCAATCCGCTCGACGCACTTGTCTGGCGTGCGGAGCGTCCGGGCGAGCCCTCGTGGCCCTCACCCTTCGGACCGGGTCGCCCCGGCTGGCACATCGAATGCGCGGCCATTGCACTCAACCGCATCGGCTCCGGCTTCGACGTCCAGGGCGGTGGCAGCGATCTGATCTTCCCGCACCACGAGTTCTCGGCTGCGCATGCCGAATCGGCAACGGGTGATCGCCGATTCGCGCGGCACTATGTGCACACCGGCATGATCGGTCTCGACGGCGAGAAGATGTCGAAGAGTCGCGGAAACCTGGTCTTCGTCTCCAAGCTGCGCGGCGAGGGGGTGGACCCAGCGGCAATCCGTCTCGGACTTCTGTCCGGCCACTACCGCCAGGATCGCGCGTGGACCGATCAGGTCCTCGCGGATGCTCAGTCGCGCCTGAAGGTGTGGCGCGAGGCAGCAGCTCTCGGTTCTGCGCCGTCTGCCATTGACACTGTTGCGCGTTTGCGTCAGCACCTGGCCGACGATCTCGACACCCCGAAGGCGCTCGACGCGCTCGACGGTTGGGCCCGCCGCGCCATCGAGGGCGGCGGATCCGACACGCAGGCACCCGGCGAGTTCGCCGATGCCGTCGACGCCCTACTGGGTATTTCGCTTCGCTGAACCCCTGCTGTGCGCCTTTATTAACCGCGGGCGGTTAATAAAGGCGCACAGCAGTTTCTAGGCGTAGTCCAACGCACCTTCGGCTGGTGTCGGTACCCGGCGCCGTAGCGGCGAGCCCAATGCCCTCGCCAGATCCGTTCCGTCGTGCTCGGCGAGCAGCTCACCGTTCGACCAGACCAGCAGCGCGGCGCTGACAGCCTGTTCGGCCGTGGAGTGCGCGAGGTCGTAGTGCGCACAGCCGGGGACGTCTGCGTATGTGATCCACAGGTCGTAGCCGGTCATGAAGAGGTCCAGGTCGAACTGAACGCTCAAGCCGAGAAGCTCGCTGCGACCGTTGTCGTCGACACCGGCGAAGGCCTCGTCGAGTGCCAGCAGACGCGGGGCGTGCGGGTCGGCCGAGTCCAACATGACGTGCGCCGCGGCGAACAAAGGAAGGTGCAGCGAGACGGACTGCTCGCCACCGGACAGCGCGCTGTGCCGCGCGACGGTAAGACGGTCTTCCTTGCCCTCACCGCTGATGAGGGTGAACGAGAACACGCGCCATTGACGGTAGTCGAGCGCCGAGGACAGAATCTCCGGGTACGAGCGTTCGGGGTGCGCCGCGCGGGCGGTACGGATCTGCGTCGCGAAATGTGCTCGCAGAGTTGCCAGTTCATCGACGCCGAGGGCCGACGCGTCTCGATCCAGCAGCTTGGAGATCGCCCGCGAGCTGTCGTCGAGGTTGTCGGCGAGCACCCAGTGAACGCCGATGGTATTGCCTGAGGACATCCGACGCTCACGCATCTCGGTGCCCATCTGTGCGATCAACTCGCGTGCGTCGACCGTGCGCTCGTGGATCTGCTGAGCCAATCCCGTCAACAGGGCATCTTCGAGAATGCGACGCTCGGATTCGGTGAGCAACTGCTCCTGATCGCCGCGAGCGTCGTGGATCCGCGTTGCGAACTCGCCGATCGACGAATAGCCCTGATCGTCCTGGACTCGTACGACGGTCAGCCCATCCGGTGCATCCCACTGCAGACGGTAGTCCTGTCCGGCTGCTGCGAGTTGCGCGTCGAAGTCCTGCAGCGCCGAGGTCAGTGCCGTGCGGGTTGCCTTTCGGGCGCCGTCGGTGACTCTGACTGCCGAGGTCGCAGCCTCGAGCGCTCGGTACAACTTGTCGACGTCTTCGGGGAGGACAGGCGGGTGGGCTGCGTCCTCGCTGCGATCTTCGTTCTGGATGCGGTAGACCAACTGATCGGGGCTCATCCACGCCGCTGAACTTGCCGGCCAGCTCAGATGTTCCTTGACGCCCAACAACTCGAGAAGGTCCGGGCGCGCGTAGGGTGCGAGTCGCTCTGCATCACTGCGGGTTTCGGTCAGGGTGTGACGCAAGGTCTCCACGGCGGTGTTGTACGCACCCTCCGCCGTGCCGATCTGGAGGACGGCGGCGTCGTACGCCTTTCGCGCCGCACGCTGTTCGACCTTGCATTCTTCGATCTTCGCGCGGGCTTTTGCCAGGTCCAGGTCGATCTGCTCGGCGCTGGCACCGAGGGTGTCGCGCAGCGTCTCGAGACGCTGCACCTGCTGGAGCAGACTCTCCTCGGCGATGGCGGCTTCCTCGGCGAATTCCTCCGCATTGGCGCGTGATTCGTCGAGACGGTCGCGAGACTCGCGTTCGAGTTCGACTTCCTTGGCATGCTCCCGTCGGCAGCGCAGCGCCAGTTCGCCCTGCTTCTCGAAATGGCGGATCGCCGCCGCGAGGGAGTCGAGTTCACGGCCGATATGCGGCGTCCGGTGCTGCGACGCCGTCGCTCGGAGTTGCTTTTCCTTCGCCGCGAGATCAGCGATCGCCGCGTCGAGTTCGCGTTGTGCCGTTTCCGTGGCCTCCGAGCGAGTACGGAGTGCGCCGGCTGATTCGGTGACGGTCTTGAGTGCGCGCAGGATCGAACCTGTCTTCGGCAATTCCTTTGCCGCAGAGTTGATCCGGCTCAGTTGCTCGTTGGTCTGCGCCACCAGTGCCTTGGCCGTATCGACTGCCGCGGCAAGTTCTTCCAGAGCCGCGTCGATCTCGGTGATCCGAGCCTCGCGTCGACGCGCCCGTGCTGTGGTGCCGATGTACTCGGCGTCGGCCTTGACGTGCCGGCCACGCGCGACGCCCTGCCAGAAGCGGCCGTCGACGCCGATCGCGACGCTTGCGTCGGAGTCGCCCGGCGCCTCGACGAGACTGATCGACGCGAGAATGTCCTGTACCCGAGCGTCGGGTACGTCGGCATTGCCTTCGACCTCGAGGACGTCGCCCAGCGTTCGTCCCTTCGGACGCTGCTTGACGGGCAGAGCCGTCAGGAACTGCTCGCTGACGTGCTCGGGAATCTTCTCGTCCGGGCAGACCCAGCCGTCGAGCAGATTTGCCGCTTGGAGTGCGGATTCGATTCCCGTGGCCACGTCTGGTTCGACGGAATCGGCGAAGCGCACCAACTGCCATAGCGGTGCACCACCCAGTTCACTGCGGTTGTCGGTGCGTGCGTGGAAGGCAGGCGGAGCGTCGTCGTGTTCCGCCGAGACGGCCTTGCGCTCGGATTTGAGAGCCGCGATGGAGGCGTGTGAGGCAGATATTTCAGCTTCGGCCTCACGTCGACGCTCGCGCAGCGTCTCGGTGCCGGCTTCGGTGTGCTCGGCGAGAACTGCGGACAGCGCCGGAGCGTCTTCGTCGCCGACTTCGGCGAGCGCCGCGTCGAGAGCTTCGAACAGCGACGTGTCGGCGCCGACAGCCGAAAACAGGGAGGAGTGATCGGTCCACCACGCGCGCAGCCCGCTGGCGCACTGACTGCGTGCGAGTTCCACGGCAGCTTCGCCCTCGAGTACCGCGGCCTTGGACGCTTCGAGCAGCTCTTGTCCACGGCGAGAGCTGTTTTCGGCCCGGGTTCGTTCGGTCGCCGCCTTCTCGACGGTCGCCAGTGCGGTGCGGACGACGCGTACGTCACCGTCACGCTCCTCGGCATGGCCACGGACGGCTGCCGTGATCTGGTCACTGCGTGAGCCGTCGGGCAGGGGAGTCCAGACGATGCCGGCGTCCTCAGCGGCCGCCTGCAGTTCGTCCTCGGCGCGCGAGAGTGCTTCGGCCGCACGCTTGACCGACGATGCAGCCTTGTCGGCTTCGTCGCCGCGTTGAGCGAGTGCGGCCTGCGCTTTCCGGGACTTGTCTGCCTGCTGCTCGGTCGAGAGCTTGAGCGTCGCGACGGCCTGGGCGAGGTCGTCGAGTTGCTGTTTGCCTTCGTACGCGCTCGAGCGTTGCAGTGCTTCGACATTGGCGCGCGCGTTCTCGAGTGCCTGCTCGGCCTGGTTGAAGCGCTCCTCGGCTGCTGCCCGCGCCTCACGGCTGCGGGTCTGGGCGAGCGACGACTCGTCCATGGCGGCAACACCTCTGGTGACCGCTGCGAGGCGGGTGCTGACCTGTTCGATCTCTCCGCGAGACTGCTGACGCAGGTACTTGGTGTAGACCCCGATGAAACTCTGGGCTGCCTGATCGGCGGCCGCGAGCCCCTCGAGCGCGCGGCCGACTTCCTCCATGTCGCTGAACGAACGCGCAGCTTCGAGGACCAACTGATCGTCGAGTGGACGGAGACCGTCGGTGAGTGCCTGCGAAAGGCCCTTCGGGTCGAGGTTCTTCGCGAGCTGGGGGCGGCGAAGCGTGAGAATGAGATTGATCAGCTGGTCGTAGCGCTGCACACCGAGACCGAACATTCGCGCGTCGATGGCTGTGCGGTAGTCGAGGGGACGGTCGGTGATGGAATCGCTGCCGAGTTGTTCGGCCAACTGCTTCTTGGTGAGAGGACGATCGTCGTTGCCGATCAGCGAGAAGTCGACTCCGACGCGGCCGTCGGCGACGAAGTACCAGCGGGTGACCTTGTCGTTGGTGCGTGTTGCGCGCATGCCGATTCCCACGGTCACCGACTCGGGATCTTCGAGGGAGCCGCGGCAGAACTCCATCCACACGTAGGAGTGCGCGCTGTCCTGGCCCCGGTAGAGCAGGTTGGACTTCATCGTGCGCTCTTCACCGGCGAACGGGTTGAGGCGCCGCGGTTCGATGCGGCCGTCGAAGACGAACGGGAACAGGACCTCGAGGGCCTTGGTCTTGCCGGATCCGTTGGGTCCCCGCAGAACCAGTCGACCGTCGGCGAACGAGAACTCTTGGTCTCGGTAATCCCAGAGGTTGATGATTCCAGCCCGAGTAGGTCGGAAGCGGGCGTTGCTCATACGTTCTCTACCTCTGATAGTTCGCCGTTGGGGGAAGGTTCGGGGCCGAATTCGTCGACCGGATCCGGTGCGGAGTTGTCCACCGCGAAGTCGATCTGAGGATCGCGTTCGCGCACGGAGACCACGACGTCGCGGTACCGGGCAAGGACGGGCAACACCAGTACGCCGCCGTCGACCGCATGCGTCAGGCGCAGACGTTGCAGCAACCCGAGCGCCTGCTTGCGCAGCCCGTTGTGATCGGCCTGCCACTGCGCCGCGAAAGTTCGCCCGAACTGGTCCACCAACTCGGTGACCTTGTCAGCGAGCCAGTCGTCGTCGATTTTCGGGTACGTGACGGGTGGCGGTGGCTCGGCCGGTTCGCCGGCGGGCAGCACGAAGTCGTCGTCCTCGTCGGCGAGGTCCTCGAAGATCCCGGCCTCGGGGATGGCGGCATCGAGTTGTTCGATCAGGTGATCGTCCGACACGTGCGGGATCGGAAGTTTCGGCAGTTCAGGAGCGTCGACGTCGAGTACGCGGTCGGCAATCTCGCCGGCCAGGAGAAGCGCCACCTGAGCGATCGTTCCGGTGCTCGGGAAGCGGACGTCGGAGAGGCGACCGGTGGGATCGATCATCGCGATTCCCTCGGCGCGGCGCTCGGCCACCAACCCCGTCAGTAGTTCGACTTCCGACGCGGTCTTGGGCTGCGCCAACGCGATCAATTCGTGCTGATCGAGTTCACCGGCCAGTACGACCGGGCGCTCGACGAGTGCCCGACGTACTCGGCGTCCGATCTCTTTCGCGTCCACGGGAATTCCGTCGTCCTCGGAGGCGCTCGAGGTCTCGGCGGCCAGGAGTCCGCGGATGGAGTGTAGGTGCTGCAGGGCGCGCGGTGGACGGAACAGCGCTACGACGACGGAACGGTCGATGTCGTAGAGCGCTTCTCCCGCTTCGGGATTGGACGCCCAGCCGTTTGCGTCACCGTCGGCGAGGGCGATGGCGCCTCTGACTCCGAGCCAGCCCACTGCGTCGACGAAGGCGTCGCGGTCGGACGCACGATCGGTGGAGAGTTCGACGCCGTCGACTTGTGCAGCATCGGCCGCGACGTGATCGGCCAACTCCGACAACGTGATCTGGTTTCCGGCGCGGCCCAACGCGGCCAGGCACAATGCCAGGTAGGCGTAACGCGTGCGATCGAAGGTTCGCTCGGAGGAAGTTCGGGCCGGTGCCGACGGGTTGAGTCGATCCGACACCGTGAACAGGCGCGCGGTGGTCTCCGTCACCTCGAGGCGGTAGCCGAACAGTTCGAGAAGGTCGTCACGCAGCTCGGTGGCCCAACGGCGCAAGAGCGGCAACGCAATTCGATCCGGGTACGTCGAGGTGATCAGGTGGTTGGACAGGATCACTCGCGCCGCGCGTTGATACGAGTCGAGGGCAAGGGGCGTGATCTCGCGAGCTCTCATCGAACACTGACCTCGATGCCGTCGAGGTGCATACGCCCGCGGGCGGTCTTGATGGTGGTCGAACCGTCCGAGGGACTGAGCGTCAGCTTCACCCCGTTCTCACTACCGGCGGAGCTCTTGACGCGTCCCACCACCGGAACGCGCGCGGTCAGTGCTGCATTGAGCAGACTCAGCAAAACTTCGGTCTCCTGCTCGTTGAGTTCGCGCTGATAAACACCGTTCGACGCGAGGGATTGCGCCGCGGCACTGCGCGTACGTTGCGCCGCCAACTGCTCTTCGCGCAGGCGGCGGATGCTGCCGTCGTTGCGGGCGACTTTGCTCGGCAAGCCGGGTGAGGGCGGGCGGCCGGTTTCGGCGAGTGTTCGCGCGATCTCGACCGGCGGTGCCTCCCACCACGAGCGTGAGTGCGAAATGATGTCGGCGTCCGGATGCACCATCGAGAGATGGCGTGGACGACCGAGGTCGAACACTGCCTGGAACAGAGCATGAGCTGCGTCTTCGGACGGCGTGGCGGCGAACCAGCCGGCGAGGTGCCGGAGCTGGCTCTCACGGCTGACGCCGCCGCGACGGGTTTCCGTGACGCGGCGAAGGAGCGCCAGAACCGCGGCGATCGCGCTCATCGTGCCCTCACGTAGACGCTCGGACTCGCTGATCCCCGATTCCGCGGAGACGAACCAGGCGGTCAATCCTCGCCAGCGCGCAGCCCAGTCGTCCTCGCGTTCGGTGATCGGGACGAACACCCGTTCGTCACTGGCGGCGGCGAGGCGGATCATGCGATCGACCCCGGTGGATTCGACGTGCTCGATCGCTTCCTTGAGCTTGGGGGCGTAGCGAGCCAGATCGGAGCTGAACTCCCGCATGTGCGTGAGCAGAGCGTCCTTGTGCGTGAGGAAAGCCTGCGGAGTGATCTCCGTGGTCCGTACGAGGTCCCCGAGGGTCAGATAGAAGTGCGCGGCTCGATCAGCCATGTCGGAGAGTGTCGAGTCGAGGCGCTTGAGCTTGCGGAAGATCAGATCGCCGTCGGAGCTTCGGTTGGCCTCGGCGAGTTCGGACATGTCTGCGAGCAGGTCCGGCAGAGCGAGACGCGAGAGCGACGCCGAGTCCAGGCGTGCGGCGAGAACGTCTTCGACTGATCGATAGACCTGGTATCCGGCCTGACCGAACTGGTAGACGAAGTGGCGATTGCGGTACTCGGCCAGCGTGGCCGCGCGGGTGCCGTCGTAGCTGCGCTCGAGGATCTCCCACACGTGGAGCTGATCCAACAGGGGAGTGACCTCTGCTGCCGACAGATCGGCCGCCGGATCCGATCCACCGATCTTCTCGAGGATGTGCGCGACGGCTCCGGCATGCAGCAGGACGGTGTAGTTGGCGCGAGCATGGTCGAAGGCACGAAGTACCCAGAGGTACTCGGCCCGTTTTTCCGCGATCGTGAACGAAAACAGCTTCAGTCGATTGGTGTCGGCGTACGCGGCGTAATCGGGCGCACTCGTTTCTTCCACCATGACAGGGTAGGCGAGAGACGCCCCCTCTTTTTCCTACGGGCGATCCGTAGCAGGGGATGCGGCGCGTCGCCACTGCGATTCGTTCTCGATCATCCATGTGAGCAGGTGCTCGGCCGCCGCCTCGTCGGAGTCCGGGCCGACCAGCAGATCGGCGAACGCTTGGCTGGGGGCGACGATGCGGATGCCGTCGCGGGTGAGCAATCGGTCGAAGGCAGACGGTGAGAGGGGAGCGGTGATCCACACGTCACCGCCGGATTCCACCCGCCGTAGTCCGAGAGCGTCGGCGAACTGATCGACGTTGTCGGCATGGAAGTGGGCACGTCGAGTGGGCGCGTACCGAGCAAAGGGTGCGGCGGCCACCGAGGCGGTACCGGCGTAGATGTGACCGCTGAGCTGACGCAGTTGATCGAAGAGTGCTTCCAACCCGTCCGGCGCGTGAAAGCCGTGAGGCGTCGGCGCTTTGGCCCCGGCCTCAGCCGCCCATTCACGAAGCATCTTCGGCCAGCGGACGTCACCGATCCCACCGCGGGGGAGCCGGGTGACCAGTTCGCGATCCGACAGTGTCTGAACCACCCGGTAGGTTGCTCCCGTCGATGCACCGGCCAGGCGCACCAAGGCAGTGATCGCCAGTGGCGCCGCGAAATCGGCAAGCGCACGCACGACGCGAGCTGACGGATCACCCGTCAGCTGTCCGGAAGGACGTCCGGGCCCCCGCCACGGATCGGCGTCGGCTCCGCGTCCACGCACCCAGACGGCGGGTCGATCAGCGGTCAACGACACGTTGCCCGTGGCGTCTGCGTACGAGATCGCGTGGGAATCGAGCTGCCGGCGGACCGGCTCGGACAGATATTTTGCGCACACGAAGCCGGGTTGACCGGTGGGGAAGCGATCGGCGATACCGGGAACGTCGCTGCTCAGGACACCGTGAGCGGCGTAGACGCCGAATTTGGCCACCGCGCCGTCTGGGGAGCGGAGGTCGAGTCGGAGTGGCGCCTCGGACAGGTCGGGGGAGCGCTGTGTCGACAAAGACCAGGTAGGAGGCAAATTTTCTTCGATGACGGCAACCGATCGCCGAAAAATGTCGATCGGCCGTTCCGGTTCCGACTCAGATTCGCTCATGTTCCAATGGTATCAATATCTGTCAACGACGGAAACACAAGATTTTCCGAATAATGTTCGCCCTGACAGCCTCGCGACAACGGTGGTCGCTTTCGCCGAGAAACTCACTACCTACACAACTTCAAATTCGAAATTGCCGAGACCGATCAGCGTTGCTTCGGCATGATCAGGGGAGCGACGACGGCGAGCAGTAGTGCGGGGATCAGGAAGCTCGCGGCAGGCGAAGAGTCGTAAATCGGTGTCAGGGCCAGGGGAGCAAGAGCGGCGCCGCCGAAGCGCATCGCTTGGACGACGGACACGGCGCCGCCACGGTTCGGCCCCGCGGATCCGAGGACCGCCGCGTTGACGCCGACCAGCACGAACTGGCTCGCGACGCCTGCGACAAACCATGCGATCGCGATCACCGGCACCAAGCCGGCAAGGCCGACGACGGAGACCAGAACTGCTCCGCCCAGGGCGCCGATCATCACGGAGGAGCGTGCGCCGATGCGATCGATGAGGATTCCGATGCGCCGGGCCGAGAGGATGCCGGCCACGCCGAAGACGGTGAGCAGTAGGCCGCGGACGGTGGGGGACAGCCCGAACTCGTCTTCGAAGCGGAAGGCGAGCAGGAAGCTCAGTCCACCGAGGGCGCCCCAGCCGAGCAATGCAGCGATACCGATGCGGAGCACTTCGGGGCGTAATGCATCGCGGAGACGGGCGGGAGTGGTCGCTGCCGGTGCTTCGGACTTCGGAAGTCCGACGGCTCCCAGAATGCCCGCGACCACTGCGATGACGAGAAAGGCCAGACGCCAGTCGAATTCGGCCGCCAGTCCGCCGATCAACGGAGCCGACGACTGCCCTGCGGCCTGGAAAGCGCCGAAGGCTCCGAGGGCTCGACCCAGCCGTGCCTGCGGTGTTGCGGCCGCCAACGAGGCAAGCAGTAGCGGCGTGGTGAATGCGTTCGCGGAGCCCTGCAGTACCCGGGCGGCAAGGAAGATCTCGAGTGTCGGGGCGAGGAAGCATGCCAACGACGCGAGGACGTAGACGCCGTAAGCGATGCGCACCGTCCGAACCTTGCCCCACCGCGTCCCGAGTGTCCCCGACACCAACATCAGAGCGGCGAAGGGGAGCAGGTACGCGGTGAGGGAAGAGGCGGCCGCCGACGGACCGACCCCTAGATCGTCACCGATCTCGGGAAGGATCGAAGCAACCACGCCGCCGCCGAACGGGCCGAGGAACCCGCCGGCGTACAGCGCGATCAGCTGAAGCCGTAGGCGCAGTGGGCGCTGTGTACTTCCGCCTTCTTCTGGAGTGTTCTTGCTCACAGTCCGAAGCTGCCGGGGCCTCGCCGTCTGAGGTAGCGCTCGAATTCCGCGGCGATGGCGTCGCCGTCGATCTTGGAGATTGCTTCGCTGATGTCAGTTTCGGCGTCTCCCCGTTCTTCCAGGGTGCGCACGTATTCGCCGATTTCCTCGTCGTCCGCGGTCATTTCGTTGACCGCTTCCTCCCAATCCTCCGACTGAGCCGGGAGCTCCCCGAGTGGGACCTCGATGTCGAGAACATCCTCGACTCGTTGAAGGAGGGCCACTGTGGCCTTCGGGTTGGGTGGCTGCGAGACGTAGTGCGGAACCGCCGCCCAGAACGAAATAGCGGGTACACCAGCACGAACGCACTCGTCCTGAAGAACCCCGGTGATGCCCGTCGGGCCTTCGTACCGCGTCTGTTCCAGGTTGAATCGGGCGGCGGATTCACTGCTGTAGGCCGTGCCCGTCACCGGGACCGGTCGGGTGTGCGGAGTATCGGCGAGCAGGGCGCCGAGGATGACGACCGTCTTGACGTTCAGTTGGTCGATCAGCTCGAGCAGATCCTCGCAGAAACTGCGCCACCGCATGTTGGGCTCGATCCCGCGAAGCAGGACGATGTCGCTCTCGCTGCCAGGAGGCGAACAGACCGACAAACGTGTTGCCGGCCAGACGATTTCGCGAGTGACACCGTCGACCTGCCGGACTGTGGGGCGGTTGACCTGATAGTCGTAGTAGTCCTCTGAATCGAGTTCGGCGAGCGGCTGGGCATCCCAGATCAGCTCGAGATGTTCGACCGCACCGCTGGCTGCGTCACCGGCGTCGTTCCAGCCCTCGAAAGCTGCAACGAGGATGGGATCACGTAGGACAGGGATGTCGCCCTCGAGGCGGTCGCTGCTGTCGACGGCAAAGCCGTCAGGACTCTCGAAGGCCGCGGAATCATCGAAATCGACCGGGCCGTCGGGAGTGACGGGGAACTCACTTGGACTCACCCACCCAGCCTACGGCCAGAGCTTGTCGGTGCGCCCACTACTCTGGACGGCATGTCTGCCCCATTTAACTCTGCCCTGCTTGATGCGCTGAAACAGCGCGTTGTCATCGGCGACGGAGCGATGGGCACCATGTTGCAGGCCGCGGACCTCACCCTGGACGACTTCCTCGGCCTCGAGGGGTGCAATGAGATCCTCAACGACACCCGTCCCGACGTGCTCAAAGACATCCACCGTGCGTACTTCGCCGCTGGTGCCGATGCCGTCGAGACCAACACCTTCGGTTGCAACCTGCCCAACCTCGCCGACTACGACATCTCTCACCGGATCCGCGAACTCGCGGAAAAAGGCACTGCTCTCGCCCGTGAAGTAGCGGACGAGATGGGACCAGGCCGCGACGGCATGGCCCGATTCGTACTCGGCTCGATGGGACCGGGAACCAAGCTCCCCAGCCTGGGACACGCACCGTACGCAGTCCTGCGTGACGCGTACACCGAAGCTGCGCTCGGCATGATCGACGGTGGCGCCGACGCCATCCTCGTCGAAACCTGCCAGGACCTGCTTCAGGTGAAAGCTGCAATCCTCGGCAGCCAGCGTGCGATGGAGCAACTCGGACTGCGGTTGCCGATCATCACGCACGTGACGGTCGAGACAACCGGAACGATGCTCCTGGGCAGTGAGATCGGTGCGGCGCTGACGGCACTCGAGCCACTCGGTATCGACATGATCGGTCTGAACTGCGCCACCGGGCCGGCCGAGATGAGTGAACATCTCCGTCATCTGTCCAAGTACTCCACGCTGCCGGTGTCGGTCATGCCCAATGCCGGCCTGCCGCAGCTCGGCCCCAAGGGCGCCGAGTATCCGCTGACTGCCGACGAATTGGCCGAAGCCCTCAGTGGTTTCGTCTCCGAGTTCGGACTCGGCCTCGTCGGTGGCTGCTGCGGTACGACGCCCGAGCACATCAGCGCGGTCGCCGACGCGGTTCGTCAGGTCGAGAAGGCCCAGCGCACGCCGATCCACGAGCCGAGCACCTCTTCGCTGTACTCGGCGGTGCCGTTCGAGCAGGACGCCAGCATCCTGATGATCGGCGAACGCACGAACTCCAACGGCTCCAAGGCTTTCCGCGAGGCGATGCTCTCCGCGGACTACCAGAAGTGCCTGGACATCGCCAAGGACCAGACCCGCGACGGCGCACACATGCTCGACCTCAACGTCGACTACGTGGGCCGCGACGGTGCCGCCGACATGTCGGAACTTGCCAGCCGCCTGGCGACGTCCTCGACGCTGCCGATCATGCTCGACTCCACCGAGCCTGCCGTGCTGCAAGCCGGCCTCGAGCACCTCGGTGGCCGCTGCGCCGTCAACTCCGTCAACTACGAAGACGGCGCCGGCCCCGAATCGCGTTTCCACAAGATCATGACTCTGGTCAAGGAGCACGGCGCGGCGGTCGTCGCCCTGACCATCGACGAAGAGGGCCAGGCTCGCACCGCCGAGACGAAGGTCGCCATCGCCAAGCGTCTGATCGAGGACATCAAGGGAAACTGGGGACTCGCCGAGTCCGACATCATCGTCGACGCCTTGACCTTCCCCATCTCCACCGGTCAGGAAGAGGTACGACGCGACGGCATCGAGACCATCGAAGCGATCCGTCAGCTCAAGGCTGCGTACCCGGAACTGCACTTCACCCTAGGTATCTCAAACATCTCGTTCGGTTTGAACCCGGCAGCTCGTCAGGTCCTCAACTCGGTGTTCCTGCACGAGTGCACCGAGGCAGGTCTGGACACGGCGATTGTTCACGCGTCCAAGATTCTGCCGATGGCCCGAATTCCGGACGAGCAGCGTGAAACTGCACTCGACCTCGTCTACGACCGTCGTAGCGAGGGGTACGACCCGCTGCAGAAGCTGATGGCTCTGTTCGAGGGCGTTTCGGCAGCGTCGGCGCGTGAGTCCCGTGCGCAGGAACTGGCGGGACTTCCGTTGTTCGACCGGCTCGAACGCCGCATCGTCGACGGCGAGCGCAACGGCCTCGACGACGACCTCACCGAGGCGATGACGATCAAGCCTCCACTGGCCATCATCAACGAGACCTTGCTCTCGGGCATGAAGACCGTCGGCGAGCTGTTCGGCTCCGGACAGATGCAGTTGCCGTTCGTGTTGCAGTCGGCCGAGGTCATGAAGGCTGCCGTGGCATTCCTCGAACCGCACATGGAAGCGAGCGACGAGGACGGCAAGGGTCGCATCGTGATCGCGACCGTCAAGGGCGACGTTCACGACATCGGCAAGAACCTGGTCGACATCATCTTGAGCAACAACGGCTACGAGGTCGTCAACATCGGTATCAAGCAGCCGATCGCGACCATCCTCGACGTCGCGTTGGACAAGAAAGCCGACGTGATCGGCATGTCCGGACTGCTCGTGAAGTCCACTGTCGTGATGAAGGAAAACCTCCAGGAACTCAACGCACGCGGAGTCGCCGAGAAGTTCCCGGTTCTGCTCGGTGGTGCGGCGCTCACGCGCTCCTACGTCGAGAACGACCTGCAGGAGGTGTACGAGGGCGACGTCAGCTATGCCCGCGACGCCTTCGAGGGTCTGAACTTGATGGACCAGATCATGACGACCAAGCGTGGTGGCGGCCCGGCGCCGGACAGCCCGGAGGCCATCGCTGCTCGCGAGAAGGCTGCCGAGCGTAAGGCACGTCACGAGCGTTCCAAGCGCATCGCCGAAAAGCGTAAGGCTGCAGCGGTTCCCGTGGTCCTGCCGGAGCGTTCCGATGTCGCAGCCGACATCGCGGTGCCGACACCTCCCTTCTGGGGCTCGCGCATCGTCAAGGGAATCTCGCTGTCCGAGTACTCGGGGCTGCTCGACGAGCGCGCTCTTTTCCTCGGCCAGTGGGGCCTTCGCGGTCAGCGCAAGGGCGACGGTCCGACGTACGAGGAACTGGTCGAGTCGGAAGGCCGTCCGCGACTTCGGTACTGGCTCGATCGGTTGACGTCCGAGGGCATCCTCGCGCATGCCGCGGTCGTGTACGGGTACTTCCCGGCGATCTCGGAGGGCGACGACGTCATCGTGCTCACCGAGCCGAAACCGGATGCACCCGAAAGGTTCCGGTTCACCTACCCGCGCCAGCACCGCGACCGCTTTCTGTGCATCGCGGACTTCGTTCGCTCGCGCAAGGACGCCGAGGCCACCGGGCAGGTCGACGTTCTTCCGTTCCAGTTGGTGACGATGGGTCAGCCGATCGCGGACTTCGCCAACGAGTTGTTCGCATCGAACTCGTACCGCGATTACCTCGAGGTTCACGGAATCGGTGTCCAGCTCACGGAGTCTCTGGCCGAGTACTGGCATCGACGCGTCCGTGAAGAGCTAGTGCTCCCCGAGGGTCACACCGTCGCGGAGCAGGATCCCACCGAGGTTGCCGGTTACTTCGATCTCGAGTACCGCGGCGCTCGTTATTCGTTCGGATACGGCGCGTGCCCGGATCTCGAGGATCGAGCCAAGTTGGTGGCGTTGCTCGAACCCGAACGAATCGGCGTCGAATTGTCCGAGGAGCTGCAGCTGCATCCCGAGCAGTCCACGGACGCTTTTGTCCTGCACCACCCGGAAGCAAAGTATTTCAATGTCTGAGTTGTTGACCGAAGTATCCGAATCAACGCTCGGTGGTGTCCTGTGGGACATGGACGGCACCCTGCTCGATTCGGAGAAGCTGTGGGACATCGCGCTTCGTGAGCTGTCCCTACGCCTGGGCGGACCGATGACGGAAGCGACACGCGTTGCCGTCATCGGTGCGTCGAGCCCCTTCGCCCTTGCGACGGTGTTCGACGCTCTCGGCCTGGAGAAGCATCCCGATGCCATCGCCGAGGCGAAGGACTGGATGTACACCCGCGTCGGCGATCTTTTCGAGGACGGCGTGACCTGGCGGCCAGGTGCTCGCGACGCACTGTCGACCGTGCGTGACGGTGGTCTGCGTTCTGCACTGGTCACCAACACCGAGCGAGTTCTGGTCGATCGGGCACTCGGCATGCTCGGCCGTGAGTTCTTCGACCATTCGGTGTGTGGCGACGAGGTCCCCAACGGGAAACCGGCAGCGGATCCGTACCTGCGCGGCGCGCATCTGCTCGGACTCGAGCCGGCGCAGTGCCTCGCGATCGAGGACTCGCCGACCGGCACGGCGTCGGCCAGCGCTGCGGGTTGCGCGGTGCTCGTCGTTCCGTGTGAGGTCGACGTCCCCGCCGGCCCTGGACGCGTGTTTCGAGAGTCCCTGTTGGACTTGTCCATTCACGATCTTCACGACGTTCACTCGAGCGCGGCACGTTAGGCTGGATTTGCTGTGGCTATTCCGAAAATTGTTCTCTTCTACCAGTTCACGCCGTTGGCGGACCCGGAAGCGATCAAGCTGTGGCAGCACAGCCTGGCCGAGTCCAACAACCTGACGGGCCGGATCATCGTCTCGCCGCACGGGATCAACGCGACGGTCGGCGGAGACATCGAGGATGTCAAGCGATATGTCCGTGGTACGCGTGGTTACGAACCCTTCCGTACCGCTGACATCAAGTGGTCGGACGGCCTCGGGAACGATTTCCCTCGTCTGAGTGTCAAGGCACGCTCGGAGATCGTGACGTTCGGTGCCCCCGACGAGCTGAAAGTCGACGAGAACGGTGTGGTCGGCGGAGGAGTTCACCTGGTGCCCAAGGAACTACACGAACTCGTCGACACTCGCGGTGACGACGTCGTGTTCTTCGACGGGCGCAATGCCTTCGAAGCCGAGATCGGCCGTTTCCGAGATGCGATAGTTCCGGACGTCGCCACCACTCGGGATTTCGTCAACGAACTCGACAGTGGCAAATACGACCATCTCAAGGGCAAAGCCGTGGTCACGTACTGCACCGGCGGAGTGCGCTGTGAGGTGTTGTCTTCGCTGATGCGCTCACGTGGCTTCGACGAGGTCTATCAGTTGGACGGCGGAATCGTCCGTTACGGCGAGACTTTCGGCGACCGCGGCCTCTGGGACGGTTCCCTGTACGTGTTCGACAAGCGGATGAACATCGAGTTCTCATCCGAAGCCAAGACACTCGGCGTGTGTGTCGATTGTGGTACTCCGACCCCGCGGTACCGCAACCGGATCGACGGCGACGGCCGAACCCTCGAATTGCTCTGCGAGAGTTGTTCACCAGACCTCGAGCAGGACTGAGCTGTGCCCAAGGCTCCGTTGCCGATCCGAAACGGTCTCGGACCTGACCGGCTGCGGATGCCGGCGGAGTCGTCGGCGCGGACCGTCCTCGAGCACCTGGTCGGCGAGCATCCCGGGGAGCGGGACCTGTGGGCGGACCTCGTCAGCGCCGGGGACGTCGTCGACGAGCACGGGCGGAAGATCACGAGCCGAACGCCCTATCAGCCGACCCGGTTCGTGTACTTCTACCGCGAGCCGGCCCCCGAGATTCCGGTTCCGCACGAGATCGAGATCTTGTACCGCGACGACTCGATTCTCGTGATCGACAAACCGCACTTCCTGGCGACCATTCCACGGGGAGCGCACATCGTCGAAAGCGCAGTCGTGCGCCTGCGTCGTGACCTGGACCTTCCGGATCTTGCGCCAGTTCACCGCCTCGACCGGATGACGGCGGGTGTCATCGTGTTCACCGTGACACCGGACCTACGACGGCCGTACCAGGAACTTTTTGCCGAGCAGCGGATCGTCAAGGAGTACGAGGCGATTGCGGGCTTCGATCCGGAACTGACTTTCCCTCGCACGGTGCGCAGCCGCATCAACAAAGTTCACGGCGAGATGACGGCTACCGAAATCGCGGGCGAGCCGAACAGTGAGACCTCGATCGAACTGATCGAGGTGATCACCGACTCGGCCGGCCGGACGCTCGGGCGATACAGGTTGCTCCCACGGACCGGCCGGACCCATCAGCTTCGGCTGCACCTCAACTCGCTGGGCGTCCCGATCGTCGGTGACAACTACTATCCGGAGTATCTGCCCGCAGTGCCCGGTGACTTCTCGACTCCGTTGCGATTGTTGGCGCGAGCGTTGGAGTACCCGGATCCGATCACCGGGCAGACCCGCAGGTTCGTGAGTTCGCGCAGCCTCGACGCAGGCCTGTGAACACCGCTGTTCGTGGGCGTGTGAAAACCGCTTCCGTCCTCGTGAAAGAATAGCTACCCGTGAAGACCTTCGAATCCTTGTTCGCCGAATTGACCGAGCGCGCTGCTACTCGCCCCGAGGGGTCCGGCACTGTCGCCGCCCTCGACGCCGGTGTGCATGCTCAGGGCAAAAAGGTCATCGAGGAAGCCGGTGAAGTGTGGATCGCTGCGGAATACCAGAGCGATGAGCAGCTAGCCGAGGAAATTTCCCAGCTGCTGTACTGGACGCAGGTGTTGATGGTCGGTCGCGGACTGACCCTCGAGGACGTGTACCGACATCTGTGATCGGAGCTGACCAGCGAGATGTACTCCGTCTCGCTCGTCCAGGGCTTCCGATTCATGTCGTCTCACGTCACCCACACCTTCCGAAAGGACATCCACCATGCTGCGCGTAGCAGTTCCCAACAAAGGCTCACTGTCCGAGTCCGCCGCCGAGATTCTCAGCGAGGCCGGTTACCGTCGACGCACCGATTCCCGTGATCTGACAGTCCTCGATCCGGCCAATCAGGTCGAGTTTTTCTTCTTGCGCCCCAAGGACATTGCGATCTACGTCGGCTCCGGTGAGCTGGATCTCGGCATCACCGGTCGTGATCTCGCCGGCGACTCGGGTGCTCCCGTATCCGAGCGTCTGTCACTGGGCTTCGGCCGTTCGTCGTTCCGTTACGCAGCACCGGCCGGCAAGGACTGGGCCGTCGAGGATCTGTCCGGCCTGCGCATTGCAACGTCGTACCCGAACCTGGTCCGTAAGGACCTCACAGATCGCGGACTCGACGCCACCGTCATCCGTCTCGACGGAGCAGTGGAAATCTCGATTCAGCTCGGCGTCGCCGACGCGATCGCCGACGTGGTCGGGTCGGGCCGTACTCTCCGCCAACACAACCTCGTGGCTTTCGGTGAATCGCTCTGCGATTCCGAAGGTGTCCTGATCGAGCGCACCGGCGCTCCGCAGGACGATCCCGCACGCAACCAGCTCATCGAACGCGTACGCGGAATTGTCTTCGCGCAGCAGAATCTGATGATCGACTACGACTGCCCGCGCACCATCCTCGACGACGCCATCAAGATGACTCCGGGTATGGAGTCGCCGACGCTCTCGCCGTTGGCCGATCCCGACTGGGTCGCGGTTCGCGCGATGGTCCCGATCAAGGGACACAACCAGGTGATGGATGCCTTGGCCGAACTCGGTGCCAAGGCCATCCTCGCGTCGAACATCCGCTCGGTACGCGCTTTCTGATCACTGCCTGAATAGATTTACGCGCATTCGCGCCCGTTCCTGGAAATCAGGAACGGGCGCGAATCTGCAAAGTCTGGGCGATACGGCCCACCGCACCCTGCTCGTCGTAGAGCACGCCCGCACACATGCCGACGCCGTCCGGACCCGTTGTGGTTTCGGCGGCGACACCGACCCACTCTCCCTCGGGCACACGGAAGATATGCACCGTGAGATCTGTGTTGAGGAACGTCCAGTGCTCCGGGTCGAGCTTGGCGCCGACCCCGTTTGAGATGTCGGCCACCGCGAACAAACGCTCGAGAGCAGACATCTTCTCACCCTCGACCAGCTCTGGCTTGGGGCGCGCCCATACCTTCCCGGTTCCCACGCACCCGATCGGAGCAATCCAGGACCAGTCGAGGGTCTTGAGATAGCCGACGCTCCACAGACCCTCGAGAACGCCCGGGGTGCCGCTGTCGCGGGGTTCGAGCGGGGGATCGACTACGTGGACGACGTCGCCGGTATCCACCGTCTCCATCCGCCACGCCGTACCGCGCGCAACCGCGCGTGCAGATCCGTCGGCGGTGGTTGCCCACAGTTCGGCGACGATCAATTCGATTCGGCGACCGGGTCGTTCGATCCAGGACCGGACTTCGAGGTCGGCAATCGGAATCGGTCCGAGAATCTCGACGACGACGCGCGTCAGACGGGTTTCGTCGCGCGCACCGCACCGCTCGAGGGCTCGTACCAACAGCGCCGACGGGGGAGCGCCGTGCTGCAGTGTCGGGCCCCAGATGCTGACAGTTGCCTGCGTGCTCGCGAACCGCTCGTGCCCTTCCTCCGTCGTTCCGAGGTAGCGGTAGTACGAACTGTCCGTCATGTTATGAATTCTCCTTTGCGGCAACAGGTTCGGTGCTCAGCAGGTCCGGCCAACCTGGATACGGCGGAGGTGTTCCGCCGAACGAGGGGCACAGTGACTTGTGATCGCACCAGTCGCACAGTTTGCCAGGCTTGGGTCTGAAGTCTCCGGTCGCACCTGCTGCGAGGATCGCTTTCCAGATGGCGGAGAGGGTTCGCTCGAATCGGATGAGCTCGTCGTGATCCGGGGCGTACGTGAGAATCGAGCCGGAGGCCAGATAGATCAGGCGCAGTTGTGCGGGAACGATTCCGCGAGTGCGCAGCAGTACGAGCGCGTAGAACTTCATCTGGAAGAGCGCCTTGGATTCGGTGAACTCGCGAGGCGCTTTTCCGGTCTTGTAGTCGACCACCCGCACCTCACCCGTCGGTGCAACGTCTATCCGGTCGACGAAGCCGCGGAGTCGAACGCCGTTCTCCAATTCGGTCTCGACGTAGACCTCGCACGCCTCGGCATCGAATCGAGTGGGATCTTCGAGCGTGTAGTACGTCGCGACGAGCTTGCCGACTTCGTCGAGGAACGAATCCAGCTCGCCCTCCGGAACAAGGTCAGCGGCCTCGGGAGACTCGGCACTGACACGTTCCCACGCGGGACGGACGAGTTCGGCTGCGCGATCGGGAACCCGGTGACCGGTCGGGAGTGCAAACAGTGCTTCCAGTGCCGCGTGTACGACGGTGCCTCTGACCTGGGCTCTGGTTGGCGTTTCCGGAATTCTGTCGACTGCTCGGAAGCGATAGAGCAGGGGGCATTGTTTGTAGTCACCCGCCCGAGACGGAGAGAGCGCCGGCCGACTACGCGGGCGCTCGTGTGATGTTGCACCCGTTGGAGTGGGGGTTGGCAATTCGACAGAGCTCACACCTGGCAGGCTATGCGGTTGGTCCGACAACTCCGTCGGAGCCGGTGGCGAGGACACCGGAAACAAGCGAACAGGGATCATCTGCGCATGGCGAACGAGCTGCAACCAGAAGAAGGCACGACCGAAGTGGATGAGGTTGTGCAGTCCGCTGTCGCCGAGATTCCCGAACAAGAGCTTCCAGAAGCTGATCTCACTGCGCCGGGCAAGCGGCCGTCAGGTCCGTTCCGCGTCGGCGACCGAGTACAGCTGACCGACGGCAAGGGACGCCACTACACGATCGTTCTCGAGGCGAACCGCGAATACCACACCCACAAGGGCGGAATCGTTCACAACGATCTGATCGGTGCCGACGAGGGCAGCGTCGTCAAGTCGGTCAACGGCACGCCCTATCTCGCACTGCGCCCCCTGCTGGTGGACTACGTGCTGTCCATGCCGCGCGGTGCCCAGGTCATCTACCCGAAGGACGCAGCTCAGATCGTCCACGAAGGCGACGTGTTCCCAGGGGCACGCGTGCTCGAGGCCGGAGCCGGCTCCGGCGCACTGACATGTTCGCTGCTGCGTGCCGTCGGACCCGAGGGCAAGGTCATCTCCTACGAGGTCCGCGACGATCATGCCGAACATGCGGTTCGCAACGTCGAGACCTTCTTCGGGGAACGTCCGCCGAACTGGGAACTGACCATCGCCGATCTCGCCGAGTTCGATCCGGAAGCGCACGGAGGCAAGGTCGATCGCGTCGTACTCGACATGCTGGCCCCGTGGGACGTCCTGCCCGCCGTCTCGCAGGCACTCGTGCCGGGCGGCGTGTTGATCGTCTACGTCGCGACCGTTACTCAGCTCTCGAAGGTCGTCGAGGCGATGCGGGAGCAGGAATGCTGGACCGAGCCCCGCTCGTGGGAATCGATCGTGCGCGGTTGGCACGTCGTCGGATTGGCGGTGCGCCCCGAACATCGGATGCAAGGCCACACCGCGTTCCTCGTGAGCGCTCGTCGTCTCGCCGAAGGAACTGTCACCCCGAAGCCGCAGCGGCGTGCGGGCAAGGGCTCGAACACCGCGGCCAAGTAGTCACACGAAAACAACAAGAGCGGCGATCCGGTATCCGGATCGCCGCTCTTGTCGTAGCTGGAAGTTATGCGGTGCAGGAAGCGCGGCCCATTTCCAGGAGCACGCATGCCGAGGTGTCGGACAGCTTCCAGGAGCCGTCTTCGAGCTCCCAGGTCCACGGGGTGGCCGGGGCGGCGCCGTGCGGGCTGACGACGGCGACGTCTGCAGTTGCGGTCTGACCGTCGACCTTGACGTTGTCCACGTTGAACGTGATCGCGTAGGCAGGGTTACCGCCCAGCGCAGCACTCATCGTCTCGATGTTGGCCTGACGCTTGGTTCCGTCGACCACCAGAGCGGTCTTCTCCTCGATCGGCTTGGCCGGATCGATCAGAGCGACGAGCGAAGCGTTGAGCTCCTCGGCCGTCGGAGCCGCTGCGGCAGCGGCAGCTGACGTCGTGGCGGAAGCCGAGGCCTTGGCCGTGGTGCTCGAGGCGGCGGCGGAAGTCGAACTTGCAGCCGTCGAATCCTTGTTGTCGTCCGAGCTGCATGCACCCATGGTCAGGACGGCAGCGACAGCACAAGCGCTGATGAGAGTCTTGCGGATGATCACAGCGTTACCTTTCGTTGTAAAGAGAGACAGGCGCTGTCTCCATCTTGTAGGCAAGGCTAACATGACCAAATTCTGGCTCGAGACCAGTCGGCACGGTCCGCGCGCGGGTGTGAATTCGCACTCGCGCACCGTGTCTGGCGACAGTTGGGGCCTTATGCCGGTAGCGTTGATGGATCGCACTGGGAGGAGACGCACATGAGCTCGACAGAGAACCCGGATTCGGTTGCGGCAGCAGAAGAACTCCACGCGCTACGAGTGGAAGCACAAGTACTGCGCCGACAACTTGCACAATCGCCGGAGCAGGTGCGTGAGCTGGAGTCGAAGGTGGACTCGTTGTCCATCCGAAACAGCAAGTTGATGGACACCCTCAAAGAGGCCCGTCAGCAGCTCATCGCGCTTCGTGAAGAAGTCGACAGACTCGGTCAACCGCCGAGCGGTTACGGAGTCCTTCTCTCGGTACACGAGGACAAGACCGTCGACGTGTTCACGTCGGGTCGCAAGATGCGGTTGACGTGCTCACCGAACATCGACACGGACACCCTCGCCCTCGGGCAGACGGTTCGCCTCAACGAGGCACTCACCATCGTCGAGGCCGGCACCTACGAGCAGGTCGGTGAGATCAGCACGCTCCGTGAGGTACTCGACGACGGCTTGCGCGCACTGGTGGTCGGCCATGCCGACGAAGAGCGCATCGTCTGGCTCGCAGCGCCGTTGGCGGCCGTCTTCGCCGACCCCGAAGCCGACATCATCGCGTACGACGCCGATTCTCCGACCAGGAAACTGCGTCCGGGTGACTCGTTGCTCGTCGACACCAAGGCCGGGTACGCCTTCGAGCGCATCCCGAAGGCCGAGGTCGAAGATCTGGTTCTCGAGGAAGTTCCGGACGTTCACTACGACGACATCGGTGGTCTCGGGCGTCAGATCGAGCAGATCCGTGATGCCGTCGAACTCCCGTTCCTCCACAAGGATCTGTTCCACGAGTACTCACTGAGGCCGCCGAAGGGTGTACTGCTCTACGGTCCGCCTGGTTGCGGCAAGACGCTCATCGCCAAGGCCGTCGCCAACTCGTTGGCCAAGAAGATCGCCGAAGCCCGCGGTCAGGACAGCAAGGACGCCAAGTCCTACTTCCTGAACATCAAGGGCCCGGAACTTCTGAACAAGTTCGTCGGCGAAACCGAGCGTCACATCCGGATGATCTTCCAGCGTGCTCGTGAGAAGGCGTCCGAGGGCACTCCGGTGATCGTCTTCTTCGACGAGATGGACTCGATCTTCCGTACCCGTGGTTCGGGAGTCTCCTCCGACGTCGAGACAACGGTTGTTCCGCAGCTGCTCAGCGAGATCGACGGCGTGGAAGGGCTCGAGAACGTCATCGTCATCGGCGCCTCCAACCGTGAGGACATGATCGACCCGGCCATCCTGCGTCCCGGCCGACTGGACGTGAAGATCAAGATCGAGCGCCCCGACGCGGAATCGGCTCAGGACATCTTCTCGAAGTACCTGGTGGACGGTCTGCCGATCAATGCAGACGACCTCGCCGAGTTCGGTGGCGATCGCACCGCCTGCTTGAAGGCGATGATCGTTCGCGTCGTCGATCGCATGTACGCGGAGAGCGAAGAGAATCGTTTTCTCGAGGTCACCTACGCCAACGGCGACAAGGAAGTTCTGTTCTTCAAGGACTTCAACTCGGGTGCGATGATCCAGAACATCGTCGACCGCGCCAAGAAGTACGCGATCAAGTCGGTACTCGACACCGGTGCTCCGGGCTTGCGTGTGCAGCACCTCTTCGATTCCATCGTCGACGAGTTCGCCGAGAACGAGGATCTGCCCAACACCACCAATCCTGATGACTGGGCACGTATTTCGGGTAAGAAGGGGGAGCGGATCGTCTACATCCGCACTCTCGTCACGGGCAAGAACGCCAGTGCAAGCCGCGCGATCGACACGGAATCGAACACCGGCCAGTACCTGTAGCGAAACGAACATCGATCGGGCCGGCCACTCCTCGAGAGTTGTCGGCCCGATCTCTGCGTCGCTGCCGTTGACTTCGTTGCGATTGGACCGGTCGGTCGCGCTGGTTTAGAGTCCCGCCGTGCAGATACATCTTCGACACAATCCGTCGTCCACAGTCGCTCGCTGCTACCTCGCGCCCGGCGAACCGCTGCGCGTGGAGAGCGGGGCGATGCTCGCGCATTCTGCCGGCGTAGTTCTCGAAGCGAAGGCGCAGGGCGGCGTCCTGCAGGGACTCAAGCGGTCGATGCTGAGCGGCGAATCATTCTTCGTCACGACGTATACCGCTCCGCCGCAGGGTGGTTGGGTCGACGTGACTGGTGTGCTTCCCGGAGATCTGATCCCGCTGACCATCACCTCTGATCGCCCGTTCTTCCTCAACCGTGGAACCTGGTTGGCCAACTCCTACGGTGTGACGGTCGAGTCCAAGTGGGGCGGCATGTCCAACCTCTTCGGCGGTGAGGGAGGCTTCGGCCTGCGGGCAAGTGGCGACGGTGAAGTAGTGCTGGCCGTCTACGGCGCGATCGACGTCATCGACTTGCAGCCAGGCGAGACAGTCACGATCGATACTGGTCACGTGGTCGCCTACGACCTCGGCATGAATTTCAACATGCGGCGCGCCGTTCAGGGGCGCACCATTCAGTCGATGAAGTCCGGTGAAGGATTTGTCTTCGACTTCACCGGACCCGGTCGCGTTCTCGCGCAGACCCGCAACCCCAGCGCGTTCGCTGCTTGGCTTTCGGCGATCACCCCGGGCTGATCACAGGTCCCACCAGTGTTCAGTCCCAGCGGTGTTCAGCTCCAGCAATAGTCGGCCAGCAGCGCGCGTGAGTCCGGAACGAACGGCCACGACGGGTCCTGCAGGTGGGCGCCGAGTTCTTTCGGCGTCCACCACCAACCTTCGGCGATCTCGCTGGGCTGATGTGCCATCGGCCCGTCGTATCTGAGTTCGAACGCAAACAGGTGACAGCGCAACGGAGAGTTGTTCCACTCGCCGTCCCAGGATTTTCGAGCGATCTCCGTCAGTCGGAGTGGCTGGTCTGCCGTTGCGAAGATTCCGAGTTCTTCACCGACTTCACGGATCGCAGTTTCCTGCGGCGTCTCACCTGGATCGACGACACCTCCGGCAAGACAGTCGTGATAGCCCCCGAACACCGCTTTCGTGTCGGTTCGGCGATGGACGTAGATGCGGGAGCCGTCCCCGGTACGAACCAGGACGCCCGCACTCGCGTGCCAGAGCCCACCCGAGTAGACGACCGAACGTGGTGCTCGGCCGATCGGATTACCCGTCCGGTCGTACACCGCGACTACCTCGTCCGCGGGATTCAGGTCTGCGGTGAGAGGTTGGTGCATTCCTCCAACTGTGCCACGCCTGTGGGTGCCGCGCCGCAATCACATAGGCTCTTGTGTCATGCAGCGGATCATCGGTGTCGAGGTCGAATACGGAATATCTTCACCCAGTGAGCCGTCGGCGAATCCGATTCTCACTTCAACCCAGGCGGTGCTTGCCTACGCCGCCGCAGCGGGCGTGCCACGGGCCAAGCGCACACGCTGGGATTACGAGGTCGAATCTCCGCTGCGAGATGCCCGAGGCTTCGATCTGGGGCGAATGAGCGGTCCCGCGCCGGTGATCGACGCGGACGAGATCGGCGCCGCGAACATGATTCTCACCAACGGGGCACGGTTGTACGTCGATCACGCCCATCCGGAGTATTCGGCGCCCGAGGTCGCCGACCCGCTCGACGCCGTGATCTGGGACAAGGCCGGCGAACGCGTCATGGAAGCGGCTGCGCGGCACGCATCCAGCGTGCCGGGTGCGCCTCGGCTCCAGCTGTACAAGAACAACGTCGACGGCAAGGGTGCCTCGTACGGCACGCACGAGAACTACCTCTGCTCACGTGAGACCCCGTTCGCCTCGATCGTGACCGGATTGACGCCGTTTTTCGCGTCCCGGCAGGTGATCTGCGGTTCCGGTCGTGTGGGTCTCGGTCAGTCCGGCGACGAGGCCGGATTCCAGCTTTCGCAGCGATCCGACTACATCGAGGTCGAAGTAGGCCTCGAGACCACTCTCAAGCGCGGAATCATCAACACCCGCGACGAACCGCACGCGGATGCGGACAAGTATCGCCGCCTGCACGTCATCATCGGTGACGCGAACCTCGCGGAGATGTCGACGTACCTCAAGGTTGGAACAACGGCGCTGGTACTCGACCTGATCGAGGCAGGTGTCGACCTCACCGATCTGCAACTGGCGCGTCCGGTCACCGCCGTCCACCACATCAGTCACGACCCCACTCTGCGCAAGACCGTTGCGCTGGCCGACGGACGTGAACTGACAGGGCTTGCGCTGCAACGCATTTACCTCGAACGTGTCTCGAAGTTCCTCGACCGTGAGACCGATCGTGATCCGCGAGCGGACGATATCGTCGCCAAGTGGGCGATGGTTCTCGATCTCCTCGAGCGCGATCCCATGGAGTGCGCGAACATCCTCGACTGGCCGGCCAAACTGCGTCTGCTCGAAGGGTTCCGCAATCGTGAGGGACTCGCGTGGTCGGCGCCGCGATTGCATCTGGTGGATCTGCAGTACTCCGACGTGCGACTCGACAAGGGCCTGTACAACCGCCTGGTTGCTCGCGGCTCCATGGAGCGGCTTGTCACCGAACAGCAGGTTCTCGACGCGGTCACGAACCCCCCCACCGACACTCGCGCATACTTCCGGGGCGAGTGCCTACGCCGATTCGGTGCCGATATCGCGGCCGCGAGCTGGGATTCGGTCATCTTCGATCTCGGCGGTGAATCGTTGATCCGTATCCCCACCCTCGAGCCGCTTCGAGGTACCAAAGCGCACGTCGGAGCGTTGCTCGACTCCGTGGACAGCGCCGCGGAACTGGTTGATCAGCTCACTCACTGAAATCAGCCGATGCGGCTCGCCGTCGCGTCTCTCCACACCTGACGGTGCCGCTCGGTAGGGTGAAGGTCCGAGCGGGATCAGTTACCGACTCTGCTGGGCCGAACAGGATGCTCGCGAGAGCTCCCTTCACACAAGGAGGTCGACGGCGATGGCTCAAGAACAGACGCAGCGTGCCGGTGGCGGCGAAGACGACGAAACCACTGGTGGCGACGGCAGTGCCGGCCAGGAACGTCGCGAGAAGCTCGCTGCAGAAACCGACGACCTGCTCGACGAGATCGACGACGTGTTGGAAGAGAACGCCGAGGACTTCGTCCGTGCCTACGTCCAGAAGGGCGGCCAGTGACGGTGGATCGCGCGCCCCGGATCACAGACGGGGACACACGGTTGAGCTTCGGCTCGAATCTGTCGTCATTCTCGGAATACCTTCGGGTGCATGCACCGGAGCATCTTCCGCAGAACCGCTTCGCCGACACAGGAGGTGTTGTCATGGGCGGGGGAGACGTAGCTCCGCACGGCACCACCATCGTCGCGATCAGCTATGCGGGTGGTGTTCTGCTCGCGGGTGATCGCCGAGCGACGATGGGCAATCTCATCGCCAGCCGTGACGTGCAGAAGGTGTACGTCACGGACGACTACTCGGCTGCGGGTATTGCCGGTACGGCCGGGATCGCAATCGAACTGGTCCGGCTCTTCGCGGTCGAGCTCGAACATTACGAGAAGATCGAAGGCGTCCCACTCACGTTCGACGGCAAGGCCAATCGACTTTCGTCGATGGTTCGAGGAAATCTCGGAGCAGCGATGCAAGGTTTGGCGGTTGTGCCACTGCTCGTGGGTTACGACCTGGACGCGGTCGATCCGTCCACCGCCGGTCGCATCGTCTCCTACGACGTCGTCGGTGGGCGATACGAGGAGCGCGCGGGCTATCACGCAGTCGGATCCGGCTCCCTGTTCGCGAAATCGGCGCTCAAGAAGCTGTATTCACCGGGAATCGACGAGGACACCGCGCTTCGGTTCGCCGTCGAGGCGCTGTACGACGCGGCAGATGACGATTCGGCTACCGGTGGTCCTGATCTGACACGAGGGATCTATCCGACGGCGGTCACCATCACCTCGGCCGGCGCTGTGGAGTTGTCGCCCACCAGGGCTGCCGAGATCGCCAGGGAGATCGTCGCGGCTCGCACGGCGACCGCGAGTCCGGAAGGGGAGTCTGCGCTATGACGATGCCGTATTACGCATCAGCCGAACAGATCATGCGCGATCGTTCGGAATTGGCGCGCAAGGGAATTGCCCGCGGGCGCAGCGTCGTCGTTCTCACCTACCGCGACGGAGTGCTCTTTGTCGCCGAGAACCCGTCGCGTGCTCTGCACAAGGTCAGCGAACTGTACGACCGTCTCGGATTCGCGGCAGTGGGCAAGTACAACGAGTTCGAGAATCTGCGCCGCGCGGGCATCGTCCACGCAGACATGCGTGGGTACTCGTACGACCGTCGGGACGTCACCGGGCGTTCGCTCGCCAATGCGTACGCACAAACCCTGGGAACGATCTTCACCGAGCAGCCCAAGCCGTACGAGGTCGAGATCTGTGTTGCCGAGATCGGTCGCTTCGGAAGCAGTACGCCGGCTCAGCTCTACCGGATCACGTACGACGGATCCATCGCGGACGAGCAGGAATTCGTGGTCATGGGCGGCACGACCGAACCGATCGTGACGGCGATGCGCGAGTCGTACCAGCGAGACCTCGACCTCGAATCCGCAGTGCGGATTGCAGTCGGGGCGCTCCAAAAGGGCGGCCCGGCACCGGCCGGAACCACTGAGGCGGAACCACGAACTCTCGATGTGAGTGCACTCGAGGTTGCCGTACTCGACAGCAATCGTCCACGCCGTGCGTTCAAACGGATCGCTGGAACGGTTTTGGAAGAGATGCTTCCAGCTCCGGCAGCAGTCGAGGATGCGCCGCCGGCAAACGGCGACGCACCCTCGTAGGTACTCCGTAGGTCTGGGAGTTACTGCAGGTCTGGAGTTACTGAGTGACTCGGTAGACGGCCACCGCGCCCGGTTCGGTGTCGAAATCGAACCGGCGCGCGTCTGCCACCACTTCACCGTCGGTGGCGATGGCTACCGGTGAATCGGCGACTCGAACCGACATCGACGAGACGAGTTCGCGAACGTAGACCCGCGAGCTGCCCAATGTTCCTGTGGCAGCCGCAAACAGCAGACGTGAGCGCGAGAATTTCTTGTCCGCGCGCAGATAGCGGACGTCGAGTAGTCCACGGTTCATCTCCGGACGCGACATCGGCACCTGATCGGCGGGGGAGTATCGCCCGTTTCCGACGAACAGCATCCAGATTGTGGTCCGCTTCCCGTCGATGGTCACCGTCATCGGCTCCGCCGCTGCGAGAACCCGGATCATCGCGGCTCCTGCGGCCGGCCACTTACCGAATCGTGGTTCCCATTTTTCCCTCAGGCGCACAGCATCCGGGTATCCACCGAGGCTGGCTGTGTTGAGAAACCGTGCAGTCACTCCGGAATCCGTGCGCACCACCGCGTGGTCGACGAATGCCGCCTGACCGGACTCGACTGCCTGTGCGGTCTCCTCGACATTCACCGCCCCGACGTCGCGGGCGAAATGGTTCAATGTTCCGCCGGGAAAAACCGCAAGTGGTAGCTCGTGCTTTGTCGCCGCGGTCGCGACCGTGACCACTGTTCCGTCGCCGCCGCATACACCCAACGCTTTCGGCGAGAGCTCGGGGATCTTGGCATCGATCTGCATGTCGAAGTCGATGTCCGCGTCGAACTCGTAGACGATCGCTTCCGGTAGTAGTTCTCGAATCGATTCCACGATCCCGTCGTCCTCGGAGCCTGAACCAGGATTGGTGAAGACCAACAAGCCTTCTCCGCGCGGGAGCGCGGGAACCACGCACTCGGGTCCGAGTTCGGCGGGTTCTTCGTCGCGCACCGCCCACCAACGACGCGTGCCGGCAGCGATAGCACCGCCGACCGCGAGGCCTGCGAAGACGTCGGACGGCCAGTGGACTCCGTTGTGAACGCGTGAGTACGCCACTGCTGCGGCCAGTGGTGCGAGAGCAGCTCCAGCAACCGGGGACTCCATGGCCACTGCCGCGGTGAATGCCGCGGCCGAAGACGAATGTCCGGAGGGGAACGAGGACGACGTCGGAATGTCGACGCCTCGCTTCGGGCTCAGCCAGACGCGTGCCGGTGGGCGTCGGCGGGGAAAGAGGGGCTTGAGTATGCCGTTGGCCAGCGCGCTGGAACCGGCCAGTGCGAGCAGCCCGCGTGCTGCTGCCCTACGGGGCCGCCCGCCGATCATCGCGAGCAAGGCGGCGACAACCATCCACAAAACGCCGTGATCGGCGGCTCTGGAGAGAAACCGCATGGTCGGGTCGAGCACGGAAGGGCGCAGTGCTCCAGTGCTTTCCATGACTTTGACGTCGCTTCGGACAACTTTTCGGCGAATAAGGCTCACACCGTCACACTATGCTGCCGCCCGACGTTGTCGAGTCGTGACTTACGACGCGATCGAAGTACACGGGTGAACCTCGCATTCTGGTTGTACTGTCGAAGTGTGCAGAGACGAATCATGGGTATCGAGACGGAATTCGGCGTTACCTGCACCTTTCACGGGCACAGGAGACTGAGCCCCGACGAGGTTGCTCGTTACCTCTTCCGTCGTGTCGTGTCGTGGGGTCGCAGCTCCAACGTCTTCCTCCGTAACGGAGCCCGCTTGTACCTGGATGTGGGTTCGCACCCGGAGTACGCGACGGCCGAGTGCGACAGCCTCATCCAGCTGGTCAATCACGACCGTGCCGGTGAGCGTGTGCTCGAAGAACTGCTGATCGACGCCGAGGCGAGACTCGCCGAGGAGGGTATTGGTGGCGACATCTATCTCTTCAAGAACAACACCGACTCGGCCGGAAACTCGTACGGCTGCCACGAGAACTTTCTCGTCGCGCGCGCCGGTGAGTTCTCCCGCATTTCGGATGTCTTGTTGCCGTTCCTCGTCACGCGCCAGTTGATCTGCGGCGCCGGAAAGGTACTGCAGACTCCGAAGGCCGCGACGTTCTGCCTCTCGCAGCGCGCGGAACACATCTGGGAGGGCGTCTCGTCGGCTACCACTCGCTCGCGTCCGATCATCAACACCCGCGACGAACCGCACGCGGACGCCGAGAAGTACCGCCGCCTGCACGTGATCGTCGGCGATTCGAACATGGCCGAAACGACGACGATGCTCAAGGTCGGTTCTGCCGCACTGGTGCTCGAGATGATCGAAGCCGGGGTGTCGTTCCGCGATTTCGCGCTGGACAACCCGATTCGTGCCATCCGCGAGGTCAGTCACGACGTGACCGGTAAAAAGCCGGTTCGCCTTGCTGGTGGACGTCAGGCCAGTGCCCTCGATATTCAACGCGAATACCACGCCAAGGCAGTCGAACATCTGCGTAACCGCGAACCGGACCCGCAGGTGGAGCAGGTTGTCGACCTGTGGGGTCGCACCCTCGATGCCGTCGAAGCTCAGGATTTTGCGAAGGTCGACACGGAGATCGACTGGGTCATCAAGCGCAAGCTGTTCCAGCGCTACCAGGACCGTCACGGTTTCGATCTGTCCGATCCCAAGATCGCGCAGCTCGACTTGGCGTACCACGACATCAAACGCGGCCGGGGTGTCTTCGACGTTCTCCAGCGCAAGGGCTTGGTCAAGCGGGTCACCGAGGACGAAACGATCGACGACGCCGTCGAGAATCCGCCGCAGACCACGCGCGCCAAATTGCGGGGCGACTTCATCACCGCAGCCCAGGCAGCAGGCCGGGACTTCACAGTCGACTGGGTTCACCTCAAGCTCAACGATCAGGCGCAGAGAACGGTGCTGTGCAAGGACCCGTTCCGCTCCGTCGACGAGCGTGTCGAGCGTTTGATCGCTTCGATGTAGGTCACTCAATTTCGAGATGTACAAGACGGTAGGTCTGTTTTGCGGCGACGCGCCGGGCACGAAAGTGTCCGGCCCGCGTTCGGTTATCGGATAGCCACTAGGATTTCGGCGTGGCGACATCAAAAATCGAGCGGTTGATGAACCTGGTGATCGCATTGCTGTCCACCAGACAGTTCCTCACGGCGGAGAAAATCCGTGACAGTGTGGCCGGGTACAACGATTCCGCGAACTACGAAGCGTTCAGTCGCATGTTCGAGCGCGACAAGAACGAACTTCGTGACCTGGGTGTCCCGTTGGAAACCGGTCTGGCAGGACGGTTCTCGACCGTCGAGGGGTATCGGATCAATCGCAATGCCTACGAGCTTCCGGACGTGGACCTCACCAGCGAGGAATCTGCTGCAGTCGCCGTCGCGGTGCAGTTGTGGGAGTCGCCGGAACTGATTTCGGCAGCCCAGAGTGCACTACTCAAACTCCGAGCGGCCGGCGTCCAGGTCGACTCAGAAGTCAGTGCCGCCCCGGTCACCGCGATTCCCGCGCGCACCCGCGGTTCGGAGCCCGCGCTCGGCAAGCTTCTTGCAGCGGTCGACGCCGGCCGAGCAGTTCATTTTCAGCACCGCGGCGCATTGAACGAACCGTTCACCGAGCGCACCGTCGAGCCGTGGGGCGTCGTCACGCACAACGGCAAGTGGTACCTGGTCGGGCACGACGTCGACCGTGATGCGGTGAGGACCTTCCGGCTCTCACGGATCGGTGACGACGTCAGGGAGTTCGGCCCGGCCGGTTCGGTTCACAAACCTGAAGGTGTCGACCTTCGCGAGGTCGTCGATCGCGTGACCGGTTCGGGCGTCGTGACCGGGACGGCTACGGTATGGGTCGCAGACGGCCGCGCCCATGAGCTTCGGCGGCTTGCGACGTCGTCGTCCGAACGGCGGTTGACCGATCGCGACGGCAGCGTGCTGGCCATCCCCGTTCGATCCTGGGAATGGACCGCTCGGTTGATCGCTGGTCACGGGTTGGACGCATTGGTGCTGGACCCACCGGATTTGCGTGCTGAGGTCGTCGCGAAGCTGCGCGCCGCCGCGGCGAGCCCGATCACCGGCCATGGACAGGGGGACCACTGATGAGCAATCGACTGTCGTCGCGGTTGGCACGGCTGCTCAACCTCGTGCCGTACTTCATCGCGAATCCTGGCATCAGTCCCGCCGAGGCCGCCGAGGAGCTCGGTGTCAGCACCACTCAACTGATGACCGACCTCAATCAACTGTGGGTGTGCGGACTGCCCGGTTACGGTCCCGGTGATCTCATCGACCTGTCCTTCTCCGAGGAAAGTATCGAGGTCACGTTCTCGGCCGGGATCGATCGCCCGTTGCGCCTCACCTCGACGGAGGCGACGGCGTTGCTGATCGCCCTGCGGTCCTTGGTGGAAATGCCGGGCATGGTCGATCCGTCCTCGGCGCAGCGTGCCATCGCGAAGATCGAGGACGCAGCAGGCTCGGCCGCGGCACGAGCCATCGGTCAGGACCGGGACACATCGCCTGCGCCGGACATCGCCGAAGACCCGATAGCCGCGACGGTCAGAGCCGCGCTCGCAGACAAGACCGCCCTGCGATTGACGTATTACTCGGCCTCGCGTGACGCGGTCTCCGAGCGCATCGTCGACCCCGTTCGTATCGTGTTGGTCGACAACTACAGCTACCTCCAGGCGTGGTGCCGTCAAGCCGAGGGCGTGCGGTTGTTCAGATTCGATCGGATCGACGCCGCCGTCCAACTCGACGAGCCCGCCGACCCGCCGCCGCAGGCCCTCGAGGAGGATTCGAATCTCGAATTGTTCAGCGGCGACGGTTCCCTTCCGGAAGCGCGGTTGTTCATCACCAAAGAGTGGGTGTGGATGCTCGACTACTACCCGTTGGACGTCGAGCACGTGAACGACGACGGGTCGGTCGAGGCGACGATGAGTTTCGGAACACTTGAATGGATGGCAAGGCTGGTGTTGGGATTCGGTGAGGGCGTTCGGGTCCTTCATCCGCCGGAACTGGTCTCCGAAGTCCATGATCGAGCCGTTGCGGCGCTCGACGCCTATGACGTAATCGGTTCGTAAAACTTCGGGAAACTTCACGTTCAGTGAGTTCGCAGGAAACAAACAGGTAAAAGGTAGCTGAAGTAAGTGCTTTGGCACCTCCGAGCGCCGGTTGTGTCCGGTAGCATCGAGGAATCTGATCATGGGAGGTCGTTATGGGTGCAATGCAGCCGATGCATTGGCTGATTGTCGCTGTTGTCGTCGTAATTCTGTTCGGGTCGAAGAAGCTTCCCGATGCAGCACGCGGTCTGGGTCGTTCCCTCCGCATCTTCAAGAGCGAAGTCAAGGAAATGCAGAACGACGATGCGGCGCCCGCAAGCGCGCCGGTCGCACAGCCTGCTCCGGCACAGTTGCCGACGGCCAACACCGCGGTGGTCGCAAACGGTGCAGCAGCACCTGTTGCGCAGCCGACCGAAGTCAAGCCGCTCTAGTACACACTGCGTTCTAGCCGGGGTGAAATATTCGTTCACCCCGGTTGTCTGCTGACCAAGACCAGGATGCACAGTGCGTATTCCGTTAGACCCGCGTAACCGCAAGCGGAAGGTCAACCCAGACGGCACCATGTCGTTGGTCGACCACCTGTACGAATTGCGGACTCGTTTGTTGTTCGCATTCCTCGGCGTGATCATCACCACGGCGTTCGGCTTCTTCTGGTATTCACACTCGATACTCGGTCTCGAAAGTCTGGGCGATCTGCTTCGCGGACCGTACTGTGAGCTTCCGTCCGAGAGTCGCGCCAACCTCAGCACCGACGACGCGTGCCGATTGCTGGCGACCGGGCCGTTCGAGCAGTTCATGCTGCGATTCAAAGTGGCGCTCACCGCCGGCATCGTTCTTGCCTGCCCGGTGTGGCTTTACCAATTGTGGGCATTCATCACCCCGGGCCTCTACGCCAAAGAGCGTCGCTACGCGGTCGGATTCGTCACCGCAGGTGCCGCTCTCTTCATTCTCGGCGCAATCCTGGCGTACCTCGTCGTGGCGAAGGCTTTGCACTTCCTCCTGACCATCGGTGACAACGTCCAGATCACCGCGCTCAGTGGTTCGGAGTACTTCGGCTTCATCATCAATCTGCTGCTCATCTTCGGCGTCAGCTTCGAAATTCCACTGCTCGTCGTCGTGTTGAACTTTGCCGGCATTCTGACGTACGAGCGTTTGAAGGCCTGGCGTCGAGGATTGATCTTCGGGCTCTTCGTATTCGCTGCAGTTGCCACGCCAGGGTCGGATCCGTTCTCGATGTTGGCGCTCGCGCTGGCTCTGACGCTTCTCTTCGAGGTCGCGGTCCAGATCGCTCGCCTCAACGACAAACGTAAGGCCAAGCGAGCCGGTGAAGACTGGGGCGCACTGTCCGACGAGGAAGCTTCCTCCATCTCGGCTCCGTCCGATCTGAACGAGGCTTTCGACAATCCGACCAAACCCAAGGCCGAATCGAGTGGATTGTTCGGACGTAAGTCCAAGTCCAAGGCTCCGGTCGCGGAGAAATCCGACACCGCCGGCGACAACGCGCCCGGCCAGGATTTCACTGACACTCTCTGAGCGCCGTGCCACCACGTCGGCGGCGTGTGAAACCCTGACGAGGTGGTTATGAACAAGAGTGAACTGAGCACGTTCGCGTCCAGCCTGAAGTTCGAACTCGATCCATTCCAGGTGAAGGCATGCGTTGCGCTCGAAGCGGGCCACGGCGTCCTTGTCTGCGCGCCGACCGGTGCAGGCAAGACCGTGGTCGGCGAGTTCGCTGTCCACCTGGCTCTGGCGGCGGGCCGCAAGTGTTTCTACACGACGCCGATCAAAGCGTTGAGCAATCAAAAGTACGCCGAACTCGTCGAGCGGTACGGCCCCGGCGAAGTCGGTCTGCTGACGGGTGATTCGAGTATCAACTCCGACGCACCGGTGGTCGTCATGACCACCGAAGTCCTGCGGAACATGCTCTACGCCAACTCCGAGGCACTGCGCGGGCTTTCGCACGTCGTCATGGACGAAGTGCATTACCTGGCCGACCGGTTCCGTGGGGCGGTGTGGGAGGAAGTGATTCTGCACTTGTCCGAGGACGTACGCCTGGTGAGTTTGTCGGCGACCGTGAGCAATGCCGAAGAATTCGGTGCCTGGATGGAAACCGTCCGCGGCGACACCACTGTGGTCGTGGACGAGACTCGGCCGATCCCGCTGTGGCAGCACATCATGGTCGGTAGGCGAATCTTCGATCTCTTCGACAGTCGTAGTCATCCTGCTGCCGGGCCGATGACCGTGCTCGTCGATCAGGATCTGGTTCGCCACGTCAAGCAGCGTCAGGCTCTCGAACGCGTCGAGAGCTGGCAGCCGCGTGGCCGCGGACGACGCGGCAGCTACCAGAGTTCCAACGATTTCCGGCCCTTGCCACGACCTGACGTCATCGCTCAGCTCGATCAGTCCGGACTGCTCCCGGCCATCACTTTCATCTTCAGCCGCGCCGGTTGTGATGCGGCTCTTGCACAGTGCCTGCGGTCCAGACTGGATCTCACTTCGCCGGAGCAGGTCCGCGAGATCGACACCATCATCGAGAAACACACCGGGGAACTACCCGAAGAGGATCTCGAAGTTCTCGGATATCGGGACTGGTGCAAGGCACTACGACGCGGACTGGCATCTCACCATGCCGGCATGCTGCCGGCATTCCGCCAGACAGTCGAGGAACTGTTCGTCAAGGGGCTCGTGCGGGCGGTCTTCGCGACCGAGACGCTGGCCCTCGGCATCAACATGCCGGCACGCACGGTGGTGCTCGAACGTCTGGTCAAGTACAACGGTGAATCGCACGCCGAACTGACGCCGGGGGAGTACACGCAGCTGACGGGTCGGGCCGGCCGACGCGGCATCGACGTCGAAGGCCACGCTGTGGTCCTGTGGCAGCCCGGGGTCGAGCCGACGGATGTCGCCGGCTTGGCGTCGACACGGACGTTCCCGCTCCGCAGTTCGTTCCGCCCCTCGTACAACATGTCGATCAATCTCGTCGAGCGCATGGGCGCGGCGGATTCACGGAAGCTGCTCGAACGTTCCTTCGCGCAGTTCCAAGCGGATCGCTCGGTGGTCGGCCTGGTGCGTGGCATCGAGCGGAACGAAGAAGCACTGAAGGGTTTGCAGGAGAAACTCGGCGGTGCGGACGGCGAATACTTCGAATACGCGTCGTTGCGTGAGCGGCTCAGTGCGCGCGAGCGCGCGCTCGAACGTAAGGGCCGCGAAGACCGACGCGGAGATGCGGTGGAGTCCCTTCGTGCACTCGCCCGCGGTGACGTGATCGCAATTCCCATCGGTCGTCATTCCGGGGTGGCGGTGGTCCTCGTCCCGGACAACGATCCGAAGGACCCGCGTCCGCTGGTTCTGACTGCCGACCAGTGGGCCGGCCGACTCTCCTCGGGTGATTTCCCGGAAGCAGCCGACGTTCTGGGAAAGATGCGACTGCCCAAGCATGTCGATCACCACACCGCCCGGATCCGGCGCGATCTGGCCTCGGCGTTGCGTAGTACCGGGATCAGTGCCCCCCGGCGAAAGAAGCGCCGCAAGGCGGGCGCATCCGAAGATGCCGAGGTCGCTACTTTGCGACGTGCTATTCGTTCGCATCCGTGCCATAGCTGGCCCGATCGTGAACATCTGAGCCGGATCGGTGAGCGCTACAACCGGCTGGCCAGGGAAACGCAGTCGATGAGGGAAAAGGCTGCGGCCACCACCAACTCGTTGGCGCGGACGTTCGACCGCATCATTGCGCTACTCAAAGAGCGTGAGTACATGACTGCCGAAGCAGCGCCCGAAGTCACCGAATCCGGACGACGACTCAGCCGCATCTACTCGGAAAGCGACCTTCTGGTCGCCGAATGCCTGCGGACCGGGGCGTGGACAGGTCTCAGCCCGGCTGAGTTGGCGGCCGTCGTGTCCTCGGTGGTCTACGAATCACGTCGGGACGGGGACACCGTGGATCGGGTGCCGACAGCGGCGCTTCGTCACGCCCTCAACGACACTCAACGATTGTGGAGCGAACTGCGGTCGGACGAGATTCGCCACAAGCTGCCGCCGACGCGGGAACCGGATCTCGGATTCGTCACTGCCGTTTATCACTGGGCGAGCGAAAACTCGCTTGTCGACGCACTGATCGCGGCCGGAGTGCAGGGTCGTGCGCTGTCTGCGGGTGACTTTGTACGTTGGTGTCGTCAGGTGATCGATCTCCTCGATCAGGTCCGCCTGACTTCGACGGATGCCGACGTCGCGAAGACTGCGGCGCGGGCGGTAGCTGCAATTCGTCGCGGGGTAGTTGCTGTCGACGCAGCATGACCGCAACTATGTGGTTTGATTCGCAGACTGGTATTTCGAGTGGGAGGCGAACATGAGCGGGCCTTACGGACCGAACGATCCGAATCGGCAATGGGGTCCTGGTGATCAGCAGCAGCCGAACGAGCAGCAGTGGGGGCAGAATCCTCAGCAGCCGGGCGGACAACAGCAGCCTGGTCAGCAGCCCGGCCAGCAACAGCCGTGGGGTCAGCCTGGTCAAACACCGCAGCCCGGCCAGCAACAGCCGTGGGGACAGCCTGCCTACGGCCAGCCGGGTGGTCAGCCTGCGTACGGTCAGCCGCAGCAACCTGGACAAGGACAACCCGGCCAGCAACAGCCGTGGGGACAACCCCAGCAACAACCTCCCGCACAGCCGTGGGGTCAGCCCGGGCAACAGCAGTCACCTGACGCAACCCAGGCGTGGGGTCAGCCTCCGGCTGCCGCACCGCAGCAGGCGTGGGGCGCCACGGCCCCCGGGCAGACTCCGGGACAGCAGAACCAGTGGAACCAGGCTCAGCCGTTCCCGAGTCCCGGTGCGCCCGGAAACCAGTCGGGTAAGTCGAAGAAGCCCCTGATCTTCGGTGCGATCGGCGTTCTCGTCGTTCTTGCCGCTGTCGTGGTGGCCCTGGTGTTCGGAGTCTTCGGCAAGAACACACTCGATCAGAGCGCGGCTCAGGCCGGCGTCGAGAAGATCGTCACCGAGTCCTACGGGGCGAAGAACGTGAGCAACGTTCAGTGCCCCGCGGACCAGGAAGTCAAGTCAGGCAACAAGTTCACCTGCACGCTTTCGATCGCGGGTGTGAAGTCGAACGTGACCGTGACGTTTGTCGACGACAACGGCACGTACGAGGTCAGCCGCCCGAGCTGACGCCCTATTGGTCGGACCGGCTTGCCGCCGCAGCCTCGAGCGCGGCGGCAAGCCGGCCGGCCGAGCGCTCGATGTTCAGCGAGGCCGCCACTTCCTCGAGGCGTGCGGGATCGACGGGGGTCGCCGGGAGTCGGTCGTCCTTCGAGAACTGAACGTCCGCGTCGCGAACCACTCGTACGACCGGCAACGCAGCATCAAGGTAAGCCATTGCCTCAGGTGAGGTCAGTTTTGCGCGAATCCCCTTGGCCATATCCGATTCAGGATCAGCTGCGGCCGCCCGAAGTCCGGCCAACGAGCCGTAACGGAGCATCAGTGTCGACGCAGTCTTCTCACCGACACCCTTGATGCCGGGTAGACCGTCGGAGGCGTCTCCGCGAAGTACCGCGAGTTCGGCGTAAGCCTCGCCCGCACGGTCACCGGGTACTCCGTATTTCTCCGCAACCTCGACCGGTCCGAAGAGTTCCGCCTTGGACAGGCCACGGCCCACATACAGGACACGGACGGGCACGTACTCGTCTGTGACGACCTGCAGTAGGTCTCGGTCACCACTGACGACGACGGTGAGATCTTCGCGCTCGGTGGCGGCAAGCGTTCCCAGTACGTCGTCGGCTTCGAGTCCGACTGCACCCGCCGTCGCGATACCCGCTGCAGCGAGCACGTCCATGATCATGTCGACCTGAGGCGTCAACGTGTCCGGAACTTCTTCGGACGCACCGTCAGAGCCTTCCTCGACGCGATGTGCTTTGTACGTCGGAACGGCGTCGACGCGGAACTGCGGTCGCCAGTCCAAGTCCAGGCACACCGCGAGACGACTCGGCTGGTGTTTGGTGATCAGGGAAGCAACCATGTCGGTGAATCCGCGCACCGCATTGACAGGTCTGCCGTCGGGGTCGACGAATGACTCGGGCAGTGCGTAGAACGCACGAAACCACAGGCTGGCACCGTCGAGGAGAAGCAATGGCCCACTCATGGTCACCATCCTGCCAGTCGGCACTAACCTGTAAGCCATGACGTCTCCAGCCGAACAGGATTCCCGATTCTCCAGCGCCGTGTACGGCGCACGTATCGCTCGTGCCGCCGAGTTGGCTCGATCAGCAGGTCTCGACGGTCTGGTGGTGACTCCCGGTCCGGATCTGCGGTACCTGACGGGTTCTCGGGCTGACTCGTTCGAGCGCTTGACCGCGTTGGTCATCGCCGCGGACACGGCGAAGGCATCCGTCGTACTTCCTCGGTTGGAGTTGGCGTCGCTGAAGGAATCGGCAGTGGGCGATCTCGGGTTGACCGTCCTCGACTGGGTCGACGGTGTCGACCCGTATGCGATTGTGGCGGCGCAACTCCCGACCGGCGCGAAGGTGGCGGTGACGGATGCGATGCCTGCGCTGCATCTGATCCCGCTCGCAGACACCTTGGGCGCGTTGCCGATTCTCGCCACCGGCGTCTTGCGCGAATTGCGGATGGTCAAGGACGGCGCCGAGATCGAGGCGTTGCGGCGAGCCGGTGCGGCCATCGACCGTGTTCACGCCCGCATGGCCGAGTTCTTGGTCGTCGGACGTACGGAAGCTGAAGTAGGCGAAGCGATTTCGGCGGCGATTCTCGAAGAGGGGCACACCGAGGCCGCGTTCGTGATTGTCGGTTCGGGCCCGCACGGCGCCGATCCGCATCACGAGGTTTCGGACCGGGTGATCGAGAGCGGCGATATCGTGGTCATCGACATCGGCGGACCGGTCGAGCCCGGATACAACTCGGACTCCACTCGCACGTACAGCATGGGGCAGCCGTCCGCGGAGGTTGCCGCACAGTTCGCGGTACTCGAGGCGGCGCAGCAGGCTGCGGTCGATTCGGTGCGGCCAGGAATCTCCGCAGAATCCGTGGACGTTGCAGCTCGCGAAGTGCTTGCCGCACAAGGGCTTGCAGAGGTATTCGTTCACCGCACCGGTCACGGTATCGGGCTGTCCGTACACGAGGAGCCGTACATCGTCGAGGGCAACACCATCGAACTCGTCGAAGGTATGGCCTTCAGCATCGAACCGGGAATCTACTTCCGCGGCAGTTGGGGTGCCCGTATCGAGGACATCGTCGTCGTGACCGCGGACGGTTGCGAGTCGTTCAACAACCGTCCGCACGGCCTGACTGTCCTCGACTGATCAGCTTTCCTTGAATGCAGCGGACCCGAGTATGCGTGTGACGTCGATTTCGATGACCACGCGCGCGGGATTGACCCGTGGCTGGCGGTACCGCTCGGCATAGCGCCGAACGGCGTCGGCCACGGAGTCCGCGTCGGTGAGCACGCGTGCCGGCCCCTCGAGCGTGAGCCAGCGGCCACCGTCGACCGAACTGACGGCGGCGTATCCGCCACGCGCTGCGTTGATCGCCTTCTGTGAGCCACCGCTGGTGATCACGCGCGCCTTTCCGGCTTCCTGGTCCCAGGTGAACCCGACGGCAACGACGTGTGGGGTGCCGTTCGGACGCAACGTCGTGAGTGTCGCGAGGTGGTATTCACCGACGAACTTCAGCCCGTCTTCGGTGAGAGTCTGCTGTGACGATGGCGTGGTGGAGGGGGTGAGCGTCATGCCACGACGGTAATCCAGGACACTGGAGCGGTGACTGCGGGTGCGAACGTGAATGACATCGAGACGGTACTGCTCCTCGGCGGACGAAGTGAGATCGGCCTCGAGATCGCGGTCAGGCTCGCGCCAGGCCGCAACATCGTTCTGGCTGCCAGACGCAGCGGAGAGCTGTCGGAGCAGGAGCAGATGCTCAAAAACGCCGGCGCTGTCGACGTCTCCACCGTCGAGTTCGACGCCGACGCCGTCGACACGCACGGAGACCTCCTGGGCGCCGTAGTGGCCGAGCACGGCCGGATTTCGATTGCAGTGCTGGCCTTCGGGATTCTCGGCGATCAGGCGCGTGCCGAAACCGACGCGGCGCACGCGGTCGCGGTGGTGCACACCGACTACGTGGCTCAGGTCAGCATCCTCACGCATCTCGCGGAGATCATGCGCGGACAGGGAACCGGAAAGATCGTGGTGTTCTCGTCCGTCGCCGGCGTCCGGGTTCGCCGCGCCAACTACGTCTACGGGAGCGCAAAGGCCGGCTTGGACGGTTTTGCCAGCGGCCTCGGCGACGCGCTGCACGGTTCGGGCGTCCAATTGATGCTGGTACGGCCCGGGTTCGTCATCGGCAAGATGACCGAGGGAATGTCGCCTGCCCCTATGTCGAGCACTCCGTCGCAGGTCGCGGACGCCGTCGTGCGGGGACTGAACTCCGGGGCGACGCGTGTGTGGGTACCGCGAATTCTGCAGCCGGTGTTCTTCGTCATGCGGCTTCTGCCTCAGACGATCTGGCGCCGGATGCCGCGATGACCACACACCCGGTGGTGATCGTCGGCATCGGCGCCGACGGCTGGGATGGGCTGTCCGAGAGCGCAAAGGGCGCAATCCTGGGCGCGGAGGTCCTGATGGGGTCGCCGCGCCAATTGGACTTGGTCCCGGCGACACATCTCGGGGCACGGCGTGCGCCCACCAGGCTGACCTGGCCGTCTCCGATGATTCCGGCGTTGCCGTCGATGTTCGCCGAGAACGCGGACCGCAGAGTATGCGTGCTCGCCAGCGGTGACCCGATGTTCCACGGTCTCGGTGTCACATTGGTCAGGCTGCTCGGCGCGGACAACGTGCGAGTGATCTCCCACCCGTCGTCGGCGGCGTTGGCGAGCGCGCGAATGGGATGGGCATCGGCCGAGATCGACGTCGTGAGCCTGGTCAACCGAGACTCGGCGACAGTATTGGCTTCCGTGACTGACGGTGCGCGACTGCTGGTGTTGAGCAACGGGCGCTCGACACCGGGGGAGGTGGCACGTCTGTTGTCCGGCGCGGGCTTCGGTCGATCGATCGTGACCGTGCTGGCCCAGCTGGGCGGGGCCGGGGAATCGCGGACCGTCACGGTCGCAGACGAGTGGGATCACGCGGACGAGGACGTGGACGCGTTGAACGTTCTGGCCGTCGAGTGCATCGCGGCCGATCCTCTCTTGCGGCTGACTCGAATCCCGGGGCTACCGGATGCTGCTTTTGTCGGCGACGGTCAGATGACCAAGCAGGAGATCCGTGCGTTGACGTTGTGCGCGCTTGCCCCGGCGCCGGGAGAACACCTCTGGGACGTGGGCGGTGGGTCGGGAACCGTCGCCATCGAGTGGATGCGAACTCACCCACGTTGCACTGCAACAACATTCGAGAAGGTGGCGAGCCGCGTGTCGCAGATCGGTGCCAATGCACTCAATCTCGGCGTGCCCGCGTTGAACGTGAAAGGGGCCGCGCCGGAGGCGTTTGCGGACGAAACTCGACGTCCCGATGCGGTGTTCGTCGGCGGCGGCGTCACGCAACCGGGAATGCTCGAAGCGTGCTGGGAGCAGTTGAGCGTGGGTGGTCGTCTGGTCGCGAACGCCGTGACCGCCGAGTCCGAATCGTTGCTGCTCGGCTGGATGAGTCGCCATGGTGGGACGCTGCGACGCTTTCAGGTGCAGCGCGCCGAGCCGTTGGGAACGTTCAACGTTTGGCGACCGCAACTTCCGGTGGTCCAATGGTCCGTCACAAAACGTCAGCCGTCTGCAGGCGCAGACACAGATACGCCGGAGGAATCCACACAATGACCGTTCATTTCATCGGTGCGGGTCCCGGTGCGGCAGATTTGATCACTGTCCGCGCGCAACGGATCATCGCTGCGAGCCCTGTGTGCTTGTACGCAGGCAGCCTTGTTCCAGCGGAGTTGCTCGAGTGGTGCCCGGTCGGAGCTCAGGTCGTGGACACTGCTCGGCTGAGCCTGGACGAGATCACCGCGATTCTTGTCGAAGCGGATTCCGCTGGGCTGGACGTCGCGCGTTTGCATTCCGGTGATCCGTCGATCTTCAGTGCAGTGGCAGAGCAAGCTCGTCGCCTGGACGCCGCAGGAGTCGATTTCGACATGATTCCCGGTGTTCCTGCATTTACCGCGGCAGCAGCCGCGCTGGGGCGCGAGCTGACTGTCCCAGGCGTCTCGCAGACCATTGTTCTCACCCGAGTCTCCACCTTGTCGACGGCAATGCCGGAGGGCGAGGATCTGCGGTCCCTCGGCCGCAGCGGCGCGACGATGGTGATTCACCTCGGCGCTCATCGCATCGAACAGATCGCATCCGAGTTGGCCGACAATTACGGCGAGGATTGCCCGGTCGCGGTGGTCGCCTTCGCCTCACGGCCCGAGGAGATCGTTGTTCGAGGCACTTTGAAGACGATCGTCGAACTTGTTCATGCGGCCGGCATCACGAAGACGGCCGTCGTGATCGTCGGCCGAGTGTTGACTGCGGAGGGGTTTCCGGACAGCTACCTCTACTCGGCAGCGCGCGAGAGAAGCACACACTGACCTCGACAGGTACTCGTCGTCGCGTGCTCCTGCTCGGCGGCACAGGCGAAGGTCGAGTGATCGCTTCTCGCTTGGCCGGTTCAGCCGACCTCGAGGTTGTCACATCGCTGGCCGGCCGGGTTCGTGATCCTCGATGGCCCGAGGGGGAAGTGCGTATCGGCGGGTTCGGGGGAGCCGAAGGGCTGTCGGAGTGGTTGTCGGCCAATGATATTCGTGCAGTGCTCGACGCCACGCATCCGTTTGCCGCTCGCATCACCCAGAATGCGTTCGAAGCGTGCCTTGCGAATTCCGTGCCGTACGCCATGTACCGACGCCCGCCCTGGCGCGAGCAACCCGGTGACACTTGGCTTCCGGCACGCGATCTCGATCACGCCGCAGAGTTGGTGCCGACGGTCGGCTCACGCGTTTTTCTGACGATCGGGAGGCAAGGAGTTTCGGCGTTCGACCGCGTGAAGAGCGTCTCGTTTCTCGTCCGCTCGATCGATCCGCCTTCGGGGACATGGCCGCCTCACGCGCAATTGCTGCTCGCACGTGGTCCATTCGACATCGAAGCGGAAGTCGATCTGATGCGAACTCACAGCATCGACGTCGTGATCACCAAGAACAGTGGCGGCGAGCAGACGTACGCAAAGATCGCCGCAGCCAGGCAATTGTCGATCCCGGTGATCGTCGTCGAACGACCACCGATCCCGGCGACCGTCCCGGCATTCGATACCGAAGCCGAGGCGATGGACTGGCTCACGGCTTTCGGTCGTGGAACGGCGCTGTGAGGCCGACATCGCGTTCGCTTCAGGTTCGTCTAAGGTTCCGTGACCATACTGGGGGGATGTTGGGATTTTTCGACGCCGCACTGCGGGACCGCGCATGAGAGTGTCGGTTCCCGGAATGAGCCGTCGAAAACCATCGGGAATTCACGTGCGGACGCTCCATGCTCGCGTGAAATTGCTGACTGCAGGCCTGGTGGCGATCGCGGTGATCGTGTCGGCGTCGGCGGTGTACATAGTGTTCAACGCGTATTTGCAAGGCAACGTCGATCGGCAACTCGAGCGCACGAGTGACGCGATCACCGACACCGTCAATTTCGGCGGTGTCACACCGGTTCTGGGATTGACGGCCGGCGCGGATACAGCGGTCATCCAGGCGGTGGGGCTTCTCACTGCCGACGGCGCCTTGGTGACGGCGACTCCCGGTCTGCCGCCGTTCAGCACGAGCGCAGACGCCATCAGGTCGATCGCAGACGGCAATTCGTCGCAGACAATCGCGACGGTTGATGCGTATCGAATTCTTGTCGAGCCCTCGGTTGCGGGCCAGACTTTGGTTGTCGCGCAATCCCTGGGGCCGACGCGTTCGGTACTCAAGCGACTGGCAGTGGTGTTGGCGGCACTCGGGGCGGCCGGAATCGCCCTAGCTTACGCGGCCGGAGATGCTGTGGCACGCACAGGATTACGGCCGATTGCGCGACTTACTGCGGCGACGCGGCGGGTCGCCGAAACGGATGATCTTGCGCCGATCCCGGTGACCGGTGACGACGAGTTGGCGTCGTTGACAGTCAGTTTCAATCGGATGCTCGGGACGTTGTCGGAATCGCGGGCACGCCAGAGAAGTCTGATCACCGAAGCGGGCCAGGATCTTTTGGCTCCTTTGACTGCACTTCGCACCAATATCGAGTTGTTGATGTCTTTCGATACCAAGTCCGGCGCGATTTCCGAGGCGGATGCAACGCAGCTGCGTGAGGAAATCACCGACCAGATGATGGAGTTGACGCTCCTCGTCGGAGAGTTGGTGGACCGTGCGCGGGTTGACGAAAGCACGTTGGGGAGAGGAGATTCCCTCTAAATCGGACGTCTGACCAGCGACTTTGTTGCATTCGTAATTGAAGCAATGGAAGGAGCGCTGGTAATGTGGGGCAATTGTGAAATTTTTGGGTATAGCTGGAATGTGGCGCGAACCGTGGGGTTTGCTGGGCGGGGGCCTTTGGAGGACGAGAGGGATTCAGTGGTCAAGCAAGCACGCGCCGAGCTGACTCGGCAGCAAATCGTTGCCGGCGCGGCCGCGCAGTTCGAGAAGACTGGTTACGGCAGCACCAGCATGGCCGACATAGTCTCGGGGGCCGGTACTACCAAGGGCGCGTTGTATTTCCATTTCGCGTCGAAGGACGAGCTCGCGCAATTCATCATTGCCGAACAGCATCGGCTCTCGATCGAGTCGGTGCAGGCGATTTCCGCGACGGGCAAGGACCCGTTGGAACAGATGATCATGCTCACGCACGAAATGGCACGCCAGATTGTCGACGAGCCGATCGTTCGCGCGGGCATTCGCCTCACGCTGGAACTGAGCACGTACGAGGGGCCGGTGGAACCGTACGCCGAATGGATCTCGGCAATCACCGATCTCACCGCCAGAGCTCAGGCGGAAGGTGAAATCCGAAAATCGGTCAGCGCAGAATCGTTCGGCAGGTTCATGCCCTCGGCATTCACGGGGGTACAGCTGGTTTCGAACGTCCTCACCCGACGCTCGGATCTTCCGGATCGTGTCGACGAGATGTGGCAGATCCTGCTTCCGGGAATCGTCAGCGACGAACTTTCCGGTGATATCGAGCGCCTCGTCAAGTCGCGGTGGACTCCGGCGGCGGCGTAGCCTGCGGGACATGGCCGTCACGCGGATAGTTTCGGATCTGTCGAGTAGCTCGCTCGAGGCCGCGCAGCGCTTCTACACCGAAGTGCTGGGCCTCGAAGTTGTCATGGATCACGGGTGGATCGTGACGTTGGCTTCGCCGACGGATCCGTCATTGCAGATCAGCGTCATGACGCACGACGCTCATGCGCCCGTAGTACCGGACGTCTCCGTCGAGGTGGATGATCTCGACGCGGCGTACGAGGCCGCGGTGCAGCGCGGCGACACCATCGTCTATCCCGTCACCGAGGAGCCGTGGGGTGTCCGCAGGTTCTTCGCTGCCGACCCCGACGGCCAGGTGATCAACATCCTCAGCCACCGACGCGAGCAATGATGGCGTCCCGCCCGGGCGGGCTGACGTACCTCGAGGTGGGCGCAACGTCAGGCGTTCTCCCCGCCGGCTATCACCACGTTCACGAGAGCGCGACGGTCGGATCCGGACGGGAGGATTTCGAGGTTGCCGCTCGAACCGTCGCGAATTGGGGAATGCACCGCGGAGCCGGACTGGCCGTACGGACGGCAGCCCCGACCGCCGTGGCGGGTCAGGATGCGACCTTCGGACTCGGTCCGGTAACTATCCCCGTTCGGATCGTCTATGTCGTAGACGAACCCAATCGCAAGGGCTTCGCGTACGGAACCCGCGCGGGCCACCCCGAATGCGGGGAGGAATTGTTTGTCGTCCAGTTCGACGAGGCCAGCCAAGCGGTTCGTATCGAGATCGTTGCGTTCTCCAAGCCCGGAACGTGGTGGGTGCGTCTCGGCGCCCCGATCGGACGTCGAGTACAGGCGTTTGTCACGCGCCGCTACATCCGTGCCGTCCGCCAGAGCGTCGCCCGATCGCGGGTATGACCGCTGCCGGGCGCGCTGGAAAAATGATTGGACGAGCTTCGGTTGGGGTTGATAGCTTGTGCGAGACCGTGACAACACGCCAGGAGGTGAGACCCATGAACGCTGTAACCATGTGGGTGCTCCCACTCGTGTTCACGGATCGGCGATTGACGTAGGTGTCGCCGGGAGCGCCTCGAGTAGGCAATCCCGAAAGGTAACACCATGCAATCCAATTCTCAGACCATCGAATTCACTTCCGAGACAACGTCGAACGGGGTCGTCGAACGCCATTTCATTCTGGACGACATCACCGGCGTGCTCTGGTCACTCGCGTCCGGATCTGTCGAATCACCACTTCTGCTGTCCGGGCACTCCGGCGGCATGCACAAGAAGGCGCCGGGACTTGTTGCCAGCGCACTCCACAGTGTGAGCTCCCACGGGTTCGCAGTCGCCGCGATCGACGCGCCCGGACACGGCGACCGGCCGCGCAACGCGCAGGACGAACAGTGGGTCGAGGCGATCCACCAGGCTAGGGCGGCCCACGAACCGATCGCCCCGATCGTCGTCGAGTACAACCGATCGTTGGCGGAGCGTGCAGTGCCGGAATGGCAGGTGACCATCGACGCTCTGCAAACGCTGCCCGACGTCGACGCCGACGCTCCGATGGGCTTCGGCGGCGTGTCGCTAGGGGTCGTGACCGGGCTGATGTTGGCCTCGGTCGAGTCTAGGATCGCTGCCGTGAGCTTCGGGGGAGTTTTTGTGGACGACTCCCTCATCGAAGCGGCACGAAAGCTCGCGGTCCCGGTCGAGTACCGGATCCCTTGGGACGACAAGGATTACGACCGCACGTCGGGGATAGCGTTGTTCGATGCCTTCGGCTCGAAGGAGAAGACGCTGCACGCCTACTCGGGCAGGCACTATCCGGTGCCCGACTACGAGCGCGACAGTTCGGCTCGGTTCTTCGCCCGCCACCTCGGCGGGAGCGGTGGCGCTCCTGTGAGCTGACGTGAACACGTATCGGCGTCCGGCCTGTGTCGGACGCCGATACGATTTTGATCCTTCGCTCGCTAGTAGCCGTCCAGCTTGGCCATTTTTGTTGAGGCGCGCGAGGGCGCGCGCAAGCATGGCCCTCGACCGGGGGTGCTTACAGCTCGAGGTGCAGTGCCCGTGGAATAGGGGGCCAGAGTGTTCGATAGCGACGAGTGGTCCTTACGGTCCGCCGGGCGGAACGAACTTGTTCGTGATCCAGTTCGATGCTTCGATCTCGTTGAGGATTGTCCGGAGACTTCGGTGGCTAATGCTCGTGCTGTGCCGAGTGTCCGGTCAATACCGAACATCGAACAAGACTGGAAACTTTCTCGTGTCCGACCTGAGGCGACGACATGTCTTTCAACCGCGCATGTCCAGCCATGCGTCGACTAACCGTCCGATACCTGACCTGGGGGCGGTACTTGAGTGGGCCGATATCGCACGGCGACTGCACCCGACTGGAACTCGTGGCGATCGACGAGTTCGAGTTGGATGCGCTCGTGCAGACCGGCGAGCAACGTCGGTCCGTGTCCGGCAAGGACCGGTTGCACAACGAACTCGTACTCGTCGATCAGTCCCAGGTCTGCCAATGCCAGGGGGAGTGTCACGCCGCCAACCCACAGACCTTCGCCGGGCTGCTCCTTGAGCCGTTGAATCGCTGACCCCAAGTCGCCTTGCACGAGTTCGGCATTCCAATCGACCCCGCTCAGCGTGCTCGACACGACGTACTTCTTAGCCCGGTCCATTGCCTCGGCGAACGGGATCTCCCACTCGTCCATCCAGTCAGGCCACGCCCCCGTTGCGGGCCGCCGCCACGCCGACTCCATCATCTCGTAGGTCACCCGGCCGAACAGCAAAGCATCGGCTCGTTCCATCTGAGCGGTCCAGTAGCGCATCGACTCCTCGTCGGGTGGAAGCCCCGCCTCGTGATGGCAGCAGCCGTCGAGGGTGACGTTGATCGAGTATCGAAGTGGTCTCATCTCGTTGTTCTCCCCTGATACGCGCAGAGTGACAGCACCGGACCGTACTCAGACTACTGCCGGGCCGTCGGTGTAGATCAGGTTCGGGACCTGGAGTCACACGGGGGTCGACCGAACAGTAACCAGACGAGCGCACCGAGTACAGGCACCGCGATCACCAGTGCCGACCACCAGAATTTGCTCCCCAAGCGGTCGAAATCGGTGCGCACGATCGCCACGAGCGCGCTAATCGTGATGAAGATCCAGGCAAGAACGAAGACGGTGAAGGTGATGTCCATCCAAAGCGGAATGGTGGGGTTGGGGGTCGATTCGTTCACGCTTCCAGACCACTTTCGACGACTGTGCCTTGATGAAACAACACGCTCCATCGATTCTCGGTGAACCGCCAGATGGATGATCGCTCGGTAACTCGTTGCGCTTGCGCCAGCCGGTACGTCACCAGATACGTGTCAGGCGCAATCCGGCTCAGCGCTGGCCGGTCAGCCGTCCACCCGAGTTCGGCGGCGTCGTTCACCTCGCCGCGGAGGCGTCGGCGCTCAACTACCGACTGCACGTAGTCGCGGGTGTATCGAGCGCCGGAGGCTCCGATCTCCCGGAACTGCGGGTCGACGACCGCATCGAACTCGTCTCGTGACATCGCTACTCGAGTTCGGTGAAACAGAGGTTCGAACTCCATCAACTCGTCGAGGATCGGGCGAAACTCGTGTGGGGTCGTCACGACTGCTCCGAGAACTGCGCCCTCATCTCGATCCCTATCTCCGCGTGTCGCAGGAGGAAGGCCTTCTCGTCATACCCCTTGCGCCGCAACCAGAGAGTGACCTCGCTGTTGCATTTGCTTGCATTGCACGAGCGGCACGCCGGTGCGATGTTGTCGAGTGTGTAGCGCCCACCGCGGGAGATCGCCAGCACGCAGTCACGTTGCGGCGACTCGTCCGACTCGCCGCAGTACGCGCAGCCACCCCAGGCCGCTTTGAGCGCGGACCACTGCTCGACGGACAGATCGTGCTCTACCAAATCCATCCGGCGTTTCCGTTTACGCGCGTATCTTGCTTTCCGGGTCCGGTTGACGGGCATGACGCCATGCTATCGCCGTGCGGCGTTCACTCCGGGTAGCGCCGCGGGGTGAACACCTGACGGCCCGAACCGGTTTCGACGACGGTTGTCATCGACGAACCGACGATGAGCAGCGTCCGCATGTCGATCTCGGAAGGCTCGAGCTCGCCGAGGGTCACGACGCGAACTGATTCCTCGGCACCGGCAACATCGCGGCCGATGACGACGGGAGTCTCGGGGGAGCGGTGCTCGAGCACGAGGTCCTTCATGGCTTGGACCTGCCACGTCCGGGACTTCGACGCCGGGTTGTAGACCGCAAACGCCATGTCCGCGGCTGCAACTGCCGAGATACGGCGCGCGACGACATCCCACGGCTTGAGGCGATCAGACAACGAGAGCACCGCGTAGTCGTGCCCGAGGGGAGCGCCGACGCGACTGGCGACAGCGTTTGCCGCCGTCATGCCGGGAAGGATGCGGACCGGCACCCCGCGCCACTGGTCTTCGGCGGCAACTTCGAGAACTGCTGCAGCCATGGCGAATACGCCGGGATCACCCGAGGAGACGACAGCTACACGGGCGCCGTTCTTCGCCAGGTCCAACGCCATCGCGGCGCGTTCCGCTTCGACGCGGTTGTCGCTGGAATGGCGACGCTGGCCCGGACGCGTCGGCACGCGATCGACGTACGGGCCGTAGCCGACGAGGTCGGTTGCCAACGAAAGCTCATGCGCCACTTCGGGTGTGGTCCAGGCGGTGTCGCCCGGCCCGAGTCCGACCACGACCACCTCGCCGCGAGACTCGGCTGCGGGTCGAGGGTTGTTCGACGGGCTCGGAACGATGGCGATCGAAAAGTACGGAACTCCGTCCGGGTCGACCTCGGCAGCGGATTCGACGCGTTGACGTGTGGTGCTCGCGCGCTCGACGTAGTGGGCCTCGCCGAGGCGGCCGGAATCCTCGAGCGATTGGAGGACCGGTGGGAAGGTACGTCCGAGCTTGAGGATGGCCGCGGCGTCGGTTTCCTTGAGCCGCCTGGTCAGCTCGGCCTGCGGCAACGTTCCGGGCAGGATCGTGAGGATCTCTTCACCCTCGACCAGCGGCTTTCCGAGTGCAGCAGATGCCGCGCTGACGGAGGTGACGCCGGGAATCACTTCGGCGTCGAAGCGATCGGCCAGTCTCTTGTGCATGTGCATGTAGGAGCTGTAGAAGAGCGGATCGCCGGCGGCGAGCAACGCGACGGTTCGACCGGCCGCGAGGTGAACTGCCAGCCGTTCGGCAGCTGCTTCGTAGAACTCGTCCATCGCGCCCTGGTATCCGGGATGATCAACGGTCTCGGTGGTCACGGGGTAGACGAGGTGTTCTTCGATCTGTCCTTCGCGCATGTACGGCGCTGCAACTCCGCGGGAGATGCTCTTGCCGTGCCGCGCGGAGTGGAACGCAACCACATCGGCCTCGCCGATGACGCGGGCTGCCTTGACGGTCACCAATTCGGGATCGCCGGGGCCGATACCGACACCCCAGAGCTTGCCTGCACTCATTCGACTTCGCTCGCAATCGCATTGACGACGGCGGCGGTGATCGCGCTGCCGCCGCGTCGGCCGCGGAGAACGAGATGATCGATCCCGCTGGCGTGTTCGATGAGGGCTTCCTTCGACTCGGCAGCGCCGATGAAGCCGACCGGACCTCCGACGATGGCGGCCGGACGGGGTGCGCCGGCTTCGATGAGGTTCAGGAGATGGAACAGTGCGGTGGGTGCGTTTCCGATCGCGACAACAGCGCCCTCGAGCTTGGCTCCCCACAGTTCGAGAGCAGCCGCCGAGCGAGTGTTGTCGATGGTCGACGCCAGCACGGGAACCCGCGGATCGCCGAGGGTGCAGATGACGTCGTTGCCGGCGGGCAGACGCTTGCGCGTGATGCCGGCAGCCACCATCTGGGCGTCGCAGAAGATCGGCGCGCCGTCGCGCAGAGCTGCGCGCGCAGCCGAGACGACACCGGGTGTGAAGGCGACGTCGTCGACGAGATCGACCTGGCCACTTGCATGAATCATGCGCACTACAGCTTGCGAGACATCCGCCGGGAAACGGCTCAGGTCGGCTTCGGCCCGAATGGTGGCAAAGGACTGGCGATAGATTTCCGCGCCGTCACGGATGTACTCGATCATGTGCCACACGATAGAGGCATCACCGATCGGGCGGATTCACCCGGTAACCGTCACCCGTCGCGATCACATCCGCTACGTCCCCGCGGGGACGTCCGCAGCTGCGGTCGCACCCGGCCCAGTGCTGGCGCCCGACAACCGGAAGTTCTGCCTGCTCGACGGCGGTGATCGCGTCGGCGCGCACGTCGGCGAGCGACTTCTCGCATCCCGGACTTCCGGTGCAGGCGGTGACCTCGAGCCACGGTGAGTTCTCGTCGAAGATCAACCCCATGGGTGCCAGCACCCGGACTACCTGCTCGGCTGCCCATTCGTCGAGGTCGAAGATATGCACCGATCGCCACGGCGTCACGACGACGGGCTTGTCGACGGCGGCGAGGAACTCGGCCAGCCGAGCGTCGAGCAGTCCGAATCGCAGGCCGCCGCCCAGAGCTACGGTCCCGTCGCGCTGCTCGAGCCAGCCGACAGTGGGCCGTGCATCCGGCGTGAGGTCCGCCGCAACGGTGGACTCGGCGCTCAGACCCAGCTGCTCGAGGGTGCGTTCGATTCCGTCCGGAACCTCGGCCAGGCGCCAGTGCTTGTCGCGAACGTCGAGGAACGATCGAGCCGCCGCGAGGAGCAATTCGACGGCGTCGTCCGCCTGGACGAGATGAGTGGTGTGGTGACCGGCGAGCACCAGTGAATGCTCGGTGGCGCTGCGCGCATGGAGTCCGAAATCGCCCCGTAGCCCGGTGATGTCTCCGCGCCCGTCGTCGAGGGTGAACAGGGTTCGCCCTGGCAGATCCGCCAATGCTTGATCTGCTTGGATCGCCGAATCGAGACGGTGGACCAGTTCACGAATGTCGGCTACGCCCCCGATACGGCCGGACAGTGGGGACGCGAGGATGTTGCGCACTCGCTCGTGCGTCGCTGACGGCAGCAGACCGGCCGAAGCGATACGCGCCGCGAAGGCTTCGGGGTCCGAGACCGAGCGCAGTTGTACGTTGCCCCTCGAGGTGAGTTCCATCTGCCCGTTGCCCAGATCGCGCGCCGCGTCGGCGAGCGTCTGCAACTGGGTGGGGGTGAGGAGTCCGCCGGGTAGGCGCACGCGTGCCAGTGCGCCGTCGGCGGCGTGGTGAACTTGCAGTGCACCCGGGCACGCGTCTGGCTGTGAACGGTCCGTGGGCATGGCTCCAGGGTACGACCTGTCATGAGTGCCTTCTGCGGACCGGTAGCATCACCACCACCAGTGACGGCAGTTGAGGAAACCGGTGAAAGTCCGGTGCGGTCGCGCCACTGTGAGTGTTGCTCGAGCGGGACGTGTTTCCGCCCGGAAACACGAGTCAGACCCTCAACCGCCGTCGATGACAGATCTGTGCCACGGGGCGCGAAACCCCAGGAAGGCTTCACCCGTGATTCTTCTGCTCTCCACGTCCGACACCGATCTGCTGAGCGCCCGCGCCAGCCAGGAAGCCGGCGACGGAGTTTCCTACCGCTGGGCCAACCCCTCACGCTTGCTGGTCTCGGAGGACTTGCCGCCCTTGCTCGACGGCGTCGACCTCGTGATCGTTCGTATCCTCGGCAGCCGTCGCAGCTGGGAAGACGGCTTGGACATGGTCCTCGCCTCCGGACTTCCCGTAGTCGTTCTCGGCGGCGAGCACGCGCCGGACGCCGACCTCATGGAGTGCTCGACGGTTTCCGCCGGTGTTGCTGCCGAGGCGCACAACTACCTGGCCGAGGGTGGCGCACAGAATCTGGCACAGCTGCACCACTTCCTGTCCGACACCGTCCTGCTCACCGGCCACGGGTTCGAACCGCCGGCCCACCTGCCTTCCTGGGGCATCGCTGATTTCGCGCCCGATCTCGACTCGGCGAGCGGTCCGGTCATCGCAGTTCTGTACTACCGCGCCCAGCATTTGGCCGGAAACACCCGGTACATCCAGGCGTTGTGCGACGCGGTCGCCGAGGCCGGTGGCACCGCGCTGCCGATCTACTGCGCATCTCTGCGAACCGCAGAAGCCGAACTTCTGAGCACGCTCCGCCGCGCCGACGCCATGGTCGTGACAGTTCTTGCTGCCGGTGGCACGAAGCCCGCGACCGCGTCCGCCGGTGGCGACGACGAAGCCTGGGATGTCGCCGCACTCGCTGCGCTCGACGTCCCCATCCTGCAGGGCCTGTGCCTGACCAGTAGCCGCGCCACCTGGGACGAGAACGACGACGGACTGTCGCCTCTCGACGTCGCGACCCAGGTCGCGGTGCCGGAATTCGACGGCCGCATCATTACCGTCCCGTTCTCCTTCAAGGAAATCGACTCCGACGGACTGTCCACGTACGTCCCCGACGTCGAGCGCGCTGCCCGTGTCGCCGGGATCGCGGTCCGTCACGGCAAGCTGCGCCACATTCCCACCACCGAGCGTCGCGTTGCTCTGATGCTCTCGGCGTACCCGACCAAGCACGCCCGCATCGGCAACGCCGTCGGTCTCGATACTCCGGCGAGCGCAATCGACCTGCTCACCGAAATGCGTTCTGCCGGTTACGATCTCGGTCCGGTCGACGGTCCGGACGCAGTTCCCGGCCTGGCGGCGAAGGACGGCGACGCGCTGATCCATGCCCTGATCGCGGCCGGCGGACAGGATCCCGACTGGCTCACTGCCGAGCAGCTCGAGGGCAATCCGATCCGCATCTCGGCAGCGAAGTACCGCGAATGGTTCGCCACCCTGCCCGAGGAACTGCGCAGCGGTGTCGAAGAGCACTGGGGCGCAGCGCCCGGAGAGCTGTACGTCGACCGCTCGCAGGATCCCGACGGCGAAATTGTCATCGCGGCACTGCGATTCAACAACATCGTCCTCATGGTCCAGCCGCCGCGGGGATTCGGTGAAAAGCCCGTCGCGATCTACCACGACCCGGATCTGCCGCCGAGCCACCACTACCTCGCGGCCTACCGCTGGATCGCTGCAACACCGGACAACGGCGGATTCGGCGCCGACGCCGTTGTGCACCTCGGCAAGCACGGAAACCTCGAATGGTTGCCCGGCAAGACACTCGGCATGTCCAGCAACTGCGGTACCGACGCAGCCCTGGGCGACCTGCCGCTGATCTACCCGTTCCTCGTCAACGACCCGGGTGAAGGAACACAGGCAAAGCGTCGCGCCCACGCGACTCTCGTCGATCACCTGATCCCGCCGATGGCCCGCGCCGAAAGCTACGGCGACATCTCCCGCCTCGAGCAACTGCTCGACGAGCACTCCAATATCTCCGCACTCGACCCGTCCAAGCTCCCTGCCATTCGCCAGCAGATCTGGACGCTGATGCGGGCGGCCAAGATGGACCACGACCTCGGCCTCGCGGAGCGTCCCGAAGAAGACGTGTTCGACGACATGCTCCTGCACGTCGACGGGTGGCTGTGTGAGATCAAGGACGTCCAGATCCGCGACGGTCTGCACATTCTCGGCCGCGCACCCGAGGGCGACGCCGAAATCGAACTGGTCCTGGCCATGCTCCGTGCCCGTCAGATGTGGGGCGGCGAACAGAGTGTCCCTGGTCTGCGCGAAGCTCTCGGGCTCAGCGAAGACGGCGACGAGTCCCGCAACCGTGTCGACGACGTCGAGGAAAAGGCGCACGCTCTGGTTCGCGGCATGTACGACGCCGATTGGAACCCCGCTGCGGCAGAACAACTCAGCGACGACGAGACCGTCGTGAAGATCCTTCAGTTCGCCGCCACCGAAGTGGTTCCACGCCTCCGACAGACGAACAACGAGATCAAGCAGGTCCTGCACGCGCTCGACGGCGGCTTCATCGCCGCCGGCCCGAGTGGGTCACCGCTGCGCGGCCTGATCAACGTGCTTCCCACCGGTCGTAACTTCTACTCCGTCGATCCCAAGGCAGTTCCCTCACGACTTGCGTGGGAGACCGGTCAGGCGATGGCCGAGTCGCTCGCCGCTCGATATCTCGCCGATCACGGCGAGTACCCGCGCTCGGTGGGTCTGTCCGTGTGGGGTACCGCCGCCATGCGTACCTCCGGCGACGACATCGCCGAAGTGTTCGCGCTCCTCGGTGTTCGCCCTGTCTGGGACGAAGCAAGCCGACGTGTGGTCAACCTCGAAGTCATCGATCTCGAAGAGCTCGGCCGCCCGCGCATCGACGTCACCGTCCGCATCTCCGGATTCTTCCGTGATGCGTTCCCGCACGTGCTCGCACTGCTCGACGACGCTGTTCAGTTGGTCGCCGCATTGGACGAGACGGACGAGCAGAACTACGTGCGCGCCCACGCGCAGGCCGACCTTGCCGAGCACGGCGATGCCAGGCGTGCGACCACCCGCATCTTCGGTTCGAAGCCCGGAACTTACGGCGCCGGCCTGCTGCAACTCATCGACTCCAAGACCTGGCGCGGTGACGACGACCTCGCCGAGGTGTACACCAACTGGGGCGGCTTCGCGTACGGCCGTGGGCTCGACGGAATCCCGGCAGCCGACGACATGCGCAGTGCTTACCGTCGAATCAACGTGGCGGCCAAGAACACCGACACGCGTGAGCACGACATCGCCGATTCGGACGACTACTTCCAGTACCACGGCGGCATGGTTGCGACCGTGCGCGCGCTGACCGGAAAGTCGCCCGAGGCGTACATCGGCGACAGCACTCGGCCGGAATCGGTTCGCACACGCACACTTTCGGAAGAGACCGCACGTGTCTTCCGGGCGCGCGTGGTCAATCCCCGCTGGCTCGACGCGATGCGCCGTCACGGGTACAAGGGTGCGTTCGAGATGGCGGCCACGGTCGACTACCTCTTCGGGTACGACGCCACCACCAACGTGGTCGCGGACTGGATGTACGAAAAGCTCGCCGAGACCTACGTTCTGGACGAGCAGAACCAGAAGTTCATGACGCAGTCCAACCCGTGGGCCTTGCACGGAATCGCCGAGCGGCTCCTCGAAGCCGCCGAACGCAACATGTGGGAGCACCCCGAGCAGAAGACACTCGACGGCTTGCGTCAGGTGTACCTCGAAACCGAAGGCGAGCTCGAGGGGGAGTAAACCTCGATCACCGTCAGGTCCGGGCGCTGAAGTGAGTCAGCGTCCGGACTTGATGATCTGAGCGATGTTCCGCTCCGCCAGAGCAGTGATGGTCAGTGACGGGTTGACGGTGCCGGTGCTGCCCGGAATGGCAGCGCCGTCCATCACGTACAGGCCGTCGTAGCCCTTGACTCGCCCGTAGCCGTCGGTGGCCTTGCCCAGAACCGCACCGCCTAGGGGATGCGCGGTGAACGAGGAATTGACGTCTTTCGCGAACGGCAGGGCGGACGGCAGCGTGGTGCCGGCGAAGGCCATCTTGTTCTGGACGGCGCGTAGTGCCTCGACGGTGGCGTCGTTGCCGTTCTTCGGCCAGTTCAGCACCACCCGATCGGAGCCGCCGTCGTAGGCGAAGTCGGCGCGCTGCGAGTCGAGGGTCATCCCCAATGTTCCGAGCATGCCGATGTTGACGGGCAAGCCGGGGACATACCAATTCTCGAGGGAGAGTGGCATTCCCGACTCGTCGACGATGCGTGATGCCGACGGTGAGGCTTGCGCAGTGCCGTCACTGAAGCCGAACGAGCGCACCATCCCGGCGTCGCCGTTCGTTCCCCAGCCCTTACCGACGTGTTCGTTGAGGTTGGGCAGCGCGCCCGTCGCCTGGGCGCGTACCAGCAGTTCGGAGGTGCCGATCGAGCCGGCGCCGAGGAACAGACGGTCACAGGTAAGAGTCTTCCGGGCCAGAACGCCACCCGTCGGATCCGTCGATTCGACGTCGACGACGTAGCGTCCATCACGTTCGCGACTGATCGCGAGCACCTGATGTCCGTAACAGACGGTGGCTCGTCCGGTGGCTTCGGCGGCGGGAATGTAGTTCTGTGTGAGGTCGAACTTCGCGCCGTTGGAGTTACCCATGTTGCTGTCACCGACAGTGGCCGAGGCTCGGGTTCGGCCGTCGAGTTCTGAGCGCACCACGTCCCAGTTCCAGATCCCGTCGATCCGCTGCGGATCGAATCCGGCACGACGAGCGTCCTGATCCCAACGACGCGAGTGACCGAAGTTCGGGGTTTGGTAAATGTCTTCGGGCAACGGGCTCAGACGCAGCATCTGGCGCACTTTGGGGTACCAGGTGGACGCCATCTCGTCGTAGTCGAGGGAGTTGCCGAAGACTGCGTCGAAGAATCGGCGCTCGGGCGCGATCATCACGCCGGTGAAGATGATGGAACCACCGCCGACTGCAGCGCCGCGCCAGACCGAGATGTGTTGGTAGTCGGTGGCATCGAGGACGCCGCTGAAGTAGTCGCACGCCACGGGGAGTCCGGTGAGGTTGGTGAACGATGTTCGCCGGAAGACTCCGCGGCCGTCGGCCAGCATGTCGGAGGTGTGAATCTCCCGTTGCGGATCATGCGGCCACCGAAGTCCGCGTTCGAGGATGGTGATCTGGGTGCCGCTCTGCGCCAACCGGAGGGCGGTGGCGCTTGCGCCGAATCCGGACCCGATGACGATGGCTTCGGAATGCTCCGGGGGAGTAGGAGATGGTGCGAACAACTCGGGGACGAGCGCGCGGTAGTGATCAGCACCCATCGGGAGCGCCCGCAGTGGTGCGGGGGTGGCGTGGCTGGTCGACGTCGACATGAGCGGCGCCGCGGCTGCAACTGCCGCCCCCGCCCCGGCGGCTTTGAAAAAGTCACGACGCTGCATGTCACGGCGCTGCATGTGTAAATTCGACTCCCCAGTTCGACGGTTTGCCCCAGAATAACTCGAGATGGAGTTCGGGGACGAAACGGCGTGTCTGACGTCATGAAGAACCGGATAAAACGTGCATAAGTGGCACTTCCTGGGTGGTACTGATCGGTCACCAGATAGTCGCGGAATCTTGTCGGTGTTCAGCGAGAGGCGCTCGCACCTATCCTCGAGGAGTGAACCCCGACTTCAAGCGCGTCTCCGAGGCCAAGTACGTCCTACTCACGACCTTCCGCAAGGATGGAACTCCGGTGGCGACTCCACTCTGGGCCGCGCCGGACGGCGACAAGCTCCTCATGTGGACCGTCACCGATTCCTACAAGGTCAAGCGCATCAGGCGAAACCCGTCGGTCACCGTCGCTGCGTGTGACGCTCGGGGAAATCCCAAGGGTGAACCGGTGGCCGCCGTCGCCGAGATCCTCGACGGACCGGGCACCGATCATGCTCGCGACGCGATAGCACGTCGGTACGGAATCCTCGGCTGGATCACCATGAAAGGCAGTCTCCTGCGCCGCGGCAAGACCGGAACGATCGGACTTGCCATCACTGCAGCCTGACCGCGCGTCAGTTGCCGAGCAGATCGTCCAACGCTGAATCGAACCGCGGATACGTGAAGGGGAAGCCTTTGTCCGCCAACACTTTCGATACGGCATGACGACCCGTCAGGCCCAGGGCAGCGTCGCTGCGAAGAAGGAACGCGCCGAATCTGACCATGAAAGCGGGCGTCGGCGGCGCAGGTGGCCGGTGAAGGTGCTTGCGCAGCCCGGCCATCAGCTCTGAGTTTCGGACGGGATCCGGAGCCGTCGCGATGACCACCCCCGAGGCAGCCGAAACGGGTTCGAGTGCCCAACGAACGATCGACAGCCAGTCCTCGATGTGAATCCAACTGGTCCACTGCCTACCCGAGGCGACGCGTCCGCCCAGTCCGAGACGCACGAGCAACAGCAATCGCTCGAGCGCCGGTGTGCCCTTCTCCAACACGACACTGGTTCGCAGGATCACCACTCGTGACGCGTTTGCACCCTCGACCGCTGCCTCCCAGTCCTTTGCGACGTCGGTCATCTGAGGTGGCCCGTCAGCGAGGGGAGAATCCTCGTCCAATCGTGCCTCACCCGCATCGCCGTAGATCGCGAGCGTGCTCGCCTGGATCCACACCGGAACAGGGTTCGCCAGTAGTTTCGACGCTTCGACCAGCGCGCGGGTCGGATCGACTCGGGAGTTGGTGAGTAGTGCGATGTTTGCCGGGGTGGGTCGGCGATCGACCAACTCGCCGGCCAGATTGATCACCGCGGCGCCGCCGAGTTCTCCCGCCCAGTCGCCCACCGTGACACCGTCCCACTGAACCTGCCTGTGCCTGCCAGGTTTCGGTGAGCGAGTCAGGACCACGACGTCATACCCACGGTCCGCGAGATCGTCGCTGATCCGGCGGCCGAGAGCGCCGGTGCCGCCGGCGATCACGACCTTCGTCATCACTGCGCCTGGCTGACCGAGGACATGTGGAAGTCGGGAATCCGCATGGGCGGCATGGCCGTGCGGGTGAACCAATCTTTCCACTCCCGGGGAAGCGTGATCTCGGTACGTCCAGCCTCGGTGACCCGCCGCAGGAGATCGAGAGGGCTCTCGTTGAAACGGAAGTTGTTGACGGCGCCGACGATCTTGCCGTCCTCGATCAAATACACCCCGTCACGGGTGAGTCCGGTCAACAGCAGCGTCGTCGGATCCACCTCACGGATGTACCAGAGGGTTGTGAGCAGTAGACCCTTCTCGGTACCTGCGATCATGTCCTCGATCGAGGTGTCGTCACCACCGGTCAGGATGAGATTGTCGCCGGGAACTGCGACAGGTCGACCGAATTCTCGTGCAGCGTGGCGCGGGTACGCCAGCGCATTGACGACGCCGTCTCGGACCCAGTCGACGGGTTCGATCTCCATACCGTTGTCGAACAGTGAGACGGATTCACTCGACGACGTCGTGATCACGAACGGCGCGGATTGCAAGCCCTCGGCGCCGGGGTCGGAGGTGAGTGTCAGTGGCAATCCGAGCTTCTCGCCGATCCGGGTACCACCGGTGGTGGACAGTGCGGTGTGGCCCTCTTCGGCGCCGCGACCCTCCATGGTCCACATCAGATAGATCATCAGGTCCGCCACAGCCGACGGCGGAAGAATTGTCTCGTAGCGGCCGGCAGGCAGACTGACGGAGTTACCCGCCCAGTCGAGTCGAGTGGTCAACTGCGACAAGAGCTTCGGTATCGAGATATCGCTGAAATCGACAGTTCCGGATCCGACCCAGGCGCTGGCGTCGCCGCGCTTGCCGTTGATTTCCACGGAGCCGGTGGCCTGAGCCGTTCTACGTCGCACGCCCGTCGAAGTGCCGAGCCAGGTGGTGTGCAACTGGTGGTGAGCGAAGCCGAACAACTGGTCGCCGCCGTCGAAGGCCGTGGACAGGTCGGCAGCCAACGGCGCAAAGACACCGATGTCGGTCAGGGCGGCCGGCAGGTCCCAGTCGGTCTCCGCCGCCGACTGCGTGATCAGGTCGGACGCGTCGTCAGCCGGAGTGGCTGTGCGCGCAGCTTCTTCGCTTGCCTGTACGAGTGCGGAAATCTGCTCCGGATCGACACTGCTGGAACTGACAGTGCCCACCTTCGCGATGTCACCCTCGCGCACGATCGAGATCACCGTCCACGTCCGGGACAGCGAAACTCCGTTGGTGGTCATCGAATTGTTGGCCCACCGCAGCGACGCCTCACTCGCATCGGTCACGATCACCAACGATTCGTCTACCGTCCTCGCGGCCAGTGCACGCTCGACGACCTGCTGCGGATCGATCACTGCTGAGCCTCCGAACGAGTGTTGAGGATGTTGACTCCGCGGAAGAGTGCGGACGGGCAGCCGTGGCTGACCGCCGCAACCTGACCGGGTTGCGCCTTGCCGCAGTTGAATGCGCCTTGCAGACGCCAGGTCGACTCACCGCCAACGGCTTCCATCGAGCCCCAGAAATCCGTCGTCGTCGCCTGATACGCCACGTCGCGCACCTGACCGTCGAGCTTTCCGTCACGGATCTTGAAGAACCGCTGACCGGTGAACTGGAAGTTGTAGCGCTGCATGTCGATCGACCAGGACTTGTCTCCGACGACGTAGATGCCGTTCTCGACTCGCGAGATCAGGTCTGCGGTCGACGTGTCCGTGTGAGGGTCGGGGGAGAGCGAGACGTTGGCCATACGCTGGATGGGAACGTGATGTGCGGAGTCGGCGTACGAGCAACCGTTGGAACGCGTCAGCCCCAGCCTCGGCGCGAACACGCGGTCTAGTTGATACCCGACCAGTGTTCCCTCTGCCACCAGATCCCACCGTTGAGAGGCGACGCCGTCGTCGTCGAATCCGACGCTGGCCAGGCCGTGCTCTTCGTTTCGGTCGGCGGTCACGTGCATGAGTGGCGTTCCGTATTTCAGCGTTCCCAGCTTGTCCGGCGTCGCGAACGACGTACCGGCGTAGGCCGCTTCGTAGCCGATCGCGCGGTCGTATTCGGTGGCGTGTCCGATGGATTCGTGGATCGTGAGCCACAGATTGGTCGGATCGATCACGAGGTCGGTCGGACCTGCTTCGACGGTCGGTGCCTTGGTCTTCTCGGCCAGCCACTCCGGGATCTGCGCGAGCTCATCGCCCCAGTTCCATGTGCTCTCCGCCCCGAGGTACTCCCATCCGCGGCCTACCGGCGGCGCCAAGGTGCGCATCGATTCGAAGCTGCCGGCCGACTTGTCGACGGCGGTCGCCTCGAACTCGGGGTGCAGACGCACCCGTTGCTGGGTGATCGACGAACCGGCCAGATCCGCGTAGAAGGTCTGCTCCTTGACCTGGAGGACACTCGCCGTTACGTGATCCACGCCGTCGGCGGCTTGAAGCCGTCCGGAGTAGTCGACCAGCAGGCCTACCTTCTCGGCCGTCGGTGTCGCGAAGGGATCTTCGAGGTACGGCGACACCCACGTCGCGTCGGCGTAGACGGGCTCGTCGGCGAGGGTGACCGGATCCCGATTGAGCGAGCGCAATGCCTTCGCGACCTCGACCGCTTGGCGTGCCAGCGCAGCAGCGACATCGGGGGACACCTCGGCGTGCGAGGCGAATCCCCACGTGCCGTCGACGATCACACGGACGGCGACCCCGATCTCGTCTCCGTCGGACACCGCCTGAACTACGCCGTCGCGCAAGCGGATCGACTGTGTGAGCACGCGGTGGACACGAACATCGGCGTGCTGGGCGCCGGCCGTTCTCGCTGCCGACAGCGCCGCATCAGCGACAGCTCGCAGCGGGAGGGCGAGGAAATCTGCATCGACATCTCGGGTGACGGTCACGCACACGACGCTAGCCGACGACCGCCGATCTCAGCCGAACTGCTGCCATCCGAGGCGAATCACCATGGCGATCACGACCACCAACAGCGTGATCCGCACGAATCCGGATCCCTTGCTCAGCGCCATCCGCGAACCGATGACCGCGCCGAGAACGTTGCACACCGCCATCGCCAAACCCAAACTCCACCAGACATGCCCGGTGACGGCGAAGTAGGCGAGCGCGCCGAAATTGGAACCGAGATTGATCACCTTCGCCATCGCTGCGCTCCGAACGAATTCGGTTCCGAGGAAGGTCGCGAAGCTGATGATGAGGAAGGTGCCGGTGCCGGGTCCGAGCAGACCGTCGTAGAGGCCGACGAGTCCGGCGGAGAGCAGCAGGACGAGGACGGTCTTGCGCTGCGTCGGACGATGAGTGGCGATCGTCGTGCCCAGCGTCGGACGCATGGTCACGAAGACGGCGACGGCGACGAGGACGACCATCACGATCGGAATGAAGTACTTCTTGTCGATCAGCGAAACGGCCGCCGCCCCGCACGCGGCCGTCACCGCAGCCAACGCGGCTGCCGGCGCCATCTGCCGCCATTCCATCGGGATTCGGCGGGAGAACGTGTACACCGCAGCACTCGTCCCGGTGAAGGCCGTCAATTTATTGGTGGCCAGGGCCGCTTGCGGGGTCAATTGGGGTGCGACCAGAAAGAGCGCCGGCAACAGAATCAATCCACCGCCGCCGACCACGGCGTCGACCCAACCCGCCGCCGTCGCTGCCGTCATCAGCAGTCCCCAATCAGCAATATCCACGGCGGTGACTCTTTCACAGCTGTGACACTCTTGAGCACATGCGGAGGTTCAGCCTGTGGCTGCGAGGAAAGCCGATGATCGCGGACAGCGCGCTGGCGCTCGTGTTCTTCGCGCTCGAGGTAGTTACGTTCGTCAGTTCGCCGCGTGAGGAGCGGTGGCCTCAGCTCGTCGTCGGATTTCTGATCTGCCTTCCCGTCGTGTGGCGTCGCAAATATCCGCGTGTGTCCGCTGCGTCCATTTTGTCGATGTCGTACTTCGCAACCTTGATGATGTGGGCGACCGGGGATCCGGCTGCGGAACATCCAGGCCTGCTGGCGCTCGGGGTCTCGCTCTACACACTCGTTGCGTATGTCGATCGACGCACCGGGGCGATTTTCGCGTGCTTCCTTGCCCTGGACATGACACTCTCGTTGCTCGTCATCCGCGAAGACGTGATCCTCACGATCATCATTGCGACCCTGCTCTATGCACTGGCCTGGATCACCGCCGAGTTCTTGAGCGCCCGCCGCGCCTACGACGAGGAAGTGGCCGCCAGACTCGAAGTGGCCGAATACGAACGGGATCGGCGTGCCGAGGATGCGGTGGCCACGGAAAGAACCCGAATCGCCCGCGAACTCCACGATGTCGTCGCCCACGCGGTCAGCGTGATGATCGTCCAGGCGGACGGCGCGTCGTATGCGGTCGATTCCAATCCCGCGTTGGCCAAGAAGGCGCTCGGCAACATCTCCAGCACCGGACGCGACGCCCTTGCCGAGCTTCGCCGGACCGTCTCGCTTCTGCGCACCGAGGTCAGTAGCGATTTGATGCCGCAACACGGAACGGCCGGCATCGCCAAGGTCGTCGAGATGATGCGTGCCGCTGGTCTCGGCGTGCGCCTCGAGCTGACCGGCGAGCTCGACGACGTCAGTCCATCGGTCAGCCTGGGCATTCATCGCCTCGTTCAGGAATCACTGACCAATGTCCTCCGCCACGCCGGCGCAAACCCGAAGGCCCGAGTCACCGTGCGCCGCACCGAGACCGCGGTACTACTCGAGGTCGTCGACAACGGAACGTCGAGCTCGACCTTCGCTCACGGTTCGGGCAACGGACTGGTCGGCATGCGTGAGCGGGTGGCCGTACTGCACGGGACACTCGAGACCGGACGACGCCCCGACGGCAGTTGGCGTGTGTACGCAGAGCTGCCGCTCGAGATCCACGATTGATACCGGCTCGCCGCAATCGCATTGGCACCGACGTCTCAGGCCCGATAGGTTTACGCCGTGCCCATCACCGTGCTGCTAGTCGACGACCAGGAACTCATGCGGATGGGCCTGAACATGGTGCTCGAAGCACATGAAGACATCTCGGTTATCGGTGAGGCCGGTGACGGAGCCGCGGCGGTCGCAGCGGCGGTGGCGCTGAAGCCTGACGTCGTGTTGATGGATGTGCGGATGCCGATTGTCGACGGGGTGAAAGCGACGGAGCAGATTCTTGCGTCCGGGATCGAATCCAGGGTCCTGGTGATGACGACGTTCGACCTGGACGAACACGCTCTCGGTGCCTTGCGCGCCGGAGCCAGCGGCTTCCTTCTCAAGGACACCCCGCCCGAGGACCTCGTGTCGGCTATCCGCAGCGTGGCAGCCGGTGACGCGGTTGTTTCCCCGAAGGTGACACGTCGTCTGCTGTCGAGGTTCATCGTGGACGGTCCGGCGCCCCGGCGCGATCCGGTGGTTCTCGACGTCCTGACCGAACGCGAACGCGAAGTACTCGGGCACGTGGCCACGGGATTGTCGAACATCGAGATCGCACAGCAGCTGTACCTGTCCGAATCGACGATCAAGTCGCACGTCGGACGCATTCTCACCAAACTCGATCTGCGTGATCGTGTGCAGGCTGTGGTGCTGGCCTACGAGACCGGACTGGTGACTCCGGGCGCGTAGGCCAGCCGCCTGTCAGGCAGCGAGCGTTTCGCTCTGCTCAAGCATCAAAAGAGCCCACTGTTGGCAGCACGATGCAGGTCTTCCCGTCTGCGTAATCGACATTGCCGAACAGAGCGGCAAACACCTTGCCGTCACCGGTGTCGACGACCTTCGAGAGCAACGGCGTATCGAGTACGGGCAACTTCTCGTCCAACGGGACGATGCCGCCCTTGAACGTGCCGACGTTGATCCAGGCAACACTCAACCCTGAGGTCTTGGGTATGCCGACGTAACCCGGGATTGCCTGGAACCGGAGATGGTCGGCCTCGACCCACGGCGGCAACGGGAAGTTCGGACCGGCCTGTGCGGAGCTGAGGGTGACGGTGACGGGTTCACCGGCCACGCCACACCCGACCGTCGGTGCGGGGTACATGAACGACTGCGGCTTGGTGACGCCGATGCCCGGGAGATCGAGAGCGGTCGTGATCTGATCAGCGCCTGCCGTGCCGATCAACTGCTGAACAGCAGCAGAGGCTTCGGGGGAGATGGCTGCGGCCTGCGCGATCAGTGCGGCAATTCCTTCGGGTACCACCGGTTCTGCGGCCGCGGTTCCCGCGCTGATCATCGCGCTGCCGGCGGTGAGTGCCACGACGGCGGCAGTGCCGGCGATGGCAGCGGGAATGCGTCGGGCGAGTGTCTTGCCGGGGAGTCGGCTCATGTCGGGCTCCTTCATTTCATGAGGCCGGGAAATACGGCCCGAAGTGACTTGACCATGCGCAGAGTCTCAACGTCAACTTGAGGTTTAGAATCGTTAGCGGAGCGTTAGTTAACGCCAGGCAAGTCGCACGTGCGTGAGAGAAGGCCCGTGTGACTCACGGCACCCACCTGTTTTGCACCTCTGCGTCGTTGTCGGGAGAAAAACCGGCCTCTCGAGCGTTGAACGAATAGACCGTCTGAAAGGGGACGTCATGATCGCCGCCGTATTTCTCCTCTACGTGATCGTCGAGATCGCAGCCTTGGTCATCGTGGGCAACGCCATCGGTGTCGCCTGGACAGTGCTGCTGTTTCTCGCCGGATCGCTTGTCGGATTGATCCTCATGCGCTCGCAGTGGCGACGGGTCATGGACGGGTTCCGTAAGGCCACGCGGGGTGAGGGATCGCCGTCACTGGCGGTCGCCGACGGCGCCTTGGTCGCGGCGGGCTCCGCGTTGATGTTCGTACCCGGACTCGTGACTTCGGTTCTGGGCCTGCTGCTTCTGATTCCGCCGACCCGCTGGGCGCTGCGCCCGCTTGCAGTGCTCCTGGCAGGTAAGCGCGCAGCAGCATTTGCCGCCGGTGGTGACGCCTTCGCCGGAACCGTCGGCTACGCGGCGCGGATGCGCGGAAACGGCGAGGTGATCGACGGCGAGATCATCGTCGAGACACCCGAAACCACCGAGTACGTCGCCAGCAACGGCAAGGAACTGGTGCTCGAGGGTGAGATTCTGGACACGGATACACCCACCCGTTCGCGGGGGCCGCAGTACTAACAGGCAGACTGGGTGCTCGTGACTACTCGTCTGCTGGTCAACGGCCGGATCTACAGTTCATTTGCACCTGACGCGACCTCGATCGCCATCACCGACGGCACCGTCGTGTGGGTCGGCGACGAGCGCGCCGGACGGGCGTTGCACCCCGCCGCGGAGATCGAAGACCTGGGTGGTGCGTTTGTCACTCCCGGGTTCGTCGACACCCACGTCCACATCACCGCACTGGGACTCAATCTCGTCGGCCTCGATCTCGTGGGCGCGAACTCTCTGGACGAATGTCTCTCGCGAGTACGAACATTCGCAGCCGCGAACCCCGAAACTGCCCATCCCGACGCAGTCATCTGGGGACACGGTTGGGACGACGCCGAGTGGGCCGAGCAGACCCCGCCGTCGACCGCAGATCTCGACGCGGCCGCCCCTGGCCGCAAGGTGTATCTCTCGCGGATCGACGTTCACTCGGCCGCGTGCTCGAGCGCATTGCGCGACGGGATCTCCGGCCTCGCCGACACCGCTGGATACTCAGCCGAAGGCCCGTTGACGTTCGACGCACACCACCTGGCGCGCAATGCCGCTCGGAATCTGCTGACGGAAACTCAGCGCGCTTCTGCTCGTACCGCTGCGCTCGATCTCTGCGCCTCACGCGGAATCGTGGCCGTTCACGAGTGCGGGGGACCGGACATCTCGGGATTGACCGATTTTCAGGAACTGTTGGCCCACGATCACGGCGTGGAGGTTCGGGGCTACTGGGGTGAGCGTGTCGACAGCGAAGAGGATGCTCGCGCGCTCCTCGACAAAACCGGAGCAGACGGACTCGGTGGGGATCTCTTCATCGACGGCTCGCTCGGTTCGCATACCGCGTGGCTGCTCGAACCCTATGCAGACCAACCTGATTCGACGGGCAACGCCTATCTCGACGTCGACGCGATCGCCGCACACATCCGGGCCTGCACCCTCGCGGGTGTCCAGGCCGGCTTCCATGCCATCGGTGACGGTGCCGTCTCGTCGGCAGCGGCCGCGTTCCGCAAGGTCGCCGACGAACTGGGTGGCCCCAAGGTCGCCGCGTTGGGTCACCGCCTCGAGCACGCGGAAATGATGTCTATGGCCGACGCGGAAACCTTTGCCGCCTTGGGTGTCATCGCTAGCGTCCAACCGGTGTTCGACGCACTGTGGGGTGGCACCGACGGTCTTTACGCCACGCGCCTGGGAGTAGAGCGCGCAGCAGCGTTGAATCCGTTTGCACCTGCTGCCGGTAAGGGTGTCTCGCTCGCATTCAGCTCCGACGCCCCGGTCACCCCCATCGAGCCGTGGGCGATGCTGCGCGCCGCTGTCCAGCACCGCACCGACGGAAGTGGAATCTCGCCGCGTGCGGCCTTCTCCGCGGCCACTCGCGGCGCCTGGCGCGCGGGCGGAGTGCGGGACGGCGCCGCGGGAACCCTCAATCCGGGCGCACCGGCCTCCTACGTGTTGTGGGAGGCAGGCGAACTCGAAGTGAGCGCACCCGCCGACTCGGTTCAGCGATGGTCTACCGATCCGCGCTCGCGCGTACCCGCTCTGCCGAGGCTGGCGGAAGATGCGCCGATCCCGGTCTGCATCAAGTCGGTGCATCGCGGACGCGTCGTCTATCAGCGCGGCTCGTCGAGTGAGTGAGGCCGGCGCAGAGGCGTCTGTCGGTGATCGCTCCCGTGTGAGCGCTGTGCTCACCGGTTCCGCATGGCTACGTTCGCTCTACGCGACCGCTGGTGGATTCCTGATCTTCGCAGGGTTCCCACCCCGCCCGCTGTGGTTCTTGGCGCCCGTCGGGATCGCTCTTCTGACGTGTGTGTTGACGAACTTCGGGCGCGGCGGACTGCGCCTTCGTGCCGGCTTCGGTTACGGATACTTGGCCGGTCTCGGATTTCTGGTGCCGTTGCTTCCGTGGATCGGTGTGTTCGTAGGTGCGGTCCCGTGGATCGCGTTGGCCGCGGTGGAGTCGTTGTTCATCGGACTGTTCGGGCTGCTTGCGGTTCTGGTGGCGAGGTTGCCATGGGCACCCTTGTGGATTGCTGCGACCTGGACGCTCACCGAGTGGCTTCGTTCCAGCGTTCCTTTCGGCGGATTTCCTTGGGGCAGGCTCGCATTCGGTCAATCCGAAGGGTGGCTCCTCCCTCTTGCGAGTGTCGGCGGTGCGCCGCTGCTCAGCTTCGCGGTGGCCCTGACCGGTACCGGCTTGGCAGCAGTTGCAGTCGCTGTCGCGGCCAAACGATGGGACCGAGGATTCTTCGGAGCTGTTGCCGCTGCCCTCGTGCCCGTGATCATTGCTCTCGTGGTGTCGCCGTTCTTGTCCACCATGGATTCCGGTGATCGAACGATCACCGTCGCCGCCATTCAGGGAAGCGTTCCGAGGTTGGGCTTGGACTTCAACTCGCAACGCAAGCAGGTCCTCGACAACCATGTCGCCGAAACCGTGAAACTTGCTGCCGAGGTGGACGCGGGCCGCGTCGATCAGCCTGACGTCGTGATCTGGCCGGAGAACGCCTCGGACATCGACCCCCTGCGAAACGCCGATGCCGCTGCCGACATCACCCGGGCCTCCGAAGCGATCGGAGCGCCGATTCTTGTCGGCACCGTACTCGTGAATGCCGATCGTACGACCACCAATTCGGTGATCGTGTGGGACGGCGCCAACGGTCCTCAGGAACAGCACGACAAGAAGATCATTCAGCCGTTCGGCGAATACCTGCCCTACCGAAGCTTCTTCCGGAACTTCTCCTCGTACGCCGATCGCGCGGGCAATTTCGTTCCCGGCGAGGGCAACGGCGTTGTCCATGCAGCGGGGGTACCCATCGGTGTCGCGACTTGTTACGAGGTGGCGTTCGACCGGGCGTTCCAGGAATCGGTGCGCAACGGTGCACAGTTGCTGGCGGTACCGACCAACAACGCTACTTTCGGGGACACCGAGATGACCTATCAGCAGCTGGCAATGTCGCGTGTGCGGGCAGTCGAGCACGGCCGCGCCGTCGTTGTCGGCGCAACCAGTGGTGTCAGCGCCATTATCGCTCCCGACGGTGCGGTGACTTCGCAAACCGACCTGTTCGTGCCGGCGGCCCTGGTGGCGAAGGTGCCGCTCTCGACCAGCTCCACCCTTGCCAGCCGAGTAGGTCCGGTGCCGGAGATCGTGCTCAGCATCATCGCGGTCGGCGCGATTGCCATGGCAGTGCTGGCCCGGCGCCGAGATCAGGCTGAGCACTCACCCGAGGAGACTGCGGCAATCTGAGCCGAGCATCGGATATTAGGGCTGCCGATGTTCCGAGGAGCGCCTACGCGGGTACTCGCTGTGCCACCCGTTCCTGCGTAAGGCGGCTTCTTGTGACCGAGCCTGAGAAAACCGAGCCAGACAAGTCCGAGCCCCGGGATGCAGTTCACAAAACCAGTGTCGTCGACGCGGTTCTGCAGTCACCGCTCGCCGGCCTGTCGCCGTGGATCTTGCTGTCCTTGCTCTCCGGGCCGGGAAGGTTCGAGGAATCCGCGGCCGCAGCCCTCGGGTTGTCGCTGCTGATCTTGGCGGCCAGTCACCGGCGCGGCGGCACCGTGAAGCTGTTGGAGGTCTTCGACGTCGTGTTCTTCGGCGTTCTGGCGGCCATCGGCCTCCTCGCGTCGGCGAACACGATTCGGTGGTTCGAACTCTGGGGAGGCGAACTGACCAACATCGCGCTGGTGGTCTTTGCCTTCGGATCGATCCTGCTCCGCAATCCTTTTACTTTGCAGTACGCGAAAGAGTCGACGCCTGAAGAGTATTGGACGACGCCACTGTTTCTGCGCATCAACTACGTCATTACGGCGGTGTGGGCTCTCGCCTTCACCTGGTCGGCCGTAGTGGGCCTGTTCGGAGACGCACTGCTGCACGACGGTGACAACTTCTGGACCGGATGGATTCTGCAGTTGCTCGGAACCTTCTTCGCGATCTCCTTCACCGAGTGGTACCCCGAGTATGCGCCGAACAAGGCCGCTCAGGCTCAGGGCCTCGAAACCGAACCACCGCAGTCGATTTTCAGGCTGTTCGACTTTTTGCCGGTGTTCGTAGCCGTGACCGGCATCGCGGGGTTGGTGACCGACTCCGTTTCCGTGGCCGCAGGCGTCACGTTGATTCTGGTCGGCGTGTTCGGACATCTGGCGATGCGACGGTTCACCGTCGACTAGGAGCTCTCGGTGATCTCGCGCCTACGGGAACTTGGTGCACGATCGTCTCGATGACCGGCAGGTGCCGGCTGATGCACGGAATTTGTCCGTTTCTGCGATAGTCAGTGCACCTGCCGTGCAATGGAAACGAGGGAAATTGAGCGTTATTTCGAGTACTGCACACAAGCACGAGCCCCTACACGGAAGACGTCCACCAGCGGATCACCGCTTCCTCGGATTCGACACACGAGTCTTCCCACACGCCCTCGCGATCTTGGCGGTGTGGATGCTCTGGACCGTGATCGTGCCCGCCATCGATTCCGCTGTCTCCTCCGAAGATCCAACCGGCGCCGGAGACCGGATGGCCGTGACCGAAACGGTCTCCTTCGCCGCACCTGCGGGCTGGAATGTCGACAGTGGTTTCCGAACCGACCAACATGGCGCGTCCGATTCGCTCCCACGTGTGACGTTGACCGATGGCACCGTCACCGTGAGCGTCGACGCCGACACATTCAGTGGAACTGCCGACGAACTCCTCTCCCAAACAGATGCCGTGAGTCTTGCGACGAACGGCAGTTCCGTGCTTGCGGTCTCCGGTGCGCGCCAGCCGATCAGCACCGCCGGGGGTCTGAGCGGCGTCCAGGTCAGCTTTGACACTCCGCGGTCCGCCGGATCGGTGACCACATTCGTCGTCGACGGCAAGGGAATTCGGGTACAGGTAGTCGGCCCACCCGATCAGATCGCCGCCCGCAGTCGAGAAATCACCGACATGATCGCCTCTATCGGCACACACGAGGGAGACACCAAGTGAGCACCGATCTCCTCGAAACCCGCTCCCGCGCATTCGATACGACGGCCTGGGGCGAGAAATTTCACTTCTTCCAGCAACGCAACGTCGTGTTCTGGATATACCTGTGGATGTGCGGATTCGGCCTCGTCAAAGGCTGGCAGATGTTTGCTCCCTTCGCCGGATACTTCGGGCGCGCACTCCTCGTTGCCGGCATCGTCGGCGTCATCAGCGCCGCGGTCTGGACATGGTGGTTCCGGCACATCGACCGCTACGAACGCCAACCCGTAGGACTAGTGGTCACCGGCTTCATCTGGGGCGCCACCGCAGCAACGTTCACTATCGCAGTACCCGCGAACGGAGCAGTCGGTTCGCTCTACTCGAAGATTTTCGGGCAGGTATGGGCTCAGGACTGGCATGCGGGCCTCTCTGCACCCTTCGTGGAGGAAACCGCCAAAGGCATCGGCATCGTAGTCCTCCTCGCGCTTGCACCACGCCTGGTGCGCACCGCAACCGACGGCCTGCTCCTCGGTGCTTTCATCGGCTTGGGATTTCAGACCAGCGAAGACTTTCTGTACTCGATTGCCGGCGCAACACAGGGCTTCGGCGCCCACCAAACCGACGGCCTGCTCGGTTCCATCGCCACCCGCACCTACTCCGACATCGTCTCTCATCCCCTGTTCACCGCCCTTTTCTGCGCCGGCGTGATCTATCTGATCGGCACCCCGGCCCAGCCCCGGCGGATCGGACGCGGATTGGCGTTGATCGTGGCACCCATCTTGATCCACGGCGTGTGGGATTCCATGCTCGCGATCGCCGGCGGCAGCAGTTCGCTCGTGTTCGTCATCATGATCGGCGACATCGTCTTCGCGTTCACTGCCTTGTGGATCGCGTTCGTCTGGGCGCACCCACGTGAATCCCACTTCGTCCGTGACATTCTCGCCCCGGAAATCGAGTCCGGCGTCCTGACCGACGCCGAGGTGACAGCCGCCGGCGGATGGCGACAACAACGTACTTACGCGAAAGCCGCACCCACTCGCACCGAACGTCGCCAACGACGACATATCGTTCGTGCCGCGCTGGATCTGTGCAGCGACCTTGCTGTCAGCAAGGGCGACGACAGCCCCCAGGTCGTCGAATCACGCAACGAAATCACCCGCCTCCGCCAAGGAACCGCGGCACAGAGCATCACTCGGTGACCGGGAAGTAGCGGAAGAACCGTTCAGCACCGCAAAACATTCACCCACACCCCAGTCGGCCGGGTTGCTTGCCATCGTCACTTGGCAAGCAACCCGGCCGAGTGACTGGGCTACCAGTTCACTCCGTATCGAAGTTTGGTGTACCGAAGTTTGGTGTACCGAAGTTTGGTGTGTCGCGGGGTGGGGGATACAGCTCACACTGGTGCATGAAGCAGTGCCGATGGTTCTTCAGCGCAAGTCCAGGATTTGCGCACTGTCGGCCCGCAAGTGCGCCTGGATGCTGAATGACGTTGCCCTGAAGTGTCTTTGAGGACCGCGAAGCATCCTGAAGTTGCCACGTCGAAGAAGGGCCGAAGTATGACGTCGACTTGTGAACGATCACTCCCCGAAGAACGAGAAAGACCGCCCGGTGTAGAACCGGACGGTCTTGATCGAAGTGCTAGTTCATGCGCCGCGACGCTTGGCCTTCAGCAAATCGAGACGCTCTTTGAGGAGCTCTTCGAGTTCCTCGACCGAGCGACGCTCGAGCAGCATGTCCCAGTGGGTGCGGGGAGGCTTGACCTTCTTGGCTTCGGGAGCAGTCCCCTCCATGAGGGTGCCTTCGAGGCCGTTTCGGCACAACCAGGTGCCGGGGATCTCGGCTTCGTCCGCGAACGGGATGTCGAAGATCTCGCCGTTCTCGCACTTGTACTTGGCCATACGACGGGGCGCGAGGTCATGGTCACGGTCGGTCTCGTAGCTCACAGCTCCGAGTCGGCTACCTCGAAGTACGCGATCTGCCATGGTGGTGTCCTCTCTTCGTTCGTCACCGCTGGTGGGCGCCCTGACTTGGGGAGTAGACGCTCACACTCATCTACAACGCCACGAGCACCCGATTGGTTCCCGTGTGGCGAGAAGACGCAACCTCTCCATCTTACCGGGTACCGTGCGCGTTCATCGAAGGCGTCCGAATCTCGAGTACAGTGTCGATTCATGGCTGAGAGCACACGCGTCGGATCACCGCAGTCTGCGCGTTCGGGAAACCCGTGTGTGTGGTGTGGTCGAGAGGTCGCGGTGACCGGTGTCGGTCGTCGACGCCGGTACTGCAGCCAGTCTTGTCGACAGCGTGCGTACGAGCAGCGCAATGCCGTCAAGGGCACGTCGATCCCGGCTGACGCCGTCATCTTGACCGCAGTCGAAGCGGTCGAACTCGTGGATCGGATGTTCGAGGTCCGATGCGCTGCCGAAGATGTGGCGACAGCAGTTGCCGAGGGCGCAGAGAGTTCAGAGCTCACACAGTTGTGTGAACGGTTGACCGAGCTTGCCCGCGAAGCCGAACGTTTCCGGTAGAGCAGGTGTGGGCAACCGGTTTCTAGCCTTGCGTCGAGCACTGCAACACTGCGGTGCTCCTGACGCCTGACGACGACAAATTTTGATCCTGAGTTCGGACCTTCGGGGAGGTTCGGACTTCGAAGCGACCCTTCGTCGAGGTCGATGACCTTCGGCTGCGCTCTCGCAGGATCGCCACATGGTTTCCACTCGATATCGAGGCGGTGCGATGTTTCTCTTCAATCCCCGAGCCACACTTCCCGGCGCTGATCGTCACAACGCTGATCGTCACAACGCTGTGTGGGGGTGGTCGTGATGGATACCGACAAGAGGATCGACCCGCTCACCGGATCGCGAAGCCTGCCGGCAGGAGCGTTCCCCCTGTCTGCGGTGCAGCGCAGCATGTGGTTTGCGCAGCAACTTCACCCGACGGTCCCGTACTTCATCGCGCAGTACATCGAGTTCCACGGCGATTTGGACATGCAACTGCTCAGTCGCGCCGCGGTGGAGGCTGCCCACGAGTTCGAATCGCCGTTTCTACGGTTGATGTACCCGGATGGGGAGCCCTGCCAGATCGTGGACTTCACAATCGACCCGGGCATCGACTACTTCGACTTCCGCGAGCGTGAGAACCCTCGGCAGGCTGCCTCGGAGTGGATGGACAACGATTACGCGACGACGCTCGATCTGACTCGCGATCGTCTCGTCGAGATGACAATTCTTCAAACTGGTGATCGGGATTACCTGTGGTACACCAGGATTCATCACGTCGCTCTCGACGGATACAGCGGTATGACGATCGTCAATCGGATTGCGGCGATCTACACCGCAGCCGTCGAAGGTCGAGAGCCTGCGGTGAACAAGGCGCTCGACGTCACGACGCTGTCCGAGCTCGACCAGAAGTACCGCGAATCGAGCCGATTCGAAGCCGACCGCGAGTACTGGGCCCAGCGTGTGTCGGGCGTCGAACACGGTTCGACATTGGCCACCCGTGAGGGACCCCCGACTGCACGCAGTGAGCTCGTCAGTGCCGCGATGTCGGCGAACAGCCTTGCTGCCTTGGACGAATGGAATTCACGTTCCGGTGCAACTCCGGCCGCAGTGTTGATTTCGGCGCTGGCGTGCTACCTGTCCCGCAGTACCGGCTACGACGACGTGCTGATCAACCTGCCGGTTTCCGCGAGGACGACGGCACCGCTGCAGCGGTCCGGCGGAATGCTGGTCAACGTCGCGCCGCTACACATCCACGTAAACCCGGACGAAAGTGTCGACGATCTGGTCGGGCGCGTGCAACTCGAACTTCTCGGTGCGCTTCGTCATCAGCGATGCAGCCTCGAGGACATCCGGCGTGATGCCGGTCTGACCGTCGGCGACGCGCGTCTGTCCGGCCCGATGATGAATGTGATGCTCTTCCGGCAGGAGATAACCCTCGGGCCACTGACCGGTGAGTATCACATCGTCACGTCGGGTCCGGTCGAGGATCTGCTGGTCAACGTGTACCAGAGCGGCGATCCGGCGCAGACGTTGATCGACTTTCGCGGAAACCCCAATCGCTACGGCCACGACGAACTGGCCGAGCACCACCGGGCGTTCACCGAGTTGGTCGCAGAACTGACAGCAGCACCGGCCGGTACGCCGATGAACCGGATTCATCCGGCAAGTGCCGAGGCAGGGGCGCGCAGTGCACAGCGCAGGGAACTCGAGCGGTTCTGGGCGAGATACCTGGGGGACTCCGACGAGGGCTCCACACTGGACCTCGAGACACTGGGCCTCGAGCGAATCGACTCCGAAGCGGAGCCCACCGGTACGAATCGGCTGAGCGTCCCACTCGATCCCGCGGTCGCCGAACTTGCGCGCACGGAAGGCGTCTCCCTCTTTGCCGTTGTCCATGCCGCATTTGCTGCGTTGCTGTCGAGATCGACCGAGCGCCGGGACGTGCTGATCGGAACGAGGACCGAGTGGGGAACTCTGCCCCTGCGCTGCGAGGTCGATCCGGCGGCGCCGTTCGACGAGTTCGTGAGTTCTCTTGCTCGAGAACGCGATACGTTGTCGATTCGATCGGCGGCAGGTGTCCCCGCACTGCCCGAGTTGCACGTCCACCTCAACGACGGCTCGCAGGAGACCACGATTGCCGGCCTCGACGTGGCGATCGACGTCCACGCAGATACCGGCGCCCTCGAGGTTGCGTACTCCACGCAGCACTACGCCGAATCCACGGTCCGAGCCTTCCTCTCGCGACTGGTGCGGATCCTTGCAGGCGCAGCAGCAGCCCCGCGAACGCCGGTCGGAGACCTCGATCTCCTCGACGACTTCGAGCGTGAGTCCCTGGTACCGGCGCGAGGAGCGACCGCGTCCTCCCCGTTGACTCTCCCCGATATTCTCCGCCGGGCCTCGGCTGTGAACCCCGATGCCCCAGCGCTCGTTTTCGGTGATCGTGAGGTGAGCTACCGGGATCTCGACGCCGAGTCGAACACACTCGCCCGTGAACTGATCAACAGGGGAGTCGGCCCCGGCACCTATGTCGCCCTTGCGCTGTCGAGGTCTCTCGAATCGGTGACCGCGACGTGGGCGGTGGCCAAGACCGGCGGTGCCTTCCTCCCGATCGATCCGCACTACCCCGAGGATCGTGTTCGGCACATGCTCACCGATTCGGGAGCTGTAGTCGGAATCAGTGTGGGGGAGCACCACGGCGGGCTCGCCGATTCGGTGGATTGGCTGCTCCTCGACGAACTGGACACCTCGCACCATTCCGATGCACCGGTCGTCGACGCCGAGCGGCGTACGCGCCTGAGCTACGACGATCCGGCATACCTCATCTACACGTCCGGCTCCACCGGTGTCCCTAAAGGCGTCGTGGTCAGTCACCGCGGGCTGAGCAGCTTCGCCGACGAAGAACGAGTCAGGTTTGGAGTCGAACCTGGAGACCGCACCCTGCATTTCTCTTCGCCGAGCTTCGACGCTTCGGTCCTCGAACTCCTCCTTGCCTTCGGGGGCGCGGCAACGATGGTGATCGCGCCGCCCACCGTGTACGGCGGCGACGAACTGGCACAGGTGATGCGTATCGGACGGGTCACCCACGCTTTCGTCACCCCGGCCGCGCTGGCAACAGTCGATCCCGCCGGCCTACCGGATCTACGAGTGGTCGTGACCGGCGGCGACGCATGCTCACCCGCGCTGGTGGATCAGTGGTCACACGGACGCTCGATGTTCAACGCGTACGGACCGACCGAAACCACCGTCGTCGCCACTCTGACCGGACCGCTGAGCAGCGATGTTCCCGTCACCATCGGGAAGCCGATGCGCGGAGCCGCAACCGTCCTCCTGGACTCGCGGCTTCAACCGGTGCCGATCGGTGTCGCCGGCGAGCTCTATGTGAGCGGTGTCGGTTTGGCGCGCGGGTACCACGCGCGTGCCACGATTACGGCCGAACGATTTGTGGCCGACCCCAACGGTGTTGCGGGAGAGCGCATGTACCGCACGGGTGACCTCGCGCGGTGGAACGGCGAGGGTGAGCTGGAGTACCTCGGCCGGAGCGACTTCCAGATCAAGATCCGCGGTTTCCGCGTCGAGCTCGGCGAGATCGACGACGTGCTGCGCCGCCACCCGAGCGTCGCACAGGCAGTCACCGCCGGAGTTGCGGGCCCGAGTGGGGAAACACTGTTGGCGGCGTACGTCACGGCGGCTGCGGGCACACACATCGACAACTCCGAGCTGGTCGCCCACGCGAGATCTTCGTTGGCAGCCCACATGGTTCCCGCGCGGATCGTCGTCCTCGACTCCATTCCGTTGACTCCGGCAGGAAAGATCGACAGGAAAGCGTTACCGGACATCGATTCTGTGGGCGGGTCGGCTGAATACCGTGCCCCCGAGACCTCGACCGAGAAGCGAATTTCGGCGGTGTTCTGCGATCTGCTCGGTATCACCCGGGCGGGAGCAGACGACAGTTTCTTCGACCTCGGCGGTGACTCGTTGATCGCGACCCGCGTCGTGTCGCGGGTCAACGGAGCTCTCGGAACGACGCTGAGCGTTCTCGACCTCTTCGAGGCGCCGACCGTCTCCGCTCTGGCAGCACGTGCCGACCTCGCGGACTCGCGGAACACACGTGCCCCGGCACTGACGCGTATCGATCGCCCTGACCGGATACCGGTATCTCTGGCGCAGCAACGAATGTGGCTGACCAATCAACTCGATCCGAGTTCGCCGGCGTACAACATTCCGATCGCGGTTTCGATGACCGGCGATCTCGACGTCGATGCACTGTTCACCGCGCTGCGGGACGTCATCGTTCGACACGAGATCTTGCGGACCGTTTTCCCCGAGAGTGCGCGTGGCCCCGTCCAGCACGTTCTCGATGTGGACGAGATGTTCGATCATCTCGAGGTGGAAACGGTACCTGCCGCAGCGACCTCGGCGCGGGCGAGTGAGCTCGCGCGAGAGGGATTCGACGTCAGCGAATCGGTGCCGATCCGCGCGACTCTGCTCGAGGTGAACGAACGCGAGCACACCTTGGTCCTCGTCGTGCACCACATTGCAGCAGACGGCCTGTCGATGGCGCCGCTGGCTCGTGACGTGATGGTGGCGTACGCCTCGCGGGCGAGCGGACGCGTGCCGGCGTGGCTGCCACTCGAAGTGCAGTACGGCGATTTCAGCGAGTGGCAACGCGGAGCGCTCGGTGAAGCGTCCGACCCGGATTCGATTCTTGCCGAGCAGTTGCGGTTCTGGTCGCACACGCTCACCGAACGCGGTGAGCTCGCGGAACTGCCGATGGATCATCCGCGCCCTGCGGGTGTCTCGCTGCGCGGTGACGATCTCGATTTCCGGATCGACTCCGCGACGTACCGCCGGGTCGGCGAGATCGCGGCGCGCAGCGATGTCAGCGTGTTCATGGTGATCCACGCCGCGCTGGCCGTCCTGCTCAGCCGAGAATCCGGAGCGAACGACATCACGATCGGCACTCCGGTGGCCGGGCGGAGCGAGCGCGCTCTCGACGACGTCGTCGGAATGTTCGTCAACACGGTGGTGCTGAGGACGGTTCTCGAGGGGGGACTCACCTTCGGTGAAGTTCTCACCCGCGTCCGCGACGTCGACGTGGCGGCCTTGCAGCACACCGAAGTGCCGTACGACGTACTCGTCGAATCCCTCGCAGACAACCAGGCGCCGCTGTTCCAGGTGATGCTGGTGATGCAGGGCGCCGCTCCCACCGAGGTCACTTTGCCCGAGCTCGAGGTCACGGTCGACGAACTGTCGACGGGCGCGGCAAAGTTCGACCTTCAGGTCATTCTCACCGACCGCGGCGACCATCTCGACGGCCAGTTGAACTACGCCAGCCAGCTTTTCGACTCGGACACCATGTCCGGCCTCGCTGATCGCTTCACGATGCTCCTCGACGCGGTAGCTGCCTACCCGGAATCCGTCGTCGGCGACGTCGATCTCACAGCTCCGGGCGAGGCGGAACTGGTCCTCGAGCGTTGGAATGCCACCGAACACGCCGTACCGATCACCACCCTCTCGGACCTGGTGGCGGAGCAGGCAGCCCGGACACCCGAGGGGGCCGCGCTGGTCTACGGCGAGCGGACACTGACCTATGCGGAGTTCGACGCGAGGGTCGGTGAACTTGCCAGAACCCTCATCGCCCGCGGGGTCGGCCCGGACATGCGCGTCGCGGTGTCGATTCGACGGTCACCGGAACTACTCGTCGCGGTCCACGCCGTGATCCGTGCCGGTGCGGCATACGTCCCGGTGGATCCCGATCATCCCGCCGAGCGCATCGCGTACGTCTTCGACATCGCGGAACCGATCTGCGTGCTGAGCCGGCCCCAGGACCACGGCGCTCTTCCCGCGCGAGTCCCGATCGTGGACGTCGATCTCGATCGTCAGGTGTCCACGACGGCGCCGATCACCGACGCTGATCGGCTCGGACCCCTGCGCCCGGACAATGCTGCTTACGTGATCTTCACGTCCGGATCGACGGGTCGACCGAAAGGTGTTGCAGTATCACACCGTTCGATCGTCAATCGCCTGCTGTGGATGCAGGACACGTACCCCCTTCACGCGTCGGACGTGGTGCTGCACAAGACCCCGGTGACCTTCGACGTCTCGGTGTGGGAACTGTTCTGGCCCCTGCAGACCGGCGCGCAGTTGGTGATCGCGGAACCGGACGGGCACCGTGATCCCGGGTACCTGTCGGCGTTGATTGCCGAAAAAGGCGTCACGACGGCGCACTTCGTTCCGTCGATGCTCGCGGAATTCGTCGCTGCCGCGACTGCCGGGCAGTGTGCGAGCCTGCGTCAGGTGTTCTGCAGCGGTGAAGCGCTCGCGCCTACCACTGCGGAGGCGTTCACCCGTCTGAGTTCTGCGGGACTGTTCAACCTGTACGGACCCACGGAGGCTGCCGTCGACGTCAGCGCCGCCGAATTCACCCCCGACATGACCGTCACCGTTCCCATCGGTGCGCCCGTGTGGAACACCCAGCTCTATGTCCTCGACGGGCGGCTGCATCCGGTTCCGGTCGGCGTTCACGGCGAGCTGTACCTGGCGGGAGTGCAACTGGCGCGTGGATACCTCGGGCGCAGCGATCTCACCGCCGACAGGTTCGTGGCCGATCCGTACGGCCCTTCGGGCACCCGGATGTACCGAACCGGTGATGTCGTCCGGTGGCGCGCCGACGGGCTGCTCGACTATGTCGGTCGACGCGATTTCCAGGTCAAGATCCGCGGCCAGCGCATCGAACTCGCCGAGGTCGAAGCAGCGTTGCTCAGGCTGCCCGGTGTCGCGCAAGCTGCTGCTCTCGTCCATCACGACGACGTGGTCGGTGACAGTTTGGTCGGCTACGTCATCGCCGAGACCGGCACCTCGATCGACACGGACGGCCTACGCACCGAGTTGAGAGGTCTCCTTCCGGCCTACATGGTTCCCGCTGTGGTCATCGCCCTCGACGTGTTCCCTCTCGGTTCGACCGGCAAGCTTGATCGGAAGGCTCTGCCCGCGCCCAGCTTCGACAGCTCGCAGACGTATCTGGCGCCGCGAACACCGCTCGAAGCGCAGTTGGCGGCGATCTTCGAGGAGCTTCTGGAATCCGGGGCAGTCGGTGTTCACGACAACTTCTTCGAGATCGGCGGAAACAGCCTCGTCGCTGCACGCGCTGTGGCGCGCGTGAACGATTCGCTGTCGTTGAACTTGTCGATCAGAGAGTTGTTCGACGCGCCGACCGTTGCGCAGTTGGCGGTCGAGTGCGCCACGGCACGAGGGGGAGCGGCAGTCCTTCCGCTCGAGGCATTGCCGCGGCCACAGACGATCCCGCTGTCGCTGGCACAAAAGCGCATGTGGTTCGTCAATCAATTCGACGTCACGTCCGCGGCGTACAACGTCGCCATAGCGATCAGGCTGAGAGGCCGGTTGGACGTTGCCGTGTTGGAGGGCGCGATCACCGACGTGCTTACTCGCCACGAATCGCTGCGCACGCTGTTTCCCATGATCGAGGGAGTGCCGGCGCAGGTGATCGTCGAACCCGGTGAAACGTTGGGCGCGCTGCCGGTTGTCGCCGCAAACGCCGAAGCGGTACTCGGGGAGATCGAACGTCTCACCTCGAGGGGCTTCGACGTCACGCAGGCTCCACCGATCAGGGCGGAACTGATCGAGGTCGACGAAGAAGATCACGTCCTGGCCGTGGTCGTCCATCACATCTGCGCCGACGGATTCTCGATGGCACCGTTGGCGTTCGACGTGATGAGCGCGTACTCGGCAAGGCATCGAGGTGAGGCGCCCGACTGGTCTCCTCTTCCGGTCCAGTACGCGGACTTCGCCATCTGGCAGGAAAGGGCTCTCGGTCGGATCGACGAAGCGGACAGCACTCTTGCCGGTCAGCTCGAGTACTGGACACGTCAACTGGCGAGTGTTCCCGAACTTCTTGCGCTCCCCGCAGATCGACCGCGTCCGCGTGTGCAGGATCTCTCGGGCGGCGTCGTTCGATTCGACATCGATGCCGGCATCCACCGCCGTCTGAGCGAAACCGCGATCGAACACCGAAGCAGTATGTTCATGGCGGTACACGCCGCATACGCAGTGCTCGTGGCGAGATTGTCCGGCATGGAAGACATCACGATCGGCTCACCGATCGCCGGGCGCGGAAATGCCCTGCTGGATCCGATGGTCGGTATGTTCGTCGGCACGTTGGTCCTGCGCGCCGACGTCGACCCCGCCGCCTCGTTCACCGATCTGTTGGCCAGAGTTCGCAGCACCGACCTCGACGCCTTCGCTCACGCAGACGTCCCCTTCGAGCGCGTCGTCGATGCGCTGGCTCCGGAGCGGTCGACGTCGCATTCACCGTTGTTCCAGGTGATGCTGGAGTTCAAGAACACCACTCGGCCAGCAGTTCGTCTGACGGATTTGGACGTCGAGGTCCTCGAACTCGAATCCGCCGTCTCGAATTTCGATCTGCAACTCATGCTTGCCGAGACCTTCGACGACGACGGCCGGCCGGCCGGAATCGAGGCCGGGTTCACCTACGCCAGCGCCCTGTTCGACGAGTCGACCGTCGAAGGTTTCGCTCGATACCTGGTTCGGATTCTCGGTGCTGTCACCGAATCACCGCACACGCCGGTCGGCGACATCGATCTCGTGAGTGATCTCGACACGATTCGCGCCGTCACACCGGAACTTCCCGAGCAGGTTCACTTCTCGACGTTGCTCGAGCGGAAGTACGTCGACGAACCGCAGAGGACTGCACTGATTTTCGGCGACCGCCATCTGACCTACTCCGATCTGGACCGCCGCGCCAACCGGCTTGCACGACTGTTGATCAGCCGCGGGGTCGGTCCGGAATCCGTTGTCGCCCTGGCATTACCACGCTCACTGGAATCCGTGGTCGCGATCTGGGCGGTTGCCCGGTCCGGCGCTGCATTCGTACCCGTCGACCCGGCGTATCCCGTCGACCGCGTGCACCACATGATCAACGACTCGGGAGCGGGCGTCGTTCTCACCACCGCCGAGCATGTGGGTGTCGTCCCCGACGAGGCAGACGCCGTTCTGCTCGATCAGGCAAAGACACTCGCAACCCTCGAACAGATCGGTGATCAGCGGATAGATGCCTCGGAGCTGCTGGCTGCGGTGTCCCTGGACAACCCGGCCTATGTCATCTACACCTCCGGTTCCACCGGCGTCCCCAAAGGCGTCATGGTCACTCACCGTGGGCTTTCGGCACTTGCCGAGCAGGAACGCAGTCGCTTCCGCGTCGAGTCGACCTCGCGCACGCTGCATTTCAGCTCACCGAGCTTCGACGCCTCGATTCTCGAACTCCTGATGGCTGTTGGTGCCGGGGCCACGATGGTCATCGCCCCACCGAGCATCATCGGCGGAACCGAACTGACGAGTCTGATCGCCGACCAGCACGTCACGCACGCCTTCATCACACCAGCCGCACTGGCCACGGTCGATCCGAGCGGACTGAACGAGCTGGTGTGCATCGGAACCGGCGGCGACGTCTGCCCACCCGACCTCGTCGCCGCCTGGGTCAGCGATCACCGGATCATGATCAATGCCTACGGACCAACCGAATCGACGGTCGTCGCCAGCATCACCGAGCCGATGTCCCCGACCGATCGAGTGACGATCGGTCGCCCGTCGACCGGCATCAGCGCGTGGGTCCTCGACAATCGCCTGCACCGCGTCCCGGTCGGAGTGACGGGAGAGCTGTACGTCAGCGGCGACGGACTCGCCCGCGGTTACCGAAACCGCGCCGGCACGACCGCCGAACGATTCGTGCCCAATCCCGCGGGCAGTGCGGGCACACGGATGTACCGAACCGGCGACCTCGCCAGGTGGAACAAGAACGGCGAACTCGAGTACCAGGGTCGAGGCGATTTCCAGGTCAAGATTCGCGGATTCCGCATCGAACTCGGCGAGATCGAGGCAGTTCTGGCTCGCTATCCCGGCGTTGCACATTCCGTGGTGACCACGCTCGAACGTGACGGAGGCGCCGCACGGATCGTCGGATACGTCGTGCCTGCCAACGACGCTCAGACTGTGGATCCCGAGGCCGTCATCGCGTTCGCGGGCTCGGCTCTGGCCCCGTACATGGTTCCTGCGGTCGTGGTCGTTCTCGACGAACTGCCGATGACTGCCAACGGAAAGCTCGACCGCCGAGCCCTGCCGGTTCCCGACTTGCGAGCAACCCAGGCACGCTCGCGGGCCGCCGAATCCGATACCGAACGCACGCTGGCCGCCTTGTTCGTCGATGTCCTCGGTGTCGAATCGGTGGGCGTCGACGACTCGTTCTTCTCGATGGGCGGCGATTCGATCATGTCGATTCAGCTCGTCGCCCGTGCCCGCGATGCCGGGCTCGTCTTCACCCCGCGTGACGTCTTCGAGGTGAAATCGGTCGCCGGTCTTGCGGTTTTGCTGGCATCGACCAAGGACGACGAACCCGAGGTGCTCGAGGAACTTCCCGGAGACGGCGTGGGCCTCGTGCCGTTGATGCCGGTGGCTCAGTGGTGGCTCGACCGGCTCGGCTCCGATCTCCGAGGTCTCGATTCGTTCTCCCAAGCGACTCTTCTCAACGCGCCGCACGGGCTTCACAGTGTGGAGCAGTTGACCGCGGCTCTTCAAGTTGTTCTCGATCGTCACGACATCCTTCGCGCACGCCTCGAGCTCGACGGCGAGCGCAGGCTTGTTGTCGGCGAGCCGGGATCTGTTGCAGCCGAGAATATTTGCCGGGTGATCGAGGTAGAGGCCGAGCCGGGCACCGCGGTGTTCGACGCGGCGATCGTCGACGCACTGGACGGTGCGCGCCGAGAGCTCGACCCCGGCCGGGGCGTGATGGTGCGGGTCGTCTGGTTGTCCGGCGTGCACAACACCGGCCGGCTGCTCCTGGTAATCCACCACCTCGCCGTCGACGGTGTCTCCTGGCGCGTCCTCGTGCCGGAACTTGCGTCGGCTTTCCACCGCATCGATGCAGGCGAGGAACCGGAGCCGTCGTACTCGGGCACGTCGGTTCGTCGTTGGTCGCATGCGCTCCGCGACATCGCGCCCGATCGAAGAGTCGAATTGCCCCGGTGGCGTTCGATACTCGAAGGTGCCGACCCGCTGATCGGAACCCGGCCGCTGGACCCGCGGCTCGACACGTTCGATTCGGTCGGCCGAGTTGTCGCCGACGTACCCGTCGAACTGTCCGACACAGTCCTGACCACGCTTCCGGCGCTTTTCGGTGGATCAGTCAACGACGGTCTCGTTGCTGCTCTCGCACTGGCACTGACGCAGTGGAGGCAGGCACAGGGCATACGAACCGACAACGTACTCATCTCGATGGAGGGCCACGGACGCGAAGCTCACGTGGTGCCCGGTGCGGACGTCCTGCACACGGTCGGCTGGTTCACCAGCGTCTTCCCGATGCGGATCGACCTCGCCGGCATCGACATCGCGGAAGTGATGAGCAGCGCCCCAGAGGCAGCGGTGGTGCTCAAGCGTGTCAAGGAAGAACTCTTGGGTGTTCCGGACAGCGGCATCGGCTACGGAGTTCTGCGTTACCTCGACGAGGTGGGTCGAGCGGAACTCGAAGACCTCCGCCAACCGCAGATCTCGTTCAACTATCTGGGCCGTTTCTCCGGCACCGAAGCAGGAGAGTCACTGGGGGACTGGGCACTGGCCCGGGACGTCGATCTGGAAGCGGCAGCGCGGTCCGAGATGCCAGTGGGTTCGGTCCTGGACGTCAACGTCGTCACCACCGAGATCTCGGGCGCACCGCACATCGGTGCCACTATCGCCTATCCCACCGGCGTACTGGCAGAGCGCGATGCTCGCGCCATCGCCGACCTCTGGGTGCAGGCGTTGCGCGCGCTGGCCACCTATGCCGAACACAGCGAACGCGGGGGACTCACCCCGTCGGACATCGACCTGATCGACCTCGACCAGGATTCCATCGACCACCTCGAGCGCGAGTTCCCGACACTGACCGACGTCTGGTCCCTCTCACCACTGCAATCCGGACTGCTCTTCCACGCCCGCTACGCCGAACACACTGTGGACGCGTACACCGTCCAACTCGCACTCGAACTCGACGGCGTCGACGCGTCCCGGTTGCACCGCGCCGCACAGGCACTGCTCGACAGACACGAGAACCTACGCGCGGCGTTCACGACCGACACCGGTGGACGATCGGTGCAGGTGATCAACGCAGACGTTGACGTGCCGTGGACCGAGATCGACATCTCTCCGTTGGCCCCCACCGAACAAGCGACCGAGATACGCGAGCTTCTCCATGCGGATCGGGTCCGCGGCTTCGACATGGCCACTCCGCCCCTGCTGCGGTTCCTGCTTCTGCGAACCGGTGACGACGCGTATCGGTTGATCCTGACCAACCACCACATCCTCCTCGACGGATGGTCGATGCCGCTGCTGGTCCGCGACCTACTGACGCTCTACGCGACAGACAGTGATCACAGTGCCATCCCACGCGTACACCCCTACCGGGACTATCTGAGCTGGATCAGCACTCGCGACGACAGCGTGTCGATCGAGGCCTGGGGCGAAGCACTCCGCGGACTCGACGACCCGACGCTGCTCACCGGAACTCACGCCGTCGACGAGGACGGCGCTACCTCACGCTCGACGACCACAGCGCTCGGAGAACGTGAGACGGAACTTCTGCGTGGATTCGTCCGCTCCCGTGGCCTGACGACAGCCTCCTTGATCCAGGTGGCCTGGGGAATCGTGCTCGCCGAACTCCTCGGCCGCGACGACGTCGTCTTCGGTGGAACCGTCTCCGGCCGACCACCCCAGGTGTCCGGCGTCGAGTCGATGGTGGGTTTGTTCATCAACACCGTCCCCGTCCGAGTTCGCCTCGATCCAAGAGAGTCCCTGGCGGCGCTGTGCGTTCGCGTCCAAGCGGAACAGGCGCGGTTGTCCGATCACCATCATGTCGGGCTTTCGCACATCACTTCGGCTGTGGGGTCCGCTGCATCGTTCGACACGCTGACTGTGTTCGAGTCGTATCCCGTCGACCGCGGTGGACTCTCCTCCGGCACCGACATAGCCGGAATGCACGTTCTCGACGTCCACGACGCCGAGGATGCCGCGCACTATCCACTCGCGATCGTCGCCTCTGCGGCAGACGGGCGACTGCGGCTCAAATTCGAGTATTTCCCGGGAGTCCTGGGCGATCACGACATCGACGCGATCGCCGACCGGCTGCTCCGCACCCTCGAGCTGATCACCGCGCAACCGGATCTCCCGCTGGCGAAACTGCGCCTGATGCCGGATTCGCAAGTGCAGCAATTGGTTCCCGCGCGCGGCCGGCAGGGCCGCTCGGTCAGGACACTCGATCGCATCTTTTCGGACACCGCGAGCAGATTCCCCGAACGGGTCGCACTGTCCTGTGGTGAGAGAAAGATGACCTATCGAGAGCTGGACGAGGCGTCGAACCAGTGGGCGCGCGTGCTCATCTCGGAAGGCGCCGGCCCGGACTCACGGGTGGCGATCTGTGTGGAACGCTCCTTCGAATCCGTCGCAGCGGTCTGGGCGATCACCAAGACCGGCGCCGCCTTCGTGCCGATCGATCCTCGCTACCCGAGTGACCGGATCTCGTTCATGCTCGAGGACTCGGCATCCTCGCTCGGATTGACCACGGCTGCCCACAGACCCGGCGACGGCGGTGTGACGAAGTGGCTCGAACTCGACGACCCGACGAGCATCGCTCGGCTCTCCGGAGTATCCGCGGCGCCGCTACGCGAGGACGAGCGTCGAGGAACCCCGCGGTTGGAGAACACTGCCTACCTCATCTACACCTCGGGCTCGACCGGCCGACCCAAGGGCGTCGTCGTCACGCACACCGGTCTCGAGAACTTCGCCGACGAACAGCGTCATCGCTACGGTCTCACCGAGAATTCACGCGCACTGCATTTCGCCTCTCCGAGCTTCGACGCCTCCGTTCTCGAGTATCTGCTCGCCTTCGCCGTCGGCGGTGAACTGGTCGTAGCTCCCACCACCGTCTACGGAGGAACCGAACTGGCCGACCTTCTCCGCGAGGGACATGTCACCCACGCGTTCATCACGCCTGCAGCGCTGACGTCGGTGGATCCCGAGGGAATCGACGAACTGACCACCATCACGGTGGGCGGCGAGGCGCCCTCGGCGGACCTGGTGCGCACCTGGGCGCCGGGAAGATCGTTCGTCAACGTCTACGGACCCACCGAAACCACCATCTCCTGCAACCTCAGCGACCCCATCCCGGCCGGCGAGAAGGTCTATCTCGGACCGCCGAACCGCGGATTCAGCGAGGTCGTCCTCGATCGCAGACTTCAACCGGTGTCCCTCGGAGTTCCCGGCGAACTGTATGTCGCCGGAGTGGGACTCGCGCGCGGCTATCACGGGCGCTCACCACTGACGAGCGAACGATTTGTCGCCAACCCGTACGGCGAGCCGGGGGAGCGGATGTACCGCACGGGCGACGTGGTGCGCTGGCGCAGCGACCGCACCATCGAGTACCTCGGACGCAGCGACTTCCAGGTCAAGATCCGCGGCTTCCGTATCGAACTCGGCGAGGTCGACACGGCGTTGGGTCAGCTGCCCGGCGTGGAGTACGCGGTCACGTTGGCGGTGCGCGGACCCTCCGACGAGCAGGCCTTGGCGGCATATGTCGTCTGCGACGACGAACGCCGGGTGAGCGCCGAGGACATCCGGGCGGCGGCACGGGAGCTACTGCCGGCACACATGGTGCCCGCAAGCGTCGTCGTGCTCGACGAACTACCGCTGACCGGCGTCGGCAAGGTCGATCGGGCTGCTCTTCCGGCGCCTCGTTTCGACACCGATGCCGAAACACTCACTGCACCGGCCACCGAGTTGGAACGGCTGGTGGTGGGCGTTTTCGAGGACGTGCTCGGAGTGTCTCCGATCGGTATCGACACTCACTTCTTCGACGTCGGCGGAAACTCACTGACCGCGACCCGCGTCATCGCCCGCGTCAACGCACTTCTCGGCACCGACATCGGCGTTCGAGGACTGTTCGAGTCTCCGACAGTTCGGCAGCTCTCGCGTCTGGCGGAGAGCGTCGGCCGCGGAGAGAACCCCAGACCACCGTTGACTCGGCGATCCCGCCCGGACCCACTGCCCGTGTCACTGGCACAGAAGCGGATGTGGTTCCTCAACCAGTTCGACGTGACGTCCCCCGCCTACAACGTTCCCCTGGCAGTGCGCCTCGACGGCGATCTGGACTTCGCCGCATTGCAGGCCGCGGTAGCGGACGTACTGGGGCGCCACGAGAGCTTGCGGACGAAGTTCCCCTCGATCGACGGACAGCCGGTTCAGCAGGTGATGTCCAGCGACGAGGTCATGCCGATCCTGGAGCCGGAAATCGTCACTGCTGCCAGAGTGTCCGATCGAATCCTCGAGCTGGCCTCGGCAGGCTTCGACGCCTCGGCCGAAGTTCCGATCCGCTGCGCGGTCCTGCGCGTCGACGGGGACGAGCGCAGGCACGTACTCGTGATCGTCGTCCACCACATCGTCGCCGACGGGTTCTCGATGAACCCCCTGGCAGCGGACGTGGCAGCGGCCTATGCGGCCCGCAGTGCCGGCAGTGCGCCGAACTGGTCGGAACTGGCCGTGCAGTACGGCGACTTCGCTGTGTGGCAGCACGAAGTGCTCGGCTCCGAGGAAGATCCGGACTCGGCTCTGACCCGTCAGCTCGATTACTGGAAGGACCGACTCGCGGGACTGGGCGAGCCGATCGCGTTGCCGACGTCGTTCCCACGTCCGGCAAAGCCGTCCATGGTCGGCTCGGTCCACCGGTTCGCGGTATCGCCGCAGACCCATCGGGCGCTGACCGACCTGGCACGTGAGCACGGCACCACCATGTTCATGCTCATGCACGCAGCACTGGCGGTACTTGCGGCGCGCCTGGCCGGTACCGAGGACATCGCCATCGGAACACCCGTCGCCGGCCGCGGCGAGGCCGAACTCGATCACCTGGTCGGTATGTTCGTCAACACTCTCGTGCTGCGAACACAGATCACGCCCGACGCGTCGTTCGAGGACGTCCTCGCCCAGGTTCGCGAAGGCGACCTCGGCGCGTTCCAGCACACCGATTTGCCCTTCGAAAGGTTGGTCGACGCACTCGACCCGGAACGCTCGACTTCGCACACTCCGTTGTTCCAGATCCTCATCGAGTTCCGCAACAATGCACTCCCACAACTCGAATTGCCGGGGCTGTCGGTCTCGGGAGTCGAGTTCGACCTACCCGTCGCCAAGTTCGATCTGCAACTCTCGGTCACCGAGCGTTACGACGCGGATGGCGGAACGGATGGAATCGACGCCGAATTCATCTACGCCACAGACCTGTTCGACGGTGACTTGATCGATTCGTTCTCACGCAGACTGCTCACCATCCTCGAGGCGGTCTCGCGAGAGCCGTCGACTCCTACCGGTGACATCGACGTCGTGGGCGCCGACGAGCGTCGACAGATGCTGACCGAGTGGAACACTCACGCCGAACCGGCTCCAGCGGACAACATCGCGGACCGATTCTTCGAGGCTGTTGCAGCACATCCGTCGTCGACCGCGGTCAACGACAGCGACGGCGCCATGACGTACGCCGAACTGGACGGGCGCGCTAACCGCCTGGCGCGGCTCCTGATCGGCCGCGGTATCGGTCCGGAATCCGTGGTGGCTGTTGCGATGCCCAGAACCACCGATCTCGTGCTGGCCCTCGTCGCCGTCATCAAAACCGGAGCGGCATACCTGCCGGTCGACATCACCTACCCGGCCGAGCGCATGCGGTTCCTCTTCGACGACGCGCGGCCGGTATGCCTGGTCACGACCGGAGACTTCCGAAGTGACCTACCTTCGGAGATCATCGAATCCGGCATAGACGTCGTCGAACTCGGATCGCCGGAGATCGCGGTACGCCTCGATCACTCCGCGCCCCGTCGCATCACCGACGCGGACCGGACGACACCACTTCTGCCCGACGCGATCGCGTACATCATCTACACCTCCGGATCCACAGGGCGCCCCAAAGGTGTCCAGGTCAGCCACCGCAACGTCCTGACTCTGATGGACAACACCGCCCCGACGTTCGGGTTCGACGACACGGACGTGTGGACCATGTTCCACTCGTACGCATTCGACTTCTCCGTCTGGGAGCTGTGGGGGCCGCTGCTACACGGGGGCCGGCTGGTCGTCGTCGACTACTACACGACCAGATCACCGGACATGTTCCACGAACTGCTCCGCAGGGAGCGAGTGACGGTGCTGAACCAAACACCCACCGCCTTCTACCAACTCGCCGAAGCCGACCGTGCGTACTCACCGAACGGCACGGATCCCGACCTTGCACTGCGCTACGTCGTCTTCGGTGGCGAAGCGCTCGACCTCGGGCAGTTACGCAAGTGGTACGACAGGCGGGCCGACACGGCTCCGACGTTGGTCAACATGTACGGGATCACCGAGACGACAGTGCACGTCAGTCGAATCGCACTCGACCGCAACGACAGCGAGCACGCGTCGGCGAGCATCATCGGGCGAGCAGTACCGGGATTGTCCGTCTACGTACTCGATCGGCGACTGAACTTGGTACCACCAGGTGTCGTCGGCGAAATGTACGTCGCCGGTGATCAGGTGACTCGGGGATACCTCGGGAAACCCGCATTGACTTCGGTGCGGTTCCTTCCCGATCCATTCGGTAGTTCGGGGGATCGAATGTATCGGAGCGGGGACCTGGCGAGGTGGAACGACGCGGGGCAGTTGGAGTACGTGGGCCGCAGTGATTTCCAGGTGAAGGTGCGTGGTTTCCGCATCGAACTCGGCGAGATCGAAGCCGCAATGCTCCGCTGCCCCGGCGTCGCTGCCTCGGTAGCACTTGTTCGAACGGAGGGAGCGTCACCGCGGATCGTCGGGTACGTGGTCGCCGAAACAGGCAGTACCGTCGATTCAGCGACGGTGACCGACTTCGTCGCCGCCGAACTCGCGGAGTACATGGTGCCCACCGCGATCGTCGTCCTCGAATCGCTTCCACTGACGGTCAACGGAAAGCTCGACCGACGCAGCCTCCCGGCTCCGGACTTCACCGTCACGGGAACAACCGAGGCGACGCGGGCGCCGGCCACCGCTACCGAAGCGGTCCTCGCGGACCTCTTCGCGGAGGTGCTGGGTCGGGGCAGTATCGGAGTAGACGATTCCTTCTTCGGTCTCGGCGGCGATTCGATCATGTCGATCCAACTCGTCTCACGGGCGAAGTCCGCAGGCCTCGTCTTCACTCCGCGGGACGTCTTCGAAGCGAAGACCGTGGCCGGCCTCACCAAAGTGCTCCTCATCGAATCATCGGAAACGGCACCGGTTCTCACGGAGCTACCCGGCGGGGGAGCCGGCCCGCTACCGCTCACGCCGATCATGGAGTGGCTCGTCGAACGCAGTCGCGGTGACCTGAGCACGATCCGCAGTTACAGCCAGAGCGCGCTGATCGCACTGCCCGCGGATGTCTCCGGCCCCGCGCTGGAACGAGCATTGCAAACGATCCTCGATCGTCACGACGTGCTGCGGGCGCGCCTGGACGCCGCGACTCACCAACTCGAGATCCGCGAGCCAGGGAGCATCACCGCCCCCGACATCCTGCGCCGAACCTCCATCGTGTCCACCAGCGGCGAAGAATTCGTCGCCGCTGCGGAAACCGCGATGCAGGACGCATCCAGCCGCCTCGATCCCGAACACGGGAAGATGATCAGCGCAGTCTGGTTGGATCCCGTCAGCTCGAACGGCAACCGGGCCGAAGCCGGACGGTTGCTCCTGGTCCTTCATCACCTCGCGGTCGACGGTGTGTCCTGGCGCATGCTCGTCCCGGGCCTGGTCACTGCTTATGCCTCGGCGTTCGACGGAGAAACACCCATACTTCCGCCGGGCGGAACGTCGATACGTCGCTGGGCGACAGCGCTCGCCGAGACCGCTGCGCAGCGACGCGACGAGATCGACCTGTGGTCGAGAATGCGGACCGACGAGCCATTGCTCGGGGCACGCGGGCTCGACCCAGCCGTCGATGTCGGAGCCACCGTCGACCGAGTCAGCGTCGACGTTCCGACCTCCGTGACCGAGAACGTCATCTCGACGGTGCCTCAGCATTTCGGAGGCTCGGTGAACGACGGGCTGCTCGCTGCTCTCGCGATTGCCGTCACCGCCTGGCGTCGATCGCGCGGACAGCGCAGCGGGGACGTGCTCGTCAACCTCGAAGGGCACGGCCGCGAGGAGAACGCCGTACCGGGCGCCGACCTCTCGCGCACGGTCGGCTGGTTCACCACCTTGTTCCCCGTCCGGATCGATCTCACCGGACTCGATGTCGTCGATGCACTGGCCGGGGGATCAACCGCCGCCTCCGCCGTGAAACTCGTCAAGGAAACGCTGCTCGGCCTGCCCGACAACGGAATCGGGTTCGGCATCCTGAAGTACCTCGATCGAAACGAGGAACTTCGTGAGCTGCCCACGCCGCAGATCTCGTTCAACTACCTCGGACGATTTGCCGGCTCGGATCCCGAGCACGGCGAAGTGCCGTGGCTGCCGATCTCGGAAGTGACCCTCGACGAAGCGCACAGCGGCGAATTGGCCGCCGCGTCGGTGCTCGACATCAACGCCGTCACGACCGATACCGCACACGGTCCGATTCTGCGCGCTACGTGGTCCTTCCCCCGCGGCATTCTCAGCGAGGCCGAAGTCACCGAACTGGCGGAGCTCTGGGCCCGAGCACTGGGCGCACTGAGTGAATACGTGGAGGAACACTCCGAGCGCGAGCTCACGCCCACCGATCTCGATCTCGTCACCGCGGATCAACAGAGCATCGAACAGCTCGAGCGCAGATTCCCCGACCTGACCGACATCTGGTCACTGTCACCTCTGCAGTCGGGCATGCTCTTCCACGCCCAGTTCGACGAAACCGAAATCGACCCGTACATGGTGCAACTGACCCTCGAGCTCGGGGGTCGGGTGGAGGCGCCGCGCCTGCGCCGCGCCGCGCAGGCCTTGGTTGATCGTCATCCGAGCCTGCGCGCGGGATTTGTCTCCGCACCGGGAGGGCGGGCACTGCAGGTGATCCGTTCCGGTGTCGACATCGGCTGGGCCGAGATCGACCTGTCCGGAGCCGAAGACAGCGAAGTCGCGTTCGGTCAGCTGCTCGAACGCGATCGCGCTCATCGTTTCGACATGGAAACAGCCCCGTTGATCCGCTTCATGCTCGTGCGAATCGGACCGGACACAGCACGCCTCGTCGTGACGAACCACCACATCCTGCTCGACGGCTGGTCCACCCCGCTGTTGCTTCGAGACCTGCTCACTCTCTACGCAACCGACGGTGACCCCGAGATTCTGCCCCGAGTTCAGTCGTATCGCGACTATCTCTCCTGGATCTCGAAGCAAGAACCCGAGACTTCGCTACGGGCGTGGCAAGAAGCGCTACGGGGCGTCGACACGTCCACCCACCTCTCGAGGGCAGACACCGCCGCCGAAACCGTGGCAAGTGAAATCCACTCGTACTCGCTGCCGACCGAACGAGCCGAGACTCTTCGGGCGTTCGCGCGAAGCCGCGGTCTGACCATGGCGACCCTGGTACAGGTGGCATGGGGAATCGTGCTCGCCGAACTTCTCGGACGCGACGACGTCGTCTTCGGCGGAACGGTCTCAGGACGCCCACCACAGGTGCCCGGCGTGGAATCGATAGTCGGCCTGTTCATCAACACGGTGCCTGTCCGAGTCCGCCTCGACGCCCGAGAAACCCTCGCCGAAATGGCCATTCGCGTCCAATCCGAGCAAGCGTCATTGCTCGACCACCACCACATCGGACTGTCGGACATCGCCGGAGCAGTCGGCGCCGCCGGTTCCTTCGACACCCTGACGGTATTCGAGTCGTATCCCGTCGACGAGACAGCCCTGACCGCCGAAACCGACATCGCGGGAATGCACGTTCTCGGCATCGACGGACGCGACTCGGCGCACTATCCGATTGCCGTGGTGGCGTCCGAAAGTGACACGCTGAATCTGAAGATGGAGTACTTGCCGACGCACTTCTCCGCCCGCGAAGTCGCCAAGATCACCGAGCGCGTGGGCATCGTCCTCGGGCAACTCGCCTCGGCACCGGATCAGCCGCTGGCCCGTCTGCAGGTTCTCACGGAGTTCGAGAGCCGTGATCTTGCGCCGGTCTTCGGCTCCCCGGGGCGCTCCGCGCGAACGCTCCCAGAGATTCTCGCCGACGTCTCTGCCACCTATCCCGACCGCATCGCGCTCTCGGCCGGCAGCCGTTCCATGACCTACGCCGAACTGGACCGGCGCTCGAACCAGTTGGCCAGAGCCATGATTCGCCGCGGCGCCGGGCCCGAGACGTCGGTTGCCATCGGCATCGAAAGGTCCGTCGAATCCGTACTCGCGGTGTGGGCGGTGGCCAAGACCGGCGCAGCGTTCGTCCCCGTCGACCCCACCTATCCGGCTGACCGAATCGAACACATGCTCAGCGACTCCGAGGTGTTGTTCGGGTTGACCGTCGTCGACGCCATCGACACACTTCCACCCATCGTGTCCTGGTTGGTGCTCGGAGAAGAGGCATTCGACGACGACGTCGCCACCAGTTGCACGCTGCCGATCACCCAGGACGAACGGCGTGCACCGGTGGTCATGGACAACGCCGCCTACGTGGTCTACACCTCGGGATCCACCGGCCGACCCAAGGGAGTTGTCGTCACCCACACCGGACTCGACAGCTTCGCACTCGACCAGCAGCGTCGATTCCACGCAGATCACCACTCTCGAACCCTGCACTTCGCCACCCCCAGCTTCGACGGAGCCGTCTTCGAGTACCTGCAGGCATTCGGTGTCGGAGCAACCATGGTGATCGTCCCGACCGACATCTACGGCGGCGCCGAACTGGCAAGTCTCATCCGCCGCGAACACGTCACTCACGCGTTCGTCACCACGGCAGCACTCGCCACCGTCGACCCGGCCGGCCTGGACGAGTTCCGGCACGTCGTCGTCGGGGGAGAGACACTACCGCCGCATCTCGTCGGCCTCTGGGCTCCCGGACGAGAATTCGTCAACGCCTACGGCCCGACCGAGACAACCGTCATGGCAGACATCAGCGAACCCATGACAGTGGGCGCACCCATCACGATCGGTGGACCGATCCGCGGCGTGCACGAGATGATCCTCGATTCGCGCCTGCAACCTGTACCCGTCGGAGCTCCCGGTGAGCTGTACATCGCCGGCATCGGCCTGGCTCGCGGATACCACCGGCGTCCCGGCCTGACCAGCGAGCGATTTGTCGCCGACCCCTTCGGCAAGCCAGGCGACCGGATGTACCGCACGGGCGACATCGTCTCCTGGCGAAGCGATCACACCATCGAATACGTCGGGCGTAGCGACTTCCAGGTCAAGATTCGCGGATTCCGCATCGAGCTCGGCGAGGTCGACGCCCAGATCACCGCAATGGCGAGTGTCACGAATTGCGTGACACTCGGCGTCGACGGACCGGCCGGCGCCACAGTTTTAGCGTCCTACCTCACCGTCGAGGAAGGATCGACGCTGACCGGGGCAGAGATCACCGCGCACCTCGCCGGACGTGTTCCCTCGCACATGGTTCCGGCCAGCATCATGATCGTCGACGAGCTACCGCGCACCGCGGTCGGCAAGCTCGATCGAAAAGCGTTGCCGACGCCGGAGTTCACCGGAACCGGTGTGGAATTCCGGGCGCCCGGCACCAGCCTCGAACGTCGGATCGCCGATGCGTTCATCGACGTACTCGGCGTCGAACGGGTCGGCGTCGACGACAATTTCTTCGAGCTCGGCGGCAACTCGCTGATCGCCACTCGCGTGGTCTCGCGGCTCAACTCCGCACTGAACATCGACGTCGGGGTGCGCGTGCTGTTCGAGGCACCGACGACGGCTCAGCTCGCCGAACGGCTCTCCAGCGCTGTCACTGCCGTCGGCACTGTGCCGCTCACTCCCATGGAGCGCAATGGCAGCGTCCCGCTCTCGTTGGCGCAGAAGCGCATGTGGTTCCTGAACCAATTCGACACACGCTCAGCCGCGTACAACATCCCACTAGCTGTTCGCCTCACCGGTGACCTCGACGTCACGGCCATGCAACAGGCCATCGCCGACGTCGTCGAGCGGCACGAAACACTGCGGACGGTGTTCCCCGCCGTCGGCGGCGATCCGATTCAGCAAGTGCTCACCGTCGACGAGGCAGTACCGCCGGTCCGTGAAATGACGTTGGGGGAGGACGAACTCGCAGAGCGCATGCAACGACTCGCCACGACCGGCTTCGACGTGTCGGTGGACCTGCCGCTGCGCGTGGCACTGTTCCGACTCGACACCGCTGAACCCGTTCACATTCTGTTTGTCGTGGTCCATCACATCTGCGCCGACGGTTCGTCGATGGCGCCGCTCGCACGCGACGTGATGACAGCCTACCTGGCGCGTACGGCAGGGACCGAGCCCACGTGGGCGCCACTCGAGGTGCAGTACGCAGACTTCACGTTGTGGCAGCATCGCGTCCTCGGATCGGAAGACGACCCGGAATCCGTCATCAGTCGCCAATTGCACTACTGGAGTGAGCAACTCGCCGGACTCGACGACGTCATCGCACTGCCCGCCGACCACCCGCGACCCGTGCAACAGACCTTCCACGGTGACCGATTCACCTTCGACATCGACGCGAACACCCACCGCGCCCTCGCGGACCTCACCAGGGCAAACGGTGTCACGATGTTCATGGCGCTGCACGGCGCGCTCGCAGTGCTGATGTCCAAGTTGTCGGGCGCCGACGAAGTCACCATCGGCACACCGATCGCCGGCCGAGGTCAGGCAGCGCTCGACCATCTCGTCGGAATGTTCGTCAACACACTGGTCCTGCGAACCAGCGTCGATCCCGACATCACGTTTGCCGACCTGTTGGAGCACGTCCGGGAAATCGACCTGGCCGCATTCCAGAACTCGGACCTGCCATTCGAACGGCTCGTCGACGTCATCAACCCAACCAGATCCACGTCGTACTCACCGTTGTTCCAGGTCGCCCTCGAACTTCAGAACAACGAACCCGCACATTTCCACCTACCCGGCCTCGACATCGACGGACTGACCGTGGAAACCAAATTCGCGAAGGAGGACCTGGAGCTGATCGTCGACGAGAAGTTCGACGAGTTCGGCATCCCGGCTGGGATGTCCGCAGCCTTCGACTTCGCAACCGATCTCTTCGAACCCGCCACCATTCGTCGGTTTGCCGACCGACTGCGCCTGATCCTGGACGCTGTCGGACGCGAACCCGCAACACGTATCGCCGACATCGGCATCCTCGGCGCCGATGAAACAGCTGCCCTGGTGCCGGCATCCGGTGCCGCCGCGACTCGAGCGCGGGTGTGGCCGGAGATCCTCGCCGAAGCAGTCGCCTCGAACCCGGATGCCCCAGCCCTCTCGAGTCGCGAGAGGTCGATGACCTACCGCGAGCTCGACGAGGAATCGACGAAGCTGGCGCGCGCGCTGTGTCGGCGCGGCGTCGGTCCCGAAGATTTTGTGGCGCTGGGTCTGCCGCGGTCCACTGCGGAGATCGTCGCGATCTGGGCGGTCACGAAAACCGGTGCAGCGTTCTTGCCGGTCGACCCGAACTATCCCGACGATCGCATCAACCACATGCTCGACGATTCGCGGGCCGTACTCGGCATCACCGACGACGCTCACCGCAGTCAACTTCCCGACACGGTCGAGTGGATGGTCCTCGATGAAGCCGAGACCGTCGACGAGATCGACGCCCAGAGCGCAGCCGCGATCACCGATCGCGACCGCACGATCCCCTTGCATCACGGGCATCCCGCGTACCTGATCTACACCTCGGGTTCAACCGGGAAGCCGAAGGGCGTCATCGTCACCCACCTCGGGTTGTCAAACCTCAACGCCGAGGAACATCAGAGATTCAACGTCCAGCCCTATTCGCGGATCTCTCACCTGGCATCACCGAGCTTCGACGCCTCGGTCTTCGAACTCATGATGGCGTTCGGCAGCGGAGCGTGCCTGGTCGTCATCCCACCGACGGTCTTCGGCGGATCCGAGTTGGCCGAAATCTTTGCCGACGAACACGTCTCACACGCGTTCATCACTCCGACCGCGCTCAGCTCGATCGAAAGCTCCGCGCTACCCGAACTCCGCGTACTCGCAGTCGGTGGCGAGGCCTGCCCACCCGAACTCGTGGACATCTGGGGCCGCGACCGTCGCATGTTCAACGGATACGGACCCACCGAATCCACCATCCAGGCCAGCGTCAGTGAACCCATGCGGCCGGGCAAGGACATCAACATCGGACGACCGGCCATCGGCTTTGCCGGACTGGTCCTCGACGGGCACCTCAAGCCCGTGCCGGTGGGAGTCATCGGGGAGCTGTACGTGACCGGCCCCGGACTCGCCCGGGGATACCACAATCGTCCCGACCTCACCGCCGACCGATTTGTCGCCGATCCGTTCGGCGAACCAGGCCAGCGGATGTACCGCACGGGCGACCTGGTGCGCTGGCGCTCCGACAGCACCCTCGAATACCTGGGCCGCAGCGACTTCCAGATCAAAGTCCGCGGATTCCGCATCGAGCTCGGCGAAATCGACTCTGTCCTGATGGCACACCCATCCGTCTACTTCGCCGCCACACTCGGGCACGAAGCGCCGTCGGGGGAGACGATGATCGCCTCCTACATCCAGCCCGTGGAAGGACAGACCGTCGACGACTGGGAGCTTCGCCGCCATCTGTCTTCTCGCCTGCCCGCGCACATGGTTCCCGGCGCGATCGTCGTCGTCGACCGCATTCCGGTGACACCGGTCGGCAAGCTGGACCGCAAGGCACTGCCGACCCCGAGCTTCGAGCGACGCACGGTCCCGTACGCACCGCCGACAAACAACACCGAACGAACGGTCGTCGACATCTTCGAGACCGTGCTCGGGCACGAGCACATCGGCGTCGACGACGACTTCTTCGAACTGGGCGGAACGTCGATCGTGGCCACTCGCATCACCATCGAACTCGAGAAGCGTCTCGGGATGCGAGTGCCGTTGCAATCGCTTTTCCTGGATCCGACACCTGCCGGAGTCGCCCGGGCTGCCGACGGAATGGACGCACACTCGCCGGACGATTCGTCGGATCTTCTCGCCCCGATGATCACGCTGCGCGCCGGATCCGATCGTGCACCACTGTTCTTCGTCCATCCGGGTATCGGATTATCCTGGGGTTACGCAGAATTCGTCAAGCATCTCGAGCTGGATCAACCCGTCTACGGTCTTCAGCTACCGTCCCTGAGCGGCGGGCCCAGCTTCGACTCGCTGACCGAACTCGCCGACGACTACGCGAATCGCATTGCAGCCGTGGCATCGACCGGCCCGATCCATCTGGCCGGCTGGTCGCTCGGCGGCGTGATCGCACACGCCGTGGCACACAGCCTCACTCGGAGCGGACGTGACGTGACTCTGTCGATACTCGACAGCTATCCGTCGTCGGATTCCGATCAGCCCGCAGAACTCTCGGTCTCCGAACTACTGGCCGGGCTCGCGATGCCGGCGGGATCCAAGACGGTCGAGACCTTCGAAGAAGCGGCGGAATTGCTGGAGCAGACCCTGGGTGCCGGAATCGGAATCGAAGCGGAGCATCTGGCGCGGATCAGTCGCGGTTACTCCCACTCCGTCGAATTGACGAATCGGCACCAACCGCCTGTCCACGTTGGAGCCATCGAGTTCTTCGTAGCCGGAAGATCTACGGAGAACGGACACGATGTCGCCGAATGGCGAAGGTTTGTAGAAGGGGACATCCGAGTCACCGAAGTCGATTGCGAACACAACCAGATGATCGAACCGGGTCCGGCGGCAACCATAGCTGTACGATTGCGAGAAGTTATCGCTCAGTGGGGTGTCTGAACCAGGTTCGACATGGGTATGAGTGAAACACACAGGGTGATGGACCCCGGGTGGGTCCGGACGAGGGGAAAACGTTGAAACTGCGAACCACACGCGTGTTTACCGGATCGATGCTGACTGCCGCTGCACTGACTGCCGCACTGCTCTCCGGGGGGACTGCACAGGCCGATCCCGCATATCCGGCACCGGACCCGGACCCGTTCTACTCGCAAGCAGCTGCCGAGGGGACCGCCGGCACGCCGATCTCCGTGCGCCGGGCCCCTGACCTGATGACCTTTCCCGGCGTCGCGATCTGGCAGGTCAGTTACAGGTCCACGAACTCCGAGAACAAGCCTATTGCCGCGGTCAGCACGATCCTGGTCCCGCCGAATCAAGCACAAGACGGCCCGTTGCTCTCGTATCAGCACATCGTCAATGCACTCGGTACGGGATGTGCGCCATCTCGCGCGCTTTACGCATCGGATCCCAACATCGTCATCCGTGAAGCGCCCATCCTCAACGTCGCGCTGCAACGTGGATGGACCATTGCCCTTCCCGACCATCTCGGACCCAACAGTGCGTACGGCGCCGCGCGCCTGGGCGGACAGATCACGCTCGACGGTATCCGCGCCGTTCAGAAAGTCCCCGAATTGCGTAGTGGCGCCAGCCCTGTAGGTATTGCCGGCTACTCCGGCGGCGGCATGGCCACCGCGTGGGCGGCCGCACTGGCCCCGAGCTACGCACCCGAGGTCAACCTTGTCGGTGTAGCCGAGGGCGGCGTCCCGATGAATCTGTCCAAGATGGCAAACGGCCTCGGACAGGATCCGCACCCGGCATTCGGCCTCGCCTTCGCCGCAGCAATGGGCCTCGAACGCGAGTATCCCGACCTACTGCCGCTGAGCAACCAACTCAACGACCTCGGACGGTCGATGCGGGCCGAACTCACCAACGCGTGCACCAACGACATCCTCAGGGTCGGTGCCGGGCGCAGTGCCTCTCAGGTGTCGACGTCGACATCCTTGCTGTCCAGCCCTGAAGTGCGAAAGGTGATGGACGACAACAGCGTCGAACTCTATCCGGGTGTGCCGACTGCCCCGGTGTTCGAATGGCACACACCCGACGACGTTCTGATCCCCATCGATTCGGTGGTCAACACGATTTCGCGGTACTGCGCCGCCGGAGCCACGATTCAATCCCAACTGTTCCCCAGCCCGGACCACCTCACCACTGCGGTCCTCGGTCTGCCCACCGCATTCGAGTACCTACAGGGCCGATTCGACGGAGTGCCGGCCCCGCGTTCGTGCTGAATGTCTCCGCAGTGATGTATCGAGCAGGCGCGGCACATGGCCAACTCGGTGTGCCCGTGGCATCGTTGATCGTATGAGCGACACGGATGACACCGGCGCGGCCGGCAATGGCGATTACAGTCTCGATCCCGACGACCAGCTTCAACCTGAAGACACTCTGATCGATCGAGGCGTCGACGACATTCTCGACGAGGGAATCTCACCACCGGAACGCCCACTGGGACTTGATGCCCACGGGTTGACCGGCAGCGAGGAATCAGCGGGGGAGACCCTCGACGAGCGCCTGGCCGAAGAAGAACCCGATCCGTACGCGTCGCTCGGAGATCCTTTGAAGGATCCCGCCGATGCCGACGAATTCGAACGGGAAGAAGAATTCCCGGACGGTGACGAAGTGGGTAACCGTCGGGTCGGGCGTCTCGTTGCCGAAGACGAGGGCAGATACGAGGACGAGGAAAGTGAACTCATTGCCGGAGACGTCGGAATCGACGGCGGCGCAGCGTCGGCAGAGGAAGCCGCGATGCATCTGATCGACGATTCAGAGGACTGAACGATCGCCTGACTGTTGTGGCTGTTGTAGCTGTTGATCGGTGAGAACGATGGAGTGGACGTGATTTCCACCCATTCTCTTGCTTTCGTACATCGCCGAATCGGCGAGGCGATGTAGATCGTGAACGCCACTTTCTGCTGCGTGTACGTCCGGCCAGGCGCCGTTGTGGATGGCTATGCCGATGCTTGTCGTCGAGATTGGTTCGCCTGTAGGGGAGTTCATGATGGGCGCAATCCGGGCCAGTAGATCGCCGACGTACGGCAACGGCATCATCTGAACGACGACGAACTCGTCACCGCCGATGCGCGCTATCGCCGCGTCCGATCTGGCCCAGTCGTGTAGTCGATAGGCCGTGCGCAGTATGACTCGGTCGCCGACGTCGTGACCGTAGGTGTCGTTGAAGTGTTTGAAATTGTCGATGTCGATCACCACCACCAGCAAAGACTGGTCGAGGCTGGATTTCGCTTGCAGTAGTTCGGAAGTCCGCCGTGCGAGTCCGCGCCGATTCAGCAGGTCCGTCAACGGATCGAGTTCTGAGCTTTGAGCGTCGTTGCTCAGGAGCGCCAGAGCAATCTGCGTGACCACCGGTATGACAGTGATGACAGGAATGGCAAAGGCAATGCGCCCCAGGACGTCTGGAAGGCCAGAAGGTACATCGGTGAACACGCCGATGCTGGCGACAACGATGACCGCCCCGGAAAACAGCAGGTGCCACAGCTGAGTTCGAAGATTGTGAAAGAAGGCTATGTACGAGCCGACGAGCCCGAAGACGAGACATCCGAGCAATCTCTGATCCGGATTCGCCTCAGCGAGCACGATCACCGCAACAGCGAAGTCCCCGGCAACGACGAAGAAATACGACCTTTCACGGGTGGTCGCTACGACAGGCAGGGCAATTCCGCCGATCATCACAAGCACTGCGACGACGACGTCCAACGGAAATCCGATGGTCTGTACCGAATGAGTGCCCAGTCGCTTCAGCAGAATCGTGATACCCAGGAGGAAAACCAATACGCCGATGCCTATCCGAGTCGGCATGAGAATTCCGTTGTCGCGCAAGAATCGCGTGAATCGGTCAAACTGGTCTGGCACTGCGAGCCAGCGATGCACGACCTTGGGTGTGTCGCTCATCGCGGCCACTGACCATGAGAAGCGGCCGGTCGAATACAACACATGCGGCGATAGTAGTCCGTGGCGATGACAATGGAACTGAACTCGCCTCCAGCCTGTCAACCGTAATACGTCACAGTGACGAATTGAGGTGGGGTAGCCGGAAGTCGGTGAGACGTGTTTATCGGCATCAATCCACATCAGAGCACTTATTGGTCGTTTCTGCTCGTGAGCGTCCAGGTCGCGCGGCGTAGCCGCAGTCGCCGGCGAGGCCCGGCGGTGATCGGTAGCAATTCAGCCGGCGATCGCGGAGTCGCAATAGTCGAGTCGTGCAAGCCGGTCGCAGATCTCGGACGGAAACGCAGGAAAGCCGGCAAATGTACCGGCAGACAGACGTGGGTGGGCGGAAACAATGAAGGTTGCACGAACCAGGCGTGAACCGGATATCGCCAGGTCGAGATTTTGCCGATAATCTACATTATGTCAAGTAACGGTTAATCGGACGTCCCCCGTCAGCCTGTCCGCTAGCTTTACCCACATGGATTTCGTTGCGCTCATCCTCGGTTCACCACGTGGCCGTCGCTTCTGTGCGAACGTCGGGCACGCGTGCCGCGCCAGCGCAAGCAACTCCGGTGGACACTGGCCTCAATCGCCGGAACATGCGCTCGAAGTTCTCGGCGCTGTTGATATCCGGGCAATCGCCGAGATGTCCGAACTCGAGATTCTGCACTGTCTTGCGTATGCCGTAGATTTTGCACGCCGCACAGAAGACGGCCTCGAACAGTGGCGTGCTGAGGCACTCGACAACGAACGTCAGTTTCTGGAATACCAGATCGAAGATCCGGACCGTCACATCGGAGGCGAATGGTGGTCTATCCCGTTTGCCAACGGCACAACCGAAACAACCAGGGCCCGCGACGGTATCGGGGCCCTCGGGGTGATTCTCGAAGAAGACAGCTCCTCGAACGAGGCGCGGGTGCAGCCGGTAAGGATCTACGGCGCGCCCCGCATCTACGAGATCACCGGTCCGCAGGACTGGGCGAATCTGGTCGATACCTATCCCCTGCCTGTGCCCGCTTCACGTCGCTCCGTGTGGTACGACACGACCGGTGAATACCGTGACTGGTTCATTCCGGACTGGGTTTCGGTGTCCGCGGATTACGACGCCGTGCACCTGACCATGATGGCTTATCTGACCACGCCAGGTGTCGCGATCCCGTTGTCGGCCAACGCGGGGGCCACTGTGCTCGCCGGGTGGGATCCGGACGCCACCTTCTGGCTACGTAGCAACAACATCACCGTTGACGACGACCCTACGGGCTGACGTTCGGCTACACCGAGTTGAGCAGGTGCGGCCGCACTGCCAGCCACCGCGCGGTGTCCTCGATCCCCTGTTCCAGGGTGAATGTCGGAACCCACCCGAGTAGTCGCAACGCACGATCGTTCGATGCGTAAGCGCCGGCAGTGTCACCGGTGCGTCGGCCGGCAGCGACCACGTCGATATCTTCGCCGAGCACGTTCTCGAATGTGTGTACCAGCTCCCACACGGTCGTCCCCCGTCCGCTGCCCAGATTGACCACAGTCATGCGTGATGATTCAGCGGTGACCCGGTCGAACCTTTTCAGTGCTCGAACATGAGCGTCTGCAAGGTCCCAGACATGAACGTAGTCACGCACTCCGGATCCGTCGCGCGTCGGCCAATCCGTTCCCGTAACCCTGAAAGGCGTTCCTGTCGAATATGATTCGAACAGCTTTCCGAGTGCGTGGGTCGGGCGTGCCGATGGTGTACCACTTCGCAGATCCGGATCTGCCCCGACGGGGTTGAAGTAGCGTAGAGATATCGCCGATAATTCAGTGGCCGCCGCAATGTCGTCGAGCATCGTTTCGAACTGAGCCTTGCTGTGCGCATAGGGACTCTGCGGTGCGATCCCCCAACGTTCGTCGACACACCCACCGTCGCTCGGCGCATACACCGCCGCAGAGGAACTGAACAAGAAGCGCTCACACCCGTTCCGAAGGACACTCGATACCAGCGTCAGCGACTTGGATACGTTGTTCTCGTAGTACCGCGCCGGGTTACTCACGGAATCTCCGACCACGATCAAGGCCGCACAGTGAACTGTCGCATCGATATCGGAATGATCTGCGAATACTTTGTCGAGCAGTTTCTCGTCCGCGATGTCGCCGCAGTAGAACGGGAATCTGTGCGCAAATTCGGCGCGGCCGGTCAGCAGGTTGTCGAGAATCACGACATCGATCCCGGCGTCGACGCACTTCGACGCGACGGTGCTTCCGATGAATCCCGCTCCGCCCGTGATCAGTACTTTCACGCCGCTCCCCCGGCATCTTCGACGGCAGTCCTCGCACGACGGACGAAGTGGGACACGCGTGAGCGCGCCAAGTCCCATCCACGTAGGTCGCGCCCGTCCCGGATGGAAAGCCGATCACGGTCGAGAAAGAGCGGCACCATGACCAGATCGCGGTAGAGCGAGTGCAGGCGTGGGCGATCCGCCAACCACAGCGTCCATCGCCACCACCAACGCGCCGGGAAGGTCGTCATTCCGGTACTGACGCCGAAGATCGATTCCACCGCCGCCCAGTGGACGTTCACCGCCCGACGGACATCGCGTGGCAACTGGCGTCTGGAGAGCGTCACAGCGAGTTCCGGTTCGGAAGTGAGCAGGTACCCCACGTCGAAGACACTGTTCAACGACAAATCGGCTCGAATCAAGGCCCGATCGGCAAGCCGCGCGTGAGCGATGACGTGCAGCGTCACGTCGGCCATCGCAAGGCGGGATCCTTCCGCCTCCGAGCTGATTCCTCGGACCGCGGCCTCCCGGGTCAGCGCGTGACGGGCGAACCTCGGAAGTAAGTGCGAATGGATTTCGACGGAGCCATGACGGTCGTCGCGAAGGAGTGCCGGTTCCTGGTGATCGTCGTGATCGATGGAGTCGGAGTCCACTTCGTCGGGGCGGACCATTCGGTAGCCGAAATCGAGGATCGCGTCGTTGGCCGGAACGGCATGTGCAGGGTCGACGACCAAAAGGTCGATGTCCGTCATCCGTCGAGCTGCCGGGTTCGGCCAGATTCTTCGCTCGAGAAGGGCGGCACCCTTCAGTGCAACCGTCGGAAAGCCGTTGCTGTGTAACAACTCTTGCAGTTCCACTCGTTGCGCGTCGAGGTCCGAGATCCTTATGGTGTTTCGGTGATGGACAAGGCTCAGCGTCAATTCCGGACTCGATGCGGTGGCCGAGGATTCCGACAGCATTTCCGCGAAGCTCGCAGGTAGGACCGATGCGAAGCCGGCCTCGACCGCTCGGGAGGCGAGCAACGGCAATACCTTGTGCCTTACAGCGGCGTCGATGACTCTGGGCCAATCCTGCTGCGAACACAAGCGGATGACGTCGGCCCCACACTCGGGTTTCAACATGGAAATCAGGTACCGGGTGTCACGCATGACGCCACCAGTTCCTCCACCGTGTCGGCGCCGGTATCGCCGTGATGTCGAATCAGTCTGTAGCACGGGGCATTCGAGAGTAGAGCAGCGATGTTTCTCAGGGTCAATCTGTGGTTGTCGGACCACAGTGCGGATTGCTCGGCCAGCGACTGTATCGCTTGGGGTACGGGCATCGGAGCGAGTCGAGTCGGCCCCTCGTCCCATCCATCGAGGATCAGCACCAGGTCGATTCCGCGAACCGCCGAGCTGACGTTTCGTTCAGAAGGCAAGGTTGACGGGTCCAACGCCCACACCGGCGGGGCGTACGGAAGATACAGCGAATCGTGCGCTTTGATCTCCGGGAGGACGTCGAACGTACCGGCTTTGAGGTGAACCCGCCGCGGTAAGCCCACAGCTTCGGTACCACGAATGAAGACGCCTTCGTCAGCACGCAGTTGTGCACCCCGCATGGCAAGGGCGAGCGCCAAGGTGGTCTTGCCCGCCCCTGAATGCCCGGCGATCGCCACTCTCACACCGTTGCAGTCGACCAGAGCGGCGTGCAGGCGTGTCCACTGTCGGGCGTGCGCGGCCGTCATGACATCCCGGTGCACCGTGCGGTACACGCTCTCCGCGAGCTGGAGACCGTCCAGACCGATCAGCGTTTCATGGCTGCCGCCGATGGTCGATTCGATGGTGACGTCCCAGCGACCGAATGTCGCTCGATTCCGCTGAATCCGAACTTCGACGTTGTTGTCCGCAGGCCACGGGCTGGCAATCCGATGCTCGACGACACCGACCTCGGGTATGCGGAAACCGCGCACAATCGCGTCAACCCAAAGGTAGTGCGCCCGGAATTGTGGTACGTGGTTGCCTGTCACGGAATTCTCACACCAGCAGACGAGAGGTGCTCAGCCGTCCGTACGTCTCGTTGACTACCGACTTCGCCTCGTCGTCAGGGATCTCGAGCACTTCTGCCACGGCCTGGACAATTTCGCTGACGGTCCGGCCGTCACACAGTTCCCACACCAACGTCGCGACCGGGTTGAGGTGATGGGCAACCTCGCTGGAGCTGTCGTACAGCACAACACCGTCGGTGAGATCGTTGCTCTCCACCGTCTGAGAGCGTTGCGGTCTCACACCTTCGAGTAGTTCGGTCAAGATATCTCCTTGATTCAGCGAATCCGATTTCGTTTTGGTGGTGGTCTCACAGTGCGAAGCGTCGTGAGTATTCGGATTCGATTGCGCCCGAACGAATCAGGCTGCGTGTGGAGGCGATGCCGGGCGACAGCGTCAGGCACGTGAGCGCTCCCCCGGCACTCGCATCCACCAGGTAGTCGCCCAGAGTTCGGTAGTGACCCGCCCATTGTCCGAATGCTTCGGGATCTGACTCCGGATCCGCAATCTCGTCGAGAATTCGCTCGAAGGCGCGTGAATGTACGAGAACGGCGTGGACTCCACGGTTCTCAGGACTGGTGCGCAAGAGTGCCGAACCGTCGAGCAGAGCTCCGTCCCTCGATTTCGGGTCGTGTCCGAGGTGGACGACATCCCAATCGCCGTGATCCAACTCTTCGCGGGCATGGCCAAGGATCGATGCGGCGGCATCCAGCAAACTGACGTCGTCAGCAGCGATGAGGACCGAATCCCAGCCCTTCTCAGTCGCCCGAGCGAGCGCACGACGCCACGAGACGGTGAAGGCCGCGTCCTGATTCATCGCGTCCTCGAAAGCCGACACTCTTTCCACCGCTGTTACGCGCGGTAAGCGAATGAATCTATGCCAGGACGCTTTCCATCTGTCGATGTCAAGATCGAGATTCACGACGGCAACACCGAGGTCCGACTGAGAATCCTCGACAACGGGGTTGGGTTCTCCCCCTACTCGGACAGGCGACAGTGGGCGATCGAGCACAACGTCGACTGCGCCTCGCTCGAGCAGATAAGCCGCCAGTGAGAAGTCGGACGGCACGGGTCCGTTGATCCTTCGTGAGAGTTCGTCTCGCAAAGTTCCGTATGTCGCCGCGCGAACAATCAGTGCAGCTCCGACCAGATCTTCGCCGTGTGCGTGGATGACAGCCGTATCGGCTTCGGCGGGGAGGTCGTCGACGATGTTCCGTAGCTTGTACATAACCGCGGGTTCGATCACGCGCGCCTCGTCCAGAAAAACCACCGACTTCCAGCCCAGCAGAATTGCCTTGTCGAGTCCGGCGACGAACGCAGAGACCGTCCTCCACCCATCCGGACCGTCGTCCTCCGCCGGAATGGCACGGTGAACGGTCAGTTCGATCGACTCGGCCTCCGCCAGGCATGAACGCCACGGAGCGACTCGGCCGTCGTCGCTGAGAACGACCACCCCACCGAAGACCAACTCGGGTCGCTGGACGCTCAGCTCGGCACGGCGACGAATCTCGGGATACGAATCACCGAGGTACCTGGAGAACTGACGATGGAGTGAGTCGAGATCCCATCCGACCTCACTCCAACCGAGCAGGTAATTGTGAACACGATCTTCCCAGTTTATTCGATACGGGACACCGGCCGGGCGCTCGAATCGATGGTGCCAACCAAATGTCGGAAGGCAGACGACCTTTCCGCCGTTGATCCGGAACTTCTCGTGGATGTATCCCTCTTCACCGCCGAATCCGGTGAAGTGCGAGTTCAATCCCGGCCATGCCTCACGCCTGCAGGCAAATGAGCCGAGGCCCTGCATGACGATCTCGAAAGGCACGTCAGGGTGTTGCTTCGCTCGCGGATCAACTCCCCACGAGCCGAACATCCCGTTGCGCCACTTGGGGTCCATGTGGGTGGCCGCGATGTGCGAGGAATCCTGGGAGAGCATCGGTCCCTGGATCAGATCGTCGGTTTCCGGGTCCGCATCGAAATACGCCAGCAACGCCGACAACGATCCCGGTGCCAAGATCACGTGGGAGTCGAGGACCAGGACGTACTTTCCTGTTGCCTTGCGGAACAGGACGTCCCGCACCGCAGTCGATCGAACGTCGGTGAACGGAACGTAGCGGAACCGATCGATATACCCCGCAAACGATTCGAGCATCGGCGCCGGCAACCCCTCGGGGTTGTTGTCCAACAAGACGAATTCGACTCTGTCCAGAACCTCGCGATGATGGACCAAGATCGAGTGGATCGTGAAGTACGCGCCGTCGAAATCGTCGTAGGTCGCGATCGCGATAGTCAGATCGGCCGGTTCTCCGTGCGGTGGAGTCTCCTTCACCTGAACCGACCCCGCGCTCTGAAACTTCTTCAGAGCGCGGTGTAGCGCGACATCGAACTCTGTCATCGTCGGTGTTCCCCCTCGGAACCAGTCGCGTCGTGTCGGCTACGTAGGTTCCGTGGGATTCGTCGGCTGGGTCGGAGGGGTCGGGAAGGTCGGCTCGGTGCGAGTGGTTGGCACTGTCGGTACGGTTGGCACAGTCGGGACGGTCGGCTCCGTCGGCACAGTCGGCCCGGTCGGCTTAGCCGTCGTCGTTCCACCGGAACCTGAAGAGCTACCGGTTGATCCGGAACCTGTGGAACTTCCAGACGATCCCGAACTCCCGGAACTACCCGAACTGCCTGACGATCCCGAACTTCCCGATGATCCGGGGTTGCCCGGCTCGTTTCCGCCCGGCTGGTTCCCTCCCGGAGTATGGCCACCGGGCTGATTCCCGCCTGGTTGTTCGCCGCCTGGTTGATTCGGGTTCTGCTGGCCACGACTTGGCGCTCCGGAGAGATTCGGCGTGTCTCCGGCTGCGAAGGCCGGCGCCGCACCACCGAGGCTGATCGACGTCACGACGGGCACAGTTACCGCCGAGGCCGCTAGAACTGTCTTGACGAACTTGCGTCGATCAACCGGAACATTCTGAAAAGCGTCGTCGCCCATAGTGTTTCTCCCATGCGTCCGAGACGAGGTCGTCCTCACTCGATGTCGGGCAAAACGCTAGCATCCTTCCGGCAACTTTACAGACTGAACCCGCCGAAATTTGGTTCTTATGCGAAGTTGAGACTGGACTGGGCCGGCAATTCGGACGGGAGTACGACAATTCCCTCCAGCACAGGGAGCACGTTTGTCCTGTTCCATCACCGTCAGCCGGCCGGCATCTCCCACGGCGCCACCGGAAGAGTGCTTCCGGTTTCGAGGTAGGACTTCAGGTTCGACAACACCGCCGACCATCCACCGGCCACCTCCATGCGAGCCGATTCGTCCGCCAAATCGGTGTGCTTGACGGTCAGTCGCACGATCGCGCCGAAGGCTTCGATGTCGAAACTCACCCGAGAGATGTCGACGCCCGGTTCGCCGTTCGGATCAGCCCAGGTGGTGACCAACCTCGACGGAGGGTTGCTCTCGACTACGGTGCCGACTACATCGGCAATGTTCGAACCGTCGATCCGGCGGTGCTCCCAGGTCGATCCCGGCTGCCAGTCGGAGACGTTGCTGTGTCCCCAATACTCTGCGGTGGCCTGTGCGTCGGTGAGCGCTTTCCAGACGTTGTCCGCCGTGCTCGCAATGTAGGTGACGTACACAAAACTGGGCTTGTCGGTCATGGCTTCCTCCGCAATTCTTTTGACGGTACTGAGCGCACGAAGGCGCGGTACCTCGAACTTGTTGATCCACCGCTCTCGAATCTCCTCGAGCGCAACGGGATTGAGATAGTGAAGCTTTGCCCTCCCCTGTCGGACCGTGCTGATCAGATTGGCGTCCTCGAGCATGGTGAGGTGTTGAGTGACAGCTTGCCGACTCATGTCGAGGCTGTCGCACAGCTCGCCGAGCGACTGACCGTTGGCTACGAACAAGCGGTCCAGGAGAAGCCTTCGTGTGGGATCGGCCAGTGCTTTGAAGGCTGCATTCATCCGGTCGTTCACAACTTCACAATATGCAAGCATTTACTTGCATGTCAACGGTTGGGCGTGCCGGGTTTCGAAAGTTGGGACAGATGAGGTGTGATGTCTCTAGGCAGATGTGATCTGAATCCCGGATTGCACCGTAAGAGAGGTTGGGCACATGGACTGGGCAGCAATTGGAGTGGGTGTCGGGTATGCCTCGGTGGCCCTGTCGATCCTGGTTTTCGTCGGCGGGTGCATCGCACTGTTCATCTTGTCCGTCCGCCAGTAGCTGACACCTCGACAAAGTGGTGATCACCCCGGGGTCCGGCCAAGCCGATCACCTCGGGAGTGATCACCCTCGAGGCCGCTTGATCGATTCGGACACACCGGCGCGCGTCGGACTGCTCGCAGAGAAGCTCGGCCGCGGTGGGACTACCGTAGGACTGTCGCCTAGAACTCGAGGAGTACGGAATGAGCATCCAGTCGGTTGAACCGCACCGCCACCGCGTAGTGGTGATCGGTTCCGGCTTCGGAGGATTGTTCGGCACTCAGGCTCTCAAAAAAGCCGATGCCGACATCACGATGATCGCGCGTACAACCCACCATCTGTTTCAGCCGCTCCTCTATCAGGTTGCGACCGGCATCCTCTCGGTCGGTGACATCGCTCCCGCCACGAGACTGGTGCTGCGCAAGCAGAAGAACGCACAGGTACTGCTCGGTGAGGTCGAGACAATTGATCTCGAGAATCAGACCGTGACCTCGCGCCTGCTCGAACGCGTCACGGTTACGCCGTTCGACAGTCTGATCGTGGCAGCCGGTGCCGGTCAGTCGTACTTCGGCAACGACCAGTTCGCGGAGTTCGCCCCCGGAATGAAAACGATCGACGACGCCCTCGAACTGCGCGGACGAATCCTCGGGGCCTTCGAACAGGCCGAACTGTCGGACGATCCCGCCGAGCGTGCGCGCTTGCTCACCTTCGTCGTTGTCGGCGCCGGCCCCACCGGCGTGGAGTTGGCCGGGCAGATCGCCGAGCTTTCCCGTCGAACGCTGGACGGCGCGTTCCGCAAGATCGATCCTCGTGAAGCGCGCGTCGTGCTCCTCGACGGCGCCCCTGCCGTGTTGCCCGTGTACGGCGGGAAGCTCAGCCGCAAGGCTGCCGAGACGCTCGAGAAGCTCGGCGTCGAGATCCAGCTCGACGCGATGGTCACCGACGTGGACAACGACGGTCTCATCATCAAGGAGAAGGACGGCACGCTTCGCCGTATCGAGTCGCAGTGCAAGGTGTGGTCCGCCGGCGTGCAGGCCAGCCCCCTCGGCAAGCAGCTCGCTGAACAGAGCGGCGGAGAAACCGACCGCGCCGGCCGCGTCATGGTCAATCCCGACTTGTCTCTGCCCGGGCACCCCAACGTCTTTGTCATCGGCGACATGATGTCGCTCGACAAGCTGCCCGGATTGGCTCAGGTTGCCATGCAGGGTGGCAAGTACGCGGCCAAGCAGATCAAAGCGTCACTGGACGGCAAGTCCCCGTCGGAACGAGTTCCGTTCAAGTACTTCGACAAGGGCAGTATGGCAACGATCTCGCGCTTCAGCGCGGTAGCCAAGGTGGGCAAGCTCGAGATCAGCGGCTTCATCGGGTGGGTTGCCTGGCTGGCAATTCACCTCCTCTACCTCGTCGGATTCCGTTCCCGTGCCTCGACGCTGTTGTCGTGGGCGGTGACGTTCTTCGGGCGTGGCCGTGCTCAGATGGCGTCCACCGAGCAGCAGGTCTTCGCGCGAAACGCGATGGGCGAATTGGAGAAGAAAAACAAGGAAGCGACGGAGTCCGGCAGCGCTTCGAATGGCGAAGCCAAGAAGGCTGCCGGCAAGCAGCAGAAGGCCGCCGGCTGATCAACACCTGAGTGACCGGCGGAGGGCGGCTGTGGAGTTCAACTCCGCAGCCGCCCTCCGTCATTCGATCGACTGCCGCGTGGTCAGTTTCCGATCTTCGCCACCTCGGTGATGTTCGCGAGGCGAACCTGTCCCTTTGAAACGAGTCGGTCGTTCTCGTCGGTGATGCGAACTTCCCAGAGTTGCTGGGTGCGTCCGCGATGAATCGGGGTGGCTTCAGCGGTGAGAGTGCCCTCCCGCGTTGCGCGCAGGAAGTCGGTGTTGTTGTTGACTCCGACCACCTGTCCTCGCTCGCCCAGCCACACGGTGCCACCGACGCTGGCGAGAGACTCCACCACCGAGCAGTACACACCCCCGTGCTGTATCCCGGCGGGCTGGTGCAGCGTGGGCTTGACGGTCCATTGCGCCCGCACGCGATCTGGGCTCAGTTCGGTGTATTCCAGGCCGATGGTGGCGTCGAAGCCCGTTCCGAGCCGTTTCATCATCTCTGCGGTCTCAGCAGTGTCGACCATGCCATCTCCATCTGTGATTCTCTGGCGCCGGTGTGGCTGCCACTCCCTACCTGATTACACGAGAGGTAACTCGAGCTTGGAATCAGGTCTGGAAAAAGAACCGGCGGGTTTCACATCATTCGATGTGAAACCCGCCGTGGGAAGGACCGGGAGTCTCTGCAGCCCTCAGGACTCCGGCGCGGTCCGGCAGTTTCGTCACTCTCGCGGGGTGTAACTCTCCGCGTGGTGTTCCACAATCATAGGCAAGGCTGACCTAATTTAGCAAGCCCTTCGTCGAACTGGTTCCAACGAGGACGCAGCGAGACCTTGCGGCGTGCACGCACGGGCAGTCCGGCGGCGACAAAAGCGTCCAGCAGCCCCTGCCCGCGGCGCTGAGCGGCTGATTCGCCCCCGCCGGCCAAGATGGGGACATATGCCGCTGCGCCCAGGATCGACTCCCCTACCAAGCCCCAGAATCTGAACTGGTCGACGGGCGCACACCTGGAGACGGCGTCGTAGATCGCCCGTAGCGAGGTCAGGCAACGGTGCGCGGTCCAGACGAGGAGCGCTTCTTCGCACGGCATGTCGACGACGCCGTCACTGCCGGACTCCCGTCCGTTCGGCGCAACGCGCAGAGTCTCGTCGATCACCCCGGCCCAGTCGATACCGCCGTCGCTGTCCATGTGGATGAACAGGTTCTCGAGGCCTGGATCCCAAGCGGCACCTTCGGAGACGATCGATGCGGCAACCCTGCCGACCACAGCGTGAATCAGTGATGTTGCGACCTGTATCGCCGCAGCTTCGGCACTGTCGAGATCCTGGAGCGAGCGGGCGAACATCTGATGCACCCGATCCCCGCACAAGCCTTCACTCAACTGCCACCAACGCCGTTTGCCTTCACCTGACATGGCGGCAACCGCGTAGACGCGCGGGTAGTCAGGGTTGAGTGCTCGTAGGCGAACGCTGGTGCGGCTCAATGCGTTCGACCGGAGTTCGAATTCACGAACATCCGCATGCTGGGTGGTCAAGGTGATTGTCACCGTGCACTCCAATCGGCCGAAGTTGTCTTGTGGTTCTTAATGTAGGTTAGCCTCACCATAATTCAAGAGTAAAGAACTGTGACGCTGGGCACCGCATATTCACAGGAACTTGCCCCGCAGGGAGCACACCCACATAGGGTTCCGTAACCTAAGATGCGAATTCCCTGCGCACAAAGACCAGGAGCTCGATCCGCCAGTGACGATGATCAAACCGCTCGGGAACGGACATCCCCGAGGACCCAGCGAGACGTACGGACGGCGCATAGTGCCGCGCGGCCCGGCTCCTGTCCGAATGCGTGTTCTAGCTGGGATTTTCGACGCGGGGGTGTTCCTGCTTCCGTTGCTCGTCGGCTGGTACGTCGTTCAGTCGCTCCGAGACGAGAACGGTGGCGGCGAAGCCGACCGCGCAGTATTCGGTGGGACGGCAATAGCCATTGCCGTTGGTCTCCTCGTGTGGAACCTGGGATTCCGCGAAGGTGCCACAGGCCGGACCTCGGGAAAGGGATGGGTAGGTCTGGTCACGCGTGACGCGAAGACAAAGCAGCCCATCGGTGTTCGCCGGGCTCTGCGCAGGCCGTTCGATCGAACCGGTATCGAGGTGGTCCGTGAAAGCACGGCGCGCGAAGAAGGGTTCGAGGAACTCGCGCGCGACAACAGCGTCGGGGCAACTCGTCGACGCCGGCTGATCGGTCTCGCGGTGCTCACGGTTCTTCTCGCGCTCGTCATGCTCGCGAGCATCGCGGTGGGCGCACGTCCGCTGACGTTTGCCGAGATCTTCCACGCCATCTTCAGTTCGGACGGCACCCAGACGGACATCATCGTGCGAACGTTGCGCGCTCCGCGGACCATCCTGGGTCTTGTCGTCGGCATCGCACTCGGTATCGCCGGCGCCCTGATTCAGGGACACACGCGTAACCCGTTGGCAGATGCCGGACTACTCGGCCTCAACGCCGGCGCGGCTTTCTTCGTAGTCATGGCGATCTATCTCTTCGGCTTCACCGCACCGAGTCAGTACCTCTGGTTCGCGTTTGCAGGATCGTTCGTCGCCAGCATCGTCGTCTTCGGCTTGTCCTCCATCGGAAACGGCGGCGCAAGTCCTCTGAGTCTGGCTCTGGCGGGCGCGGCCGTCGCGTTCTTCCTGCAAGCCATGACCAACGCCGTGATAATCCTCGACCAGACGAGCCTGGACGCCTACCGTTTCTGGGTAGTCGGGTCGGTGTCCGGTCGCGGGTTCGACGTTCTCTGGCAGGTCCTCCCCTTCCTGATACTCGGGTTGGTCATCGCCCTGGCGAGTACGCCTGGTCTCAATGTCCTCAGCCTTGGTGAAGACGTCGCAAAAGCGTTGGGAACGAACATCGCGTTCAGTCGCACCCTCGGCATCATCGCGATCACCCTGCTGACCGGCGCCGCGACCGCAGCGTGTGGACCTATCGCGTTCATCGGATTGGTGGTCCCCCACGTGGCCCGGGCCATCACCGGACCCGACTATCGCTGGCTGGTCCCGTACGCGGGCTTGCTCGGTGCGGTCATGTTGATCACCGCGGACATCATCGGTCGCGTAGTCGTGCGCCCCGGCGAGTTGCAGGTCGGAATCATCCTGGCCCTCTTCGGCGCCCCGTTCTTCATCGCTCTCGTACGCCGCAGGAAGTTGGCAAGTCTGTGACGCTCAAGCAAGAACTCCGGGTACTCCCCCGGACCGTCCCCTCACGTAAGTCGATTCGTATCGGTGGATTCTCGCTGGTCTACCGTCCACTCGCGGTGTCGGTGTGCATTGCGCTCGCGGTCGCACTCTTCCTTCTGCTCTGCATCAACATCGGACGCGGCGACTATCCGATCTCGATCCCCGATGTCATTTCCGTCCTGCTCGGTAATGGAAGCAAGACACAGAACCTGATCGTCTTCGATCTCCGACTTCCTCGATCGCTCACCGCACTCTTCATCGGCATGGCACTCGGTATTGCCGGTGCGGTCACCCAGACGATCGCTCGCAACGCCCTCGCCAGCCCCGACATCCTCGGAATCACGGCCGGATCGAGTGCTGCCGCGGTTGCTCTCATCGTGCTCGGTGGTGGCGGGTCGTTCGTGGGACTGCTTGCCACACTGGGGATTCCGTTGGCTGCACTCTGCGGCGGCCTACTGACAGCAGTGGTGATCTACGCCTTGGCGTGGCGCAAGGGCGTCGAGGGGTTCCGCCTCATCCTGATCGGTATCGGCATCAACGCCATGCTCGTGGCAGCGACGGGATGGCTCCTCATCTCGGCGGACATCAACGATGCTTCCCGCGCACAGGTGTGGCTCAACGGTTCGCTCAACGGTGCCACCTGGAATCAGATGTGGCCGGTAGCCATCGCTGTCGCGGTAGTCGGCGGCTACGCGGTGATCGCTTCGTTCACCATGGGAGCGCTGCGGTTGGGCGACGACAACGCCACCTCTCTCGGTGTTCGCTTGCAATCATCGCAGGCCAAACTGTTGCTCTCCGCCGTGGCGCTGGCCGCCATCGCAACCGCCGCAGCAGGTCCGGTCGGCTTTGTCGCCCTGGCTGCGCCACAGGTCGCCATGCGTCTGGTGCGCTCTGCCGGCCCGCCCATCGTGGCGTCCGCGCTGACCGGTGCTGTACTGGTGGTCGGCAGCGACGTCATCGCTCGAACAATTCTGCCTGTGGAACTCCCCGTCGGAATCGTGACTTCCGCACTTGGTGGTCCGTTCCTGCTCTACCTGTTGGTTCGTAACAATCGGAAGGTCACAGCATGACCACCATCGCCCAGTCCACCGATACTCCTTCGCGTCTCGTCGCCAAGAACCTGACGCTCGGGTACGGGGACCGCATCATCGTCGACGGACTCGATCTCGAGATCCCTACCGGCGTGATCACGACGGTCATCGGCCCCAACGGTTGCGGCAAGTCGACGCTCCTGCGTGCGCTCGGTCGTCTGCTCAAGCCCAAGGGCGGATCGGTTGTCCTGGACGGCAAGGCGATCAGTTCGATGAAGACCAAGGAAGTCGCACGGGTGCTCGGAATGCTCCCCCAGACTCCGGTTGCGCCGGAAGGACTCACGGTCGCCGATCTGGTCTCACGTGGGCGCCACCCGCACCAGTCGTGGATCAGGCAGTGGTCCGCGGACGACGAGGGCGAGGTCGCCGAAGCGCTGGAGCTGACCGGTGTCTCGGATCTCGCCGATCGACCCGTCGATCAATTGTCCGGCGGTCAGCGCCAGCGAGCCTGGATCTCGATGGCTCTCGCCCAGGGAACCGACATTCTGCTTCTCGACGAACCGACTACCTATCTGGACCTCGCGCACTCGATGGAAGTCCTCGACCTGGTGGATCAACTCCACGAGGAAATGGGGCGCACCGTGGTGATGGTTCTGCACGACCTCAATCTCGCGGTCAGATACAGCGATCATCTGATCGTGATGCGCGACGGCGCCGTCGTCGCTTCTGGTGTCCCCAAGGACATCATTTCCGCGGAACTTCTGCTCGAGGTGTTCGGTCTCGAAGCTGCGGTCATCGACGATCCCGTCTCGGATCGGCCGCTGATCGTTCCGATCGGAACCCGGCACGTGTTCGGCGCCGTCGGCGGGCCGGCAAAGCCTGCGTGACGATCGCGAATCAGCGACCCAGAATCGTCCGAACAAGTTTGAATCCCTGACCGATCGTCACGGTCGGCAGGTACGCCCGTCCGACCGCGTTCCCGATGCTCGGCAACGCGGCTGGATCGGCGAAGGTCATGTGCATCGGCACGTACCGAGGCTGGAACTTCGATTTGAAGGCCAACAGCGAACGAAATCCGTACACCGGTTCCAGGGTGCGACCGAGTAGGTCGAGCACGCTGTCCATCATCGCCGAGAAAGTCGTGGCCTCCGGTTCGTTCGCATTCCTCTCGGAGTCACCGGCGATTGTTGCCAACGGTGCACCGGACAGACTGAGGAACTCGACGCCCTCCTCCTCCAATTTCAGTGCAGCGGAGGCGATGAGGAACTCCATCGCGGGACGGAATCCTTCGGAGCGTCGCCTCATGAAGTCGAGTGTCCACCCGACGACTTTGCCGTCGCGGTACACCGGTAGCCACGACGTGACACCGTGCACGGTGCGATCCTCGTCGACGGCGATCAGGCACCGCACTTGTTCGTCGTCGACCTCGTCGAGTCCGCCGAGGGTGAATCCCATCTCGGGCATCCCCTTGTCCGCCACCCATTCCTCCGAGATCGCAACTATCTGATCCTTGATCGCGAGAGGTGCATGAGGGAAGGAAATCCACTCGGCCGTGATCCCGGACTTCTTCGCCCGGTTCAGTGCTGTTCGCACATCCTGGAACCGCTTTCCTGTGAACGCGACCTGTCCGAGGTCGAGCACGGTTTCCTCGGCGACCTGCAGGCCGCTCCAGCCCATGGAATCAGTGATGCTTCGGGCGTCGTCGGTCACTGAATAGAAGCAGGGAATCCAACCGTTCGACGACGCGAACTCGGCAAACTCCTCGATCGCCGTGCGCATGCGATCTGGAGGACCGACCGGATCACCGGTTGTGAGAGCAACACCGGCGATGACGCGATACGCGACGTAACTCGAACCGTCCGCGCTGAACCAGTATGTGTTTCCCTTCCACGTCGTCATCCAGGACAACGGGCTGCCGGTACCGGCGATCAACATGGATCGCGCTCGTTCGGCGGCTTTGGGATCGGCGGTCTTGACCGGCTTGAGGAAACTCACGAACACCAACACGGCGGCGACGCCCCAGAACACGACGCCGGTCCACTCGAAGAGCAACGTCGACTCGATGTCCACGGGAAGCAGACGCGGATCGATCAACTGCAGGTACACGGGCGGTACAAGGCGCTGAGGGAAGTCCGCGAGCAACATCGTTACGGTTGGCTCGCGATCGAACCCGTGCCTGGCGAGCATTCCGCCGCCGACGTAGATCACGGCGAGGACCGCGAGCAAGGTCACGATCGCAGCACCGAGACGTCGGTATGTCTTGGCCGGGGCCGCGACGTCGAAGTATCGACGTGTCGCGATCAGCAGGATCAGTACGAAGAGCGGTGTCAGGAACGGCACCAGAGTTCGGTACACGTTCGGATCGCTGATTCCGTAGAACAAGCTGTCACTGTCGACGGCGTCGACGAACCTGATGACGAAGTTCCCGATCGAGAGGACGAGTAGGACTACCTGAGCACACACTGTCGCAATCCAGGCGAATCTGCGGCCACGACGGAGCCCGTCACTCAACACGAGAACGAAGATCGACGGCATCAGCGAGAGCAGAGTCGGGCCGATACCGGAGAGTCTGAGCTCGAGGAGTCCTCGTCGGCAGTCCGGATCCGACGAGGACTCCTCGCACAGTTCTCGAACCTCGGCGACAGTCCAGGGAACTCCGCGGAAGAGGTCACGGAGGACCGCGAGTGGGCCGACCGCCTGCGGGGACAATGCGGCGATCATCGGGCCGATCGCACTCGCCGCGACGACGATGGCGACCAGGACGCGACCCTCTCGCTGTGTCCCGGCGATGCGCTCACCGCGCGCCGATCGTCCGACGATCCACTGACCGATCACCAAACCCACCACAGCGGCAAAGAATCGGATGACGTCTTGCAGCTGACCACTGAACAAGGCCAAAGTGATCGTCAACGCCAAAGTTCCGACGCGAATGCGACGGCGCCACAGGGTGCCCATGTTCGAGCTGGCGGCCATCGCAGCGCCGACGATCCATGCACTGGCTCCGACCGCGGAGCCCACGTGGAGGCGGAATCCCCAACTGGAATCGAACACCTTCGCAAACGACGCCCAGCCGAGCCCGAGCAGGACTCCCAGGATTTGAGTGCTTGCGCCGGCGATCGCAAGCTTGATCGTTCCCATTCGGCGTTCGAGGGGTGCGGCGACTGCGATCAGGAGCACGGTCGCGCCGAGGTACCCGAGCAGGTTTCCTGCCCACAGCACGGACGTGAGCGGCGTCCAGATGCGGCCGTGCTGGATCGAGCCCATTCCGGCACCGATCGTGTGCTCGAGATCGCGGGACGGTCCGTGAACGAGGCTGCCGGTTGCGGCACCCACGATCCACATGGTGAGAAGTAGAACGACCGTCAACGGTGCGTCGCGAATGCCGAAACGGATGATGCCGGCAGCTTTCTGCGTGACTACCCGCGCCCGTGATGTCGATTCTTCGGTGCCCGGCGAACTGTCGATCGTCATCTACGTGCGGCTACTTTCTGCGGATCGACTGTTTGGCTTGCAATTATCGGGCATCGTCATTGTCGGGACTTTCGTCGTCTCACACCACCGTAACCGTCACGCAGATCACTATGGCCAATACCACACCCCCACCGAGGTGGTTACTACTACCAGTAGTACGTATTTCGTCGTGGAAGTCCGTAGAATCGAAGAATGGCAGGTCTAGGTGAACTCGAACGCGCGGTGATGGATCATTTGTGGTCCACATCGGAACCGCAAACTGTGCGACAGGTGCATGAAGCACTCGCGACGCATCGCGAATTGGCGTACACGACGGTGATGACCGTTCTGCAGCGCCTGGCGAAGAAGCATCTGGTGATTCAGCAGCGTGACGATCGCGCACATCGCTATCTTCCCGTCAACAAGCGCGAAGAACTGGTCGCGAGTCTGATGGTCGACGCGCTGGCCCAGGCTCCGGAGTCCGGCGGTCGCGCTGCGGCGCTCGTCCACTTCGTGGGACAGGTCAATGCTGACGAAGCCGATGCTCTCCGCGAAGCGCTCGCTGCCCTCGAGGTGCGCGAGTCCGCGAAAAAGGCTGCGCAGCCCGGAATTTCTAGGCCGAACTGATTTCGTCGTGCATGATGTGTAGGACATGAACGCCACTACTGCACTGGTTTTCGGACTGCTTGCCTTGTTGCTGGCCGGTCCGGTTCCCGCACTCCTGAGCCGCTCCACGTGGGCGTACCGCGCTCCACGCGCGGCGTTGGTCCTGTGGCAAGCCGTCGCAATTGCTGCGGTGTTGTCGGCATTCAGCTCGGGCCTGGCCATTGCCAGCCAGCTGCTCGTTCCCGGCGCTGACGGTAGGCCGACGACGGCCCCGACCGCCGAAATCGATGCACTCGGGCTCCCACTGTGGATTCTGTACGTGGTTGTTTTTGCCCTGACGCTCCTGATCGGCGCGAAGCTGATCTTCTCGATCATCCAGGTCGCTGTGCGAACCCGACGTCGCCGTGCACGTCACCGCGTGTTGGTGGACCTTCTCGACGACTGCGCCATGCCCGCGTCGGTGGAACGCACACCCGATCTGCGGGTACTGGACGTCGACGAACCGATCGCATACTGCCTGCCAGGTCTGCGTCAACGCGTGGTTCTCAGTCAAGGCACTCTGCAGAACCTCGATCATGCCGAGGTCAAAGCCATCCTGACGCACGAGCGTTCCCACCTGCGAGCTCGTCACGATCTGGTCCTCGAGGCTTTCACTGCCGTCAACCACGCGTTCCCCCGTTTCGTTCGTAGCAAGTCGGCCCTGGGATCGGTGCAGCTACTGGTGGAGTTGCTCGCCGACGATTCAGCCGTGCGGGCTACCGGTCCCACTCCCCTCGCGCGGGCGCTTGTCGCGTGTGCCGGATCGACGGCACCCCGCGGGGCAATGGCAGCGGGCGGGCCGTCGACGCTCATCCGAGTGCAACGCCTCTCGGCCGACGACGCAGATCCCCGCATCGCAGTTTTTGCGTATCTCGGGGCGGTCGCGATTCTCGTTGTTCCCACGGTTGCGGTGGCTGTGCCCTGGCTCACCGAACTTCGACTGCTTTTCAACGCATACTGAGTCTTGACCTGCGTAACCCCGTGTAGTAGTGCAGGTCACAGGCGGGGCTACCTGACTTCGGTGTCCCCGGTGGCGTAGAGTGGATCACGGCCACCATCGTGGTCCGTCAACATATAACGGCACACAGCCCAATTCCCCGCAGTATGCGTTCGGATTGCCAGGTGACATGTGCCCTGGCTCGTCCCTTTGCGAACTGTGTCGTGTATTTCAGCATGGCTTCTTCCGCTCCGCGACGTGCCCGTAGTCCGGAGAGGTTTCCGCGTGACCAACGCTGTCCAAATGTCGTCTTCCGAGAACATCGAAGACCCCACCGTCAACACCCCCGCCGCCGAAGAAGCAGTCGCCACCGAGCCGGGTATCACCTTCGCCGAGATCGGCCTGCCCGAGCAACTTGTTGCCGCATTGGCGCGCAACTCCATCACCGTCCCGTCCCCCATCCAGGCGCAGTCCATCCCGGACGCGCTCGCCGGAACCAACGTTCTCGGCCGCGCACAGACCGGATCGGGCAAGACCCTCGCCTTCGGCCTGCCGATGCTGACCCGCCTCTCACGCCACGAAGATCGCCCGGCCGCCAAGCGTCCCCGCGCACTCGTGCTCGTCCCCACCCGTGAGCTTGCTTTCCAGGTGGTCGACTCCCTCAACTCCTACGCCGGAGCACTCGGACTCACGGTTCGCCCCGCTGTCGGTGGAACGCCGTTCGCCAAGCAGGTCGATCAGCTTCGCCGCGGCGTAGACGTCCTCGTCGCAACGCCGGGTCGTCTCGGCGACCACCTGCGTCAGGGCACCTGCATCCTCGACTCGGTGGAAATCACCGCACTCGACGAAGCCGATCAGATGGCGGACATGGGCTTCCTGCCCGAGGTTCGCTCGATCCTCGGTGAGACCCCCGCAGACGGACAGCGTCTGCTGTTCTCGGCAACCCTCGACCGTGAGGTCCAGTCGCTGGTTCGTCAGTTCCTGGCCAACCACGTCACCCACTCCACCGAAGACGGCCGCGCAAGCGTCGACACGATGGAGCACTACGTTCTCCTCGTCGATCGTGGACAGAAGGATTCAGTCCTCGCCGAGATCGGTGCCCGCGACGGACGCACCATCATGTTCGCCCGCACCAAGCTCGGTTGCGAGGGAATCACCGACCGCCTCCGCGCAGTCGGCATCGCTGCCGAGTCGCTTCACGGCGGCAAGGCACAGAACCAGCGCACCCGCGTCCTCGAGCGTTTCAAGAACGGCCGCACCCCGGTCCTCGTCGCAACGGACGTCGCAGCACGCGGAATCCACGTCGACGGCATCGACCTCGTCGTTCACGTCGATCCCCCGGCCGACCACAAGGACTACCTGCACCGCGCTGGTCGTACCGCTCGCGCCGGCGAGAAGGGCACCGTTGTCGCCATCGTGCTGCCGAACCAGAAGCGTCAGTTCAAGCGTCTGACCGGTATGGCCGGCGTCAATGCCGCAGCCGTTGCCGTCACCCCGGGTTCTGCTGAACTTGCTCGCATCACCGGCGCCAAGAAGCCGACCGGAGAACCGTTGCGCGAGAGCTCTTCTCGTGGCGAGCGTTCCTTCGGTGATCGTGGTGGAAGCCGTGGCGGCTACCAGGGCAACCGCTCGTCCGGTGGATACCAGGGCAACCGTTCTTCGGGTGGCTACCAGGGCAACCGCGACGGCGAGAGCCGCGGCGGATACCAGGGTGATCGCTCCAGTGGTGGTTACCAGGGCAACCGCGACAGCCGCCCCTCGACCGGCTACCAAGGAAACCGCTCTTCCGGTGGCTACCAGGGCAACCGCGACGGCGAGAGCCGCGGCGGATACCAGGGCAACCGCTCTTCCGGTGGATACCAGGGTGATCGCTCCAGCGGTGGTTACCAGGGCAACCGTGACAGCCGTCCGTCCTACGGAGACCGCGACAGCCGCCCGTCGACGGGTTACCAGGGCAACCGCTCTTCGGGCGGATACCAGGGAAGCCGTGACGGCGAGAGCCGCGGCGGATACCAGGGCAACCGTTCGTCCGGTGGTGGATACCAGGGCAGCCGTGACAACAACCGCTCGTACGGCGATCGCGACAGCCGCCCCTCGACCGGTTACCAGGGCAACCGCTCTTCCGGTGGCTACCAGGGCAACCGCGACGGCGGCGACAACCGTGCAGCCTCGACCAGCGGTGGCGGCTTCCGCAGCCGCACCGACCGTCGTAGCTATGACGGATTCGACGGCCCGAAGCGCGATCAGCGGTAATACCTGCGCTGAGCTGCGGCTCGACAACTGAACACTGAGAACCTTCCGGCTGTGCCGGAAGCTGTATCGAGACGGATGCAGGTCACTGCAATTAAAGTGATCTGCATCCGTGTTTTGTATGCACGGTCTGATGTTCACGCGCGTCGCGGCCGCACCGTTTTCGGCTGCGCACAGCGCAGGATTTCACAGCCGCGGACCGAGAGGGAAAGCTGTAAGCATGTCAACCACTAGCACCGAATCACCCCGAGCTCAGATCGGCGTCACCGGCCTGGCCGTCATGGGTTCGAATATTGCCCGCAATTTCGCCCGCCACGGTCACACCGTTGCCCTGCACAACCGCAGCATCGCGAAGACCGATGCCCTGATCGCCGAGCATGGTTCCGAGGGCGATTTCGTGCGCACCGAGACCGTCGAGGAGTTTGTTGCCGCACTTCAGAAGCCGCGACGCGTCCTGATCATGGTCAAGGCCGGCGCCCCGACCGATGCTGTCATCGAAGAGCTCGCAAACGCCATGGAGCCCGGCGACATCATCATCGACGGTGGCAACTCGCTCTACACCGACACGATCCGTCGTGAAGCGGCGATCCGCGCCCGCGGACTGCACTTCGTCGGCGCCGGTATCTCCGGTGGCGAAGAAGGCGCACTCAACGGTCCGTCGATCATGCCGGGCGGCCCGAAGGAGTCCTACGAGGCTCTCGGCCCGCTTCTCGAGTCCATCTCCGCTCACGTCGACGGCACCCCGTGCTGCACGCACATCGGCCCCGACGGCAGCGGTCACTTCGTCAAGATGGTGCACAACGGCATCGAGTACGCCGACATGCAGCTCATCGGCGAGGCGTACAACCTCTTCCGCGACGCTCTGGGCTACGACGCCGGTCAGGTTGCCGACGTCTTCACCGAGTGGAACAAGGGCACCCTCGAGTCCTACCTGATCGAGATCACCGCCGAGGTGCTCCGCCAGGTCGACGCCGAGACCGGCAAGCCTTTGGTCGACGTCATCGTCGACGCTGCCGAGCAGAAGGGCACGGGCCGCTGGACGGTCAAGTCCGCTCTGGATCTGGGCGTGCCGGTCACCGGTATCGCCGAAGCCGTGTTTGCTCGCGCACTGTCCGGTAGCCGCAATCAGCGCGCTGCAGCTCAGGCGCAGGGTCTGGCTGCCGGCTCTCTCGGCGACAAGCCTGCTGACGCCGAGCAGTTCGCCGCCGACATCCAGGCCGCGCTGTACGCGTCGAAGATCGTGGCGTACGCGCAGGGCTTCGATCAGATCGCTGCCGGCAGCGCCGAGTACGACTGGAACCTCAAGCCTGCCGACCTGGCGACGATCTGGCGCGGTGGCTGCATCATCCGTGCGCAGTTCCTCAACCGCATCAAGGACGCGTTCGACGCGGATCCGAGCCTGCCGAGCTTGATTCTGGCGCCGTACTTCCGCGAGGCCATCGAGGCAGGCATCGACAGCTGGCGCCGCGTGGTCGCCACCGCGACGATGCTCGGCATTCCGGTACCTGCGTTCGCGTCCTCGCTGTCGTACTACGACGGTCTCCGCGCGGAGCGTCTGCCGGCCGCCCTGACTCAGGGTCAGCGCGACTTCTTCGGCGCGCACACCTACGAGCGCATCGACAAGCCGGGCAAGTTCCACACACTGTGGAGCGGTGACCGCAGCGAAATCGAGGCCTGATTCACAGCGGGTATCGGTAGATGCGGTCATCTGCGTCTACCGATACCCGGTAGCCTGGACAAATGCAGGAATCGACGATCGACTCGCCCACCTCGACCGAAGGGCGTTCGTTCGTCGACCTCGGAATCCCCGCCGTGATGGTGCACGCGTTGCGCCGAAGCGGCATCGATGCCCCCTTCCCCATTCAGTCGGCAACCATCCCCGATGTTCTTGCCGGTCGGGATGTACTCGGGCGCGGTGCGACGGGTTCCGGAAAGACTCTGGCCTTCGGGCTTCCGATGCTGGTGCGCCTCAAGGGTGGGGCGAGCAAGCGGAATCGTCCGCGCGGTTTGGTGCTCGCTCCCACCCGTGAGCTGGCGATCCAGATCCACAAGGCACTCGACGACGCCGCTACCGAGATCGGTTTGCGTGTGGCAAATGCGGTCGGGGGCGTTCCGATCAAGCGTCAGGCCGACATCCTTGCCCGCGGCGTCGATCTGCTGATTGCGACCCCCGGGCGCCTACTCGACCTACTCGACCAGAAGTCGGTGATTCTCGACGACGTCGTGATCACGACCATCGACGAAGCCGACCACATGGCAGACATGGGTTTCATCGACGAGGTTGCGAAGATTCTCGACACGACTCCGAAAGACGGTCAGCGTCTTCTCTTTTCGGCGACACTCGACGGCAAGGTCGACGATCTGGTCGCGGGTTACCTGCGCAATCCGGCGTCGCACTCGACTGCTCCCCCGGTTGCGACCGTCTCGACCATGGAGCATCACCTGCTTTTCGTCGACCGCGACGACAAGAGATCCGTTGTCGCACATATCGCTTCGCGCGCGGGGCGGACCATCATGTTCGTCAAGACCAAGCACGGTGTGGATCGTCTTGCGCAGCAACTGCATTTGATCGGCGTCTCGGCCGGGGCTCTGCACGGCGGCAAGACGCAGAACAATCGGACCAAGACCCTCGCGTCGTTCTCCGACGGGACAACACCGGTCCTGGTCGCCACCGATGTCGCCGCGCGCGGAATCCATGTCGACGACGTGACGCTCGTCGTTCACGTCGATCCCCCGGCCGAGGCGAAGGACTACCTGCACCGGGCCGGCCGGACGGCACGCGCCGGGGAATCAGGCGTCGTCGTCACCATCGTCACCGACGAAGAACGTGATTCGGTCGAGAAGTTGACCAAGCAGGCAGGCATCAAGGTTCACGGTGTGCGGGTTCGTCCTGACGATCTTGAACTCACGCGCATCACCGGTGCGATGGAGCCGACGGGAATTCCGGTCGAGGCTCCCGATACGACGGTTGCCGTCAAGCACACCGCCAAGCGTGGCCGTCAGGAACACGACACTGCAGGCCGGACCGCTGCCGGAGGCCGGATGAAGAAGGACGGCGAGAAGCGCGCCGCCTCCTCGCGGCGCGTCACCGATCCGAAGAGTGTGAAGAAGATCCGTGCGGACGGCACTCCGGTCCCGACCCGTTCGGAGCGTCTGGCGTCCAAGGGCTTGACCCCGCGTCGCGGCGCACCCGGCGCAGGAAAGCCGTCTGCCGGAAATCGGGCGGGCAAGCGCGCACACTGAGGGAATGGGTGATCTTCCACTGATCTCGGTTCTCTGCGCACTTCTCGCTGCACTGCTCTTCGCGTGCGCTTCGGTCGCTCAGCAACGGGCGGCGTCCGCGGTTCCCGAGGGCGAGGCGTTGGTGGCGTCGTTGATTCGCAGTCCTCGGTGGTGGGCCGGGCTGATCGGTGACGGCGGCGGGTACGTCATGCAGGCCGTTGCACTGTCGTTGGGTTCGGTGTTGGTGGTGCAGCCGCTGATCGTGACCTCGTTGCTGTTCGCGCTGCCTCTCTCGGCCAAATTCTCGGGAATCCGCATCACCCGTTCCGCGTGGTCACTGGCGATCATGCTCGCGATTTCCTTGGCGATCTTCCTCGTCGTCGGCGATCCCACCGAGGGAGACAGCAATGCTCCATGGTCGGATTGGGCTGTGCCCCTGACGATTACGGTCGCAGTGGCCGTGGCCGCAACTGTCGGCGGCTTGTCCAAACTCGACGGCGGCTGGCGCGCACTGCTTCTCGGCTCTGCGGCAGGCATCTTCTACGGCGTCGCCGTCGCATTCACCAAGTACGTCACCGACCTACTCGGCCACGGCGTCATCGGGGTGATTTCGGCATGGCAGACGTGGGCGCTGATCGCCTCGGGCGCAATCGGGGTCTACCTGCAACAGCGCGCGTTCCAGGTCGGGCCGCTGTCGGCGTCGCTACCCGCCCTGACGATCGGCGAGCCGATCGCGGCCATCTTCCTGGGGATGACAGTGCTCGACGAACGCCTCCGCGTCGACGGTCCCGGAATTGCTCTCATCGGGTGCGCCGTCGCCGTCATGATCATGACCACGATCGCCCTCTCCCGCTCACAAGCGCGCGATACCGAGGGCGCTACGGCGGAATCGACGGTAGGCTCGTGAAACGTGCAGTTCCTCGAAGGGCAACGCCCCCCATACGACCTGACCTACGACGACGTCTTCCTCGTCCCTAACCGGACCGAGGTCACCTCTCGGTTCGACGTCGATCTCAATTCTTCCGACGGATCCGGAACGACCATTCCCGTCGTGGTCGCCAATATGACCGCAGTCGCCGGCCGCCGCATGGCGGAGACTGTCGCCCGCCGCGGCGGACTGGTCATCATTCCGCAGGACGTCCCCACCGACGCTGTCGCCGAGACCGTGGCGTTCGTCAAGAGCCGCCACCTCGTCGCCGATACGCCGGTCACGCTGAGTCCGGACGACGCCGTCTCCGATGCGCTGGCGCTGCTTCCCAAGCGCGCTCACGGCGCGGTCGTGGTGGTCGAGGACGGTAAGCCTCTCGGTGTCGTCACCGAGGCTGCCTGCGCGGATGTCGATCGGTTCACTCGCCTCCGTACCGTCGCGATCACCGACTTCGTCACGGCCCCGGTCACCGCCACACCGCGTGAGGTCTTCGAACTGCTCGAAACCAAGCACGATCCGCTGGCGGTCATCGTCAACGAAGACGGGACTCTTGCCGGCGTCCTCACCCGCACCGGCGCGATCCGTGCTGGCATCTACGACCCCGCAGTCGACGAGCGCGGCGCACTCCGGGTCGCTGCGGCGGTCGGTGTGAACGGTGACGTGGGCGCCAAGGCCAAGGCACTCGTCGACGCCGGTGCCGACGTGATCGTCGTGGACACGGCTCACGGTCACCAGCAGAGAATGATCGATGCGCTCACCACCCTCAAGGCGCTCGATCTCGGCGTCCCGTTGGTTGCAGGCAACGTGGTCTCCGCACAGGGAACCCGTGATCTGATCGCCGCAGGCGCGGACATCGTCAAGGTCGGCGTCGGACCCGGAGCCATGTGCACGACTCGCATGATGACCGGCGTCGGACGCCCGCAGTTCTCGGCCGTCGCGGAATGTGCTGCAGCGGCACGTGAGCTCGGCAAGCACGTCTGGGCCGACGGCGGCGTTCGACACCCCCGCGACGTTGCACTCGCCCTCGCGGCGGGCGCGTCGAACGTCATGATCGGCTCGTGGTTCGCCGGCACGTACGAGTCCCCCGGCGATCTCAAAGTCGATCAGGCGGGCAACGCGTACAAGGAGAGCTTCGGTATGGCCTCCAAGCGCGCTGTTGCCGCTCGCACGGCCACCGAAACGGCTTTCGATCGCGCTCGTAAGGGATTGTTCGAGGAAGGCATCTCCAGTTCGCGGATGCGTCTCGATCCCGAGCGCCCCGGAGTCGAGGACCTGATCGATCAGATCTGTTCCGGCGTGCGCAGTACCTGCACGTACGCGGGTGCGCGCTCTCTCGAGGAGCTGCACGAGAAGGCCGTTCTGGGCGTGCAGTCCGCCGCCGGATTTGCCGAAGGACGGCCGCTTCCGTCTGGTTGGTGAACCACGTTCTGTGACTGTCGGCGGGTGCTCGGGTCCCTACTCCCGGGCACCCGCCGGTATCATTGGATCCGTAAACAGAAAACAAAACTCGGTCGGGTGCCCTTCGGCGACCCGACCGAGCCCGCTACAGCCGAGAACTACTCGGCTCTGACGAAAGGAACCCGGTGCCCGAGGCACCCACACACTTACCCGGCGCTACACCCGTCGTTTTATCCGAGGAATCTTCTGATTCCGCCGGTTCGGAGGGCTCCTCTAGCGAGCCGGGAGACAAACCCGGCGGCCCCCGTGCACATCTCAGGTGGCGATGACACATGGACATCGTTTTCACCATTCTCAGCCTGGTCGGCTTCATCGCGCTGACTGCAGGCACCGCCCTCTTCGTGGCGGCCGAATTCTCACTGACCGCGCTCGAACGCAGCACCGTCGACGAAGCTGCTCGTGGCGGCGACCGACGCTCGCGGCAGGTTCAACACGCGCACAAGACTCTTTCGTTCCAGCTCTCCGGCGCTCAGCTGGGCATCACGATCACAACCCTGATCACCGGTTACCTGGCCGAGCCGGTCCTGGCACGGTTCATCACACCGGTCACGAAGGCCGTCGGGCTCAGTGAATCCGCTGCCTCGACAACGTCTTTGATCCTGGCGCTCGTGATCGCGACCTCGTTCTCCATGATCTTCGGTGAGCTCGTACCGAAGAACCTCGCAATCTCCAAGCCGATGCCCACCGCCCGCGCGACTGCGGGCCTGCAAGCAGGGTTCTCGCTGATCTTCCGGTGGGCCATCAACGGCCTCAACGGAACCGCCAACTGGATCGTGCGACGCCTGGGCATCGAACCCGCGGAGGAATTGCGCTCCGCGCGATCACCGCAGGAACTCGGGTCCCTCGTGCGGACGTCCGCGCAGCGCGGCTCCATCGACAAGGGCACGGCGATGCTCGTCGACCGTTCACTGCAGTTCGGTGACCGCACGGCAGAAGAGCTGATGACTCCGCGAGTGAAGATCGAATCGCTGGAACTCTCGGACACCGTCGCAGACCTGATCGTGACGGCGTCGCGGACCGGCTATTCGCGCTTCCCGGTCGTTCGCGGCGATCTCGACGACACGGTCGGCGTCGTACACATAAAGCACGCGTTCACCGTTCCGGCCGAGCGCAGGCGCACGACGCGCGTCGACAGTCTGGCTCAACGTGTTCCCGTCGTGCCGTCGAGCCTGGACGGAGACACCGTCATGGAGCGGATCCGCTCCGACGGCATGCAGGTTGCGCTCGTCGTCGACGAGTACGGCGGAACTGCCGGCATCGTCACGATGGAAGACCTCATCGAGGAAATCGTCGGCGATGTGCGCGACGAACACGACGAACCCGAACTCGACGTACAGCGCGTCGGCGACGGATGGTCGTGCTCCGGTCTCCTGCGCATCGACGAGGTCACTTCGGCTACCGGGTACACCGCTCCCGAAGGCGACTACGACACGCTCGGCGGCTTGGTGCTCACCGAACTGGGCCGCATCCCCGACGAGGGTGACGAGGTGGAATTGCCCGACGTCGACTCGTCCGGTGATTCGCGCGGAAAGTGGATTGCACGAGTGACCGGCATGGACGGCCGCCGTATCGACCGGGTGACCATCACGCCGGTCCCCGCTTACGTCGAACCCGAATCCGCAGACGACAGCAAGAAGGAGTCCGACGATGAATAACCTCTTCGGTGTACTCCTCACCGTCGTGCTGCTCGCCGGCAATGCATTCTTCGTCGGTGCGGAGTTCGCACTGATCTCCGCACGACGTGACCGCCTCGAAGCACTGGTCGCGCAAGGCAAGAAGCGGGCGCTCACAGTCATCAAGGCCGGTGAGAACCTCTCGCTCATGCTTGCGGCGGCTCAGCTGGGCATCACGATCTGCTCGATCCTCCTCGGTAAGGTCGCCGAGCCCGCCATTGCGCACCTCCTCGAGGTGCCGATGGAAGCCGTCGGCCTGCCCGACGGATTGCTGCACCCGATCTCGTTTGCCATCGCGCTGTCGCTCGTCGTAGTGCTGCACATCCTGCTCGGCGAGATGGTGCCCAAGAACATCGCGTTGGCCGGCCCCGAGAAGACGGCCATGCTGCTCGTTCCCGTGCATCTGGCGTTCATCAAGATCGCTCGCCCGATCATCGCGTTCTACAACCTGTGCGCGAACGGAGTGCTCAAGCTCCTGCGCGTCGAACCCAAGGACGAACTCGACGTCACGGTCTCGGCGGTGGAGTTGTCCGCGATGATCGGTGAATCGCGATCCGAAGGTCTGATCGACGCCGAAGAACACCGGCGGTTGAAGCAGGCACTCGAATCGACCGATCGGACCGTCTCCGAGGTCCTGATCACTCTCGACAAGGTGCGGACCATTCCCCTCACACCGTCGGGAACAACACTGGGTGAGATCGAGCGTGCGGTCATCGAGACCGGATACTCGCGTTACCCGGTGCGAGCGAGCGACGGATCGCTGGCTGGGTACGTGCACCTCAAGGACGTGCTCGACGAGGTGCTCGACGAGGCCGCTGGACCGGACACCGTCGTTCCGACGTCGGATATCCGGCCGCTGCCCATCGTTCCGCTCAGCACACCGCTGGCCGAAGCGTTGGCCGGCCTTCGTCGGGCCAGCTCGCACCTCGGCGCTGTCACGGACGCTGACGGAGTGGTGATCGGTATCGTCGCGCTCGAGGATCTCCTCGAGGAGTACGTCGGAACGGTCCGCGATGGCACGCATCGCGGCACGGATGCTGTTCCCGGACAAAGAAACAGCTGATCGATGACACGTTCGGTGCATTCACTCGCACTCGCGCAGAGCGAGTGGACGGCTCGGCGGGCACTTCACCTCGAGGAGGTGGAGAAGCTCGTCGAGCCGCACCGAGCGCGTCGTAGCGCCGGTATCTCTCACCCGGTGCACGACTTCCTCTTCACGTACTACAACTTCAAACCCGCCCAACTGCGCCGCTGGCACCCCGGGTACGGAGTCGCGCTCGAGAACGCCGCCGAATACGCAGCCTTCTCCGGCTACCGCGTCGACGGGTCGGGTACCGCGACGGTCGAGGCCTCAGTGCTGGAGCGTCGGCGTCACACAGTCCAATTCGTGTGGAATCTGTTGAATCAGACGTCTGCGCGGCCCGCTGTGCTGGGTTGCTTCGGCCTCCACGAATGGGCGATGGTCTATCGCGGGGGCGAGGACGCAATCCGTCACCAGTCGGTGCCGCTGCGACTCGGGTTCGCCGGTACCGACGCGGTCGTCGAATCCCTGCCACTCAAATGCACGCACTACGACGCGTTCCGGTTCTTCACACCGGACGCGGCCCCCAAGAACTCGCTCCCGCTTGCACGCGAAACTCAGATCGATCACGAACAGCCGGGCTGCCTGCACGCCGGTATGGATCTGTACAAGTGGAGTTTCAAGTTGTTGCCACTCGTCGATTCCGACCTGGTGATGCGGTGCTTCGAACACGCGCTCCTGGCCCGTGAACTCGACATGCGCGCGAGCCCATACGACCTTGCCGAGTACGGGTACTCCCCCATTCGTATCGAAACTCCCGCGGGCCGCGCCGAATACGTGCGTCAGCAACAACAGTTGGCGGATCGTGCTGCGCCGCTCCGCGATACGCTGGCAGAGAAGTGCCGGGAGCTTCTCGGCCACTGAACTGCCGAAAGGCGTCGCATGGATCACGGGTACGGGTTCTATCTCGACGAATACCAGCGTGACGTCGGGGTGCACACCGACGACCGACGCGGGCACATCGAATGCCCGGACTCGGCGGGTTTCCTTGCGGCGCACTTGCCGGTGTTCGACCTCGCTGCGGGCTCGGTAGCGGCGTTCGCCTCGGCGATTCATCGGTCAACCGGCCCGGGCGACGGACACTGGACCCTCGATCCCGAGCGCATCGCCGCGTCCTTCTCGAGCGATCGACTGTTCCGGATCGGCGGCGAGCCGATCAACGGGTTCTCCGAGCACTCGGGGTTCTTTGCCGCCCGCGACGGTTGGGTCCGCACGCACGGCAACTATCCGCACCATCGCGACCGCCTGCTCGCCGTCCTCGAGCTCGATCACGGATCACCCAAAGATGCAGTGGCGCAACGGATATCCGAACTCAGCACCATCGAGATCGAGCAGCAGGCCGCCGAGATCGGAGCCATCGCGGTCCGTGTTCGTACCGAGACCGAGTGGCGCCTGAGTGAGCAGTGCGCAGCTGCGAGGTCTGCGCCTCTGGTATCCATCCGAGCACGCGACGAGGGAAAACCCCGCACGCATCCGACGCGCCCACGCGTTCTCGACCTGACCCGCGTCATCGCCGGTCCGGTCGCGACGCGCGCCCTGGCGTTGGTCGGCGCTGACGTTCTGCGGATCGATCCCCCGGCGATCCCCGAGATCGGATGGCAGCACCTCGACAGTGGACAGGGCAAGCGGTCGGCGCTTCTCGACCTGAAGTCCTCGGCGGGAGCGACAGCGTTCCGAGAACTCCTCGAAACCGCAGACGTACTGGTCACCGGCTACCGGCCGGGTGCACTCGAAGCGCTCATCGGGCAGGATCTTCCCGCCCACCTGATTCACGGGCGCGTCAGCGCATGGGGATGGGAAGGTCCGTGGGCGAATCGCCGTGGCTTCGACAGCATCGTGCAGGCCGCGTCCGGCATTTCGTTCCTCGAGGGTGGTGAGAACCCTGGCGCACTTCCGGCGCAGGCACTCGACCACTCGACCGGATACTTCCTGGCAGCGGGGATCCTCGACGCGTTGACACTGCGCTCGCACGACGGCCGTGGCCGCGACGTCGACGTGTCGCTGGCAAGCACAGGCGCTCGTCTTCTCGACGCACCCGGCCGAACCGCCCATCCTGGTCTGCCGACGGCTCCCGGCCTGAATGTTGTTGTCAACCATGCCGACGTGACCACCGCACGACCCGCGCTGGCAGAGTTCGAGGACTACCCCGAACCAGCCCATCCGTGGGGATCGGATCGCGCGGAGTGGGCACACTGAGGGACCGGCACATTCAGGGCAAGATGGACCTGTGAAGTCACATACCTACACACTCGACCTTCAGTGGACGGGCGATCTGGGAACCGGAACGTCCAGCACGCAGGGATATTCGCGCAATCATGCAATATCCGCGGTCGGAAAGCCGGAACTTCTCGGCAGCTCCGATCCCTCGTTCCGCGGTGACGCGCAGCGATGGAACCCCGAGGAACTGCTCGTTGCCTCCCTCGCCCAGTGCCACATGCTCTGGTACCTCGGGCTGGCAGCTGCCGCTGGGGTCGTCGTTCTCGACTACAGCGATCAGCCGGTCGGCAGCATGATCGAGGAATCCGATGGCGGCGGCCAGTTCATCGAAGTGACGTTGAATCCGACGGTGTTGGTCGCGGAGGCGTCGATGGTCGAGAAGGCCCAGGAGCTTCACGGCCCCGCACACACGAAGTGCTTCATCGCTCGGTCGGTGAACTTCCCCGTCCTGCATTCCCCGACGATCCTGGTGGCCACCGATGAGTGACATGCACAAGCTCATCGTCGACGTCGACACCGGTATCGACGACTCGTTGGCGCTTCTCTATCTCCTTGCCAGCCCCGAAGCCGAGATACTGGGGATTGCGAGCACCGCCGGCAACGTTCCGGTGGAACAGGTCGCGGCCAACAACTTGAACTGGCTTGCGCTCTGCGGCGCCCCGGACATCGAGGTTGCACTCGGCGCCCGCGAGCCATTGGTCATACCGTTGCGCACCACCGAGGAGACTCACGGTCCGCAAGGAATCGGCCATGCGGTCCTCCCCGATTCGGGTCGCAAGCGCTCGGTCCGAACCGCCACCGACCTCTGGGTGGATCTCGTCCGGGAGTACCCCGGACAACTCACCGGGCTGGTGACGGGGCCGCTCACCAACCTGGCCTTGGCGATCAGACGTGAACCCGATCTGCCGTCTCTGCTGAAGCGACTGGTAGTGATGGGTGGGTCGTTCAACTATCCGGGCAACACGACGCCGACCGCGGAGTGGAACGTCTCGGTGGATCCGCACGCCGCCAAGGAGGTGTTCGACGCGTTCTCCGTCGTACCCGCGCACCGGCGCCCGATCATCTGCGGCCTCAACGTCACCGAATCCATCGAGATGTTCCCCGAACATGTGCGTCGGCTCGCCGAAGCTGCCGGGAGCACCCCGGAAGAGATCATCTCGCCTGACGACGGTCCCGACGTCCGCAGTTCCGCGTCCAACAGCGTGATCAGGCATATGTCCGACGCAATCCGGTTCTACATGGAATTCCATCGTGAATACGACCAGGGATTTCTTGCTCACATGCATGATCCCTTCGCTGCTGCCGTCGCGCTCGATCCGAGCCTGGCGACGCTGAAACCGGCAACGGTAGATGTCGAAACCGAGAGTCCACTGCTGATCGGAACGACGGTCGCGGACTGGGTCGGGCACTGGCAGCGTGAGCCCAACGCGGATATCGCGGTCAGAACCGATCCGGCGGAATTCTTCGATCGACTTGTCCACCGAGTGGGAAATTACGCCCGCGTCGTGGGTTGACCGAGCCGGTCACCGGCTATGCTCGCATGGACAGAACACCAACGAACGAGAACAAAGGACCTGACGTGCAGATTTCCAGCCACGATGCCTCCCCGGCATTTGCGCTCGGATTGATGGCGTTCTGGCCCACTCGTCGTAGCGCATGCTTCGATCAGGCGTGTTGCTGAGCGGCGATTCTCGCTGCCTGCACCCCTGACTTTGTCGCTTCTTCGCTCGGAGTCTGTCTTCTCATGTTCAACCTTCTTTTGTTCACCCTTGTCGGCGTCGGCGCCCAGCTCGTCGACGGCGCCCTCGGTATGGCCTTCGGTGTCACCGCAACCACTCTGTTGATGATCGGTGGCCTCGGTCCGGCTCAGGCCAGCGCCGCTGTTCACCTGGCCGAGGTCGGCACCACCCTCGCTTCGGGTGTGTCGCATTGGAAGTTCAAGAACATCGACTGGAAGCTCGTCGCCAAGCTCGGTGTGCCCGGCGCAGTCGGTGCATTCATCGGCGCAACTGTGCTCTCGGGTCTGTCCACCGAAGCGGCAGTCCCCATCACGGCGACGATCCTGCTGGCCATCGGTATCTATGTGGCACTACGCTTTTCGGTCCGCCCACCGGCCGTCGCGGACGCTCGTACCACCCCGCACACTGCACGTTTCCTGTCCCCACTCGGCCTGTTCGGTGGTTTCATCGATGCATCCGGCGGTGGTGGTTGGGGTCCGATCACCACCAGCACGCTGCTCTCACGAGGAAAGACCGCGCCGCGCACCGTGATCGGCTCGGTCAGCGCCTCGGAGTTTCTGGTCGCGTCAGCCGCGTCGCTGGGATTCCTTGTCGGATTGGGACGTGAGTCGGCGGGAAACCTCCTCGTTGTCGCCGGTCTCGCGCTCGGCGGTGTCATCGCAGCTCCGTTCGCGGCGTGGCTGGTCAGCCGCGTACCTGCAACCTTGCTCGGAACGGCGGTGGGCGGCGTCATCGTGTTGACCAACGCACAGAAGCTGTTCAAATCCTTCGACATCACCGGGGCGGTCACAGTGGCCGGTTACCTGACCATTCTCGGCGCGTGGGCAGCGCTGCTGTTCTACGCGTGGAAGCGGTCCACGCTCACCCCGGCCGAGGCAGAAGGCGATTTCACGGGAGTCGAACTCGCTGTCGAGACCGAACTCACCGAGCCTGCAGTCAAACGCGAACGATAGCTCGTCACAGAAGAAATCCCGGGTATCCGCGCTCGGATACCCGGGATTTCGTTCTTTCCGCGCTAGTTGCTTCCGTCGAACGCGTCGAGAATTCGCCCCGCCGCCAACGCTGCCGTCAGCGAACCGTCACGCACGCTCTGCTCGACGTCGGCCCGGATCGCACGCACCCGATCGTTGCTCGAGAGCCTGCGTAGCAGCTGATCGTTGACCATCGTCCAGGTCCAATCGACCTGTTGCTTGCGACGCTTCTCCTCGAACTGTCCCGCTTCGGTGAGCACCTCACGGTGTTTGGTGACAGTTCCCCAGAACTCGTCCAGCCCGACACCTTCGAGACCGCTCATCGTGATGACGGGCGGCTTCCAGATGGCGTCGTGCGGGTAGATCAGGCGAAGCGCACCCGCCAATTCGCGGGCAGCGCCCTTTGCCTCGCGCTCATGCTTGCCATCGGCCTTGTTGACCGCCACCAGATCTGCGAGCTCGAGGACACCCTTCTTGATGCCCTGGAGCTGATCACCGGTACGAGCGAGGGTCAGGAACGTGAAGCAGTCCACCATGTTGGCAACAGTGACTTCGGACTGGCCGACACCCACCGTTTCCACCAGGATGACGTCGAAACCGGCAGCTTCGAGAAGCACGATGGTCTCGCGGGTTGCCTTGGCAACACCACCGAGCGTGCCGGACGTCGGTGACGGCCGGATGTACGCATTCGGTTCGACGGTGAGCCGAGCCATGCGTGTCTTGTCGCCGAGAATCGAGCCGCCGGTGCGGGTGGACGACGGATCGACCGCCAACACCGCAACCCGATGTCCCTTGCCCAGCAAGTACATTCCGAGCGCGTCGATGAAGGTCGACTTGCCGACGCCGGGAACGCCGGTGATGCCGATCCGGTGCGCTCCCCCGGCCTCCGGCAGCAACTTCAGTAGAAGTTGCTGCGCGAGGGCCCGGTGGTCGTCGCGGGTGGACTCGACGAGGGTGATCGCCCGAGCGAGGCCGGCACGCTGATTTCCGCGCACCGCCTCGGCGAGGGAATCAATGTCGATGGGCTGACGTGCCATCTTCAGTGACCCCCTTCTCAGCTGTTGTCGTGACCCAGTTGGGCGGAGAGCTTCTCCAACAATCCGCTGGCAGCATCAGCGATGACGGTGCCGGGCGGGAAGATGGCAGCAGCGCCGGCCTCGTAGAGTTCGTCGAAGTCACCGGGCGGAATGACGCCGCCGACGACGATCATGATGTCGGGACGACCGGCCGCAGCCAAAGCCTCCCGCAGCGCCGGCACCAAGGTGAGGTGACCGGCTGCCAACGACGACACACCGACTACGTGGACGTCGTTGTCGGCCGCCTGATTGGCGACCTCTTCGGGGGTCTGGAACAGCGGTCCGACGTCGACGTCGAATCCGATGTCCGCGAAGGCGGTGGAGATGACCTTCTGGCCACGGTCGTGACCGTCCTGGCCCATCTTCGCGACGAGGATGCGGGGACGACGTCCCTCGTCCTCGGCGAACTTCTCGACCAGTTCCATCGCCTTGCTGATGTTGCTCACCGTTCCTGCCTCGTCGCGGTACACACCACTGATGGTGCGGATCTCGGCCTGGTGGCGTCCGTACACCTTTTCGAGGGCGTCGGAAATCTCGCCGACGGTAGCCATCGCGCGGGCGGCGACGACAGCGAGGGCGAGGAGGTTGTTCTCCATGCCGCCTTCGGTGGATGCGGCAGCGCGAGTGAGGTTCGCCAGTGCGGCCTCGACGGCTTCCGGATCACGTTCCGCGCGAAGGCGAACCAACTTCTCGAGCTGTTCCTTGCGGACCTTGGAGTTCTCGACCTTGAGAACTTCGATGGTGTCGACCTCGTCGGGAACGTACTTGTTGACGCCGACGAGCGGCTGCCGACCGGAGTCGATGCGTGCCTGGGTGCGGGCGGCAGCTTCCTCGATGCGCAGCTTCGGGATGCCTTCGTTGATGGCCTGAGCCATTCCGCCGGCTTCCTCGACCTCTTCGATGTGCTTACGAGCCCGGTTGGCGAGTTCGTTGGTGAGCCACTCGACGTAGTACGAGCCACCCCACGGGTCGATGGGACGCACTGTGCCGGATTCCTGCTGCAGCAGCAACTGGGTGTTACGGGCGATGCGGGCGGAGAAGTCCGTCGGCAATGCGATCGCTTCGTCGAGTGCGTTGGTGTGCAAGGACTGGGTGTGGCCCTGGGTGGCAGCCATGGCTTCGACGCAGGTACGCGGCACGTTGTTGAAGACGTCCTGCGCGGTCAGGGACCAGCCGGAGGTCTGCGAGTGGGTACGCAGCGAGAGCGACTTCGCGCTCTTGGGGTCGAACTTGGCGACAAGCTCGGCCCACAGGAGGCGTCCGGCGCGGAGCTTGGCGACCTCCATGAAGAAGTTCATGCCGATGGCCCAGAAGAAGGACAGGCGAGGTGCGAACTTGTCGATGTCCATACCGGCGTCGAGGCCGGCGCGGATGTACTCGACGCCGTCGGCGAGGGTGTACGCCAGTTCCAGATCGGCCGTCGCTCCGGCTTCCTGGATGTGGTAGCCCGAGATGGAGATGGAGTTGTACTTCGGCATTTCCGCGCTGGAATACGCGAAGATGTCCGAGATGATCCGCATCGAGGGCTTCGGCGGATAGATGTAGGTGTTACGAACCATGAACTCTTTGAGGATGTCGTTCTGGATCGTTCCGGCCAGCTTGTCCGGAGTGACACCTTGCTCGCCTGCCGCAGCGACGTACAGCGCGAGAATCGGCAGCACGGCGCCGTTCATCGTCATCGAGACCGAGACCTGCGAGAGGTCGATTCCGTCGAAGAGCTGACGCATGTCGAGGATGGAATCGATTGCGACACCGGCCATTCCGACGTCACCGGCAACGCGAGGATGATCGGAGTCGTAGCCGCGGTGTGTGGCGAGGTCGAAGGCGACCGAGAGGCCCTTCTGACCGGCCGCGAGGTTACGACGGTAGAACGCATTCGACTCCGCGGCAGTGGAGAATCCGGCGTACTGGCGAATGGTCCACGGCTGGTTCACGTACATGGTCGGGTACGGACCACGCAGGAACGGCGCTGCGCCCGGGAAGCTGTCGAGCGGGTAACCCGACTCGGCGGCGGCCGTGCGGTCCGCACCGGTGTACACCGGCTTGACGTCGATGCCTTCCGGGGTGGACCAGACAACCTGCTCGGCGGCGTAGTTATTGGCGTTGGCGCCCTCTTCGATGAGCGCCTGGGCCTGCTCGACCGACGGCGGTGTGGGTGCCGGAGACTGCGGGTCCTCGAGTGGGACCTCGGCGAAACTGCCGATCACGTGCTTGACCTCTCGTGTCGTCACTTGGAGCTTCCCGTCTCGATGAAGTCGAGCAGTTCGGTCAGAGCCGACACTGCGTCGATGCGGGCGGTGAGGAATCCGTCCGGGCGAGAATCGCCGGTCGCGTCGGCGACTGCCTTCTCCGGTCCTGCGAGCAGCACCTTGCTGATGCCGGCGGCGCGAAGTTCGGCGACGGCCGCTGCGGCGCTCTCGCCGTAGCGCTTGTCCGTGCCGCACAGCACGGCGACGGTGGCACCGGAAGCCTTGACTGCAGCGGAGATGGCCTCGGCGCCCACCTCGAGCGGGCCGGGGTTGACTGCGTCGATACCACCCGAAGCGAGCAGGTTGGACGCAAACGTGGTGCGCACGTTGTGTTCTGCAACCGAGCCCAGCGGCGCGAGAAGCGCAGTGGGACGGGCGCCGCCGGCGGCGAGGAACGCGTCCGAACGGTCACGAAGCGCTTCGAATGCAGCTGCGTAGCGGGCGACGGACTGGCCGGGCTCGACGGCTTCGGCGGACAGCGGCGTTTCGCCGAGGTTCGGGAACTCGTTGACACCGGTGACCGTGGTCTTGCGGTGTGCGATGTCGGAGTCGCGCTTGGCCTTGGTAGCGGCGATGCGACCGGAGACGATTCCCGCTTCGAGTGCCGCCAGATATCCGCCGGCTGCTTCGATTTCCTGGAAGAACTCCCACGCGGTGGCGGCGATCTGCTGTGTCAGGTCCTCGACGTACCAAGACCCGGCCGACGGATCGAGGACACGGCCCAGGTGCGACTCCTCGAGCAGGAGCAGCTGTGTGTTGCGCGCGATGCGCGAGGAGAAGGACTTGCTGACACCGAGGGTGCCGTCGGCCAGGGCGACGTCGAACGGAAGAACAGTCACTGCATCTGCTCCGCCGACGCCGGCGCCGAATGCAGCGAGGGTCGTGCGCAGCATGTTCACCCAGGGATCACGCTGAGCCATCATCGCGGCGGAGGTGACTGCGTGCTGCGGCGCTCCACCGAAATCGGAAGCTCCGCAGACCTGGGCGATGCGTGCCCATACGAGACGTGCGGCGCGGAACTTCGCGATGGTCTGGAACTGATCGTCGGTTGCCGCGTAGCGGAAAGCCAACTGCGACAACGCAGCACCGATGGTCAGGCCGCTCTGGGCGGTGAGTGCACGGAGGTACTCGAGGCCGGCGGCGATTGCGGCTCCGAGTTCTTCGGCGTCGCCGGCACCCGCGTTGTGAAAGGCCGTGCCGTCCACGGTGATCGCGTGCACGGTTTCCGCACGAGCGGCGGCGAGGGCGGCCAACTCGACTGCGCCTGCAAATTCGACGTCGGCTGCGCCGGAGAACGAACTGGTCAGCGGTGCTGCACCGAGGTGAACTCGGATACTGCTGCGATCGCTGACACCGTCGCCGGCTTCGCTGCGTGCATCGAGGAGTGAGATGAGTGCTCGGGCTGCATCGTTTGTCGCTGCGCCTGCATCGAGCGTGAGCGGTGCGAGGTCGAGAAGCACGCCCTCGAGCGCAGCGGCGAGGTCGGTGACCGGAACGCCGTCGGCGCCCACCTTCAACCAGAGTGCGCTGACTCCGTTTTCGAGGGCGTCCAGGATGGCGCGATTGGTCTCGGCCGCCGAGGCGGTTCCGAATGCAGCGGAAACCAACCAACCGGCATTGACATCACGGTGAGCGTCGACGCCACGCACGTACGGAAACGTGCCCGGCAAGCTCTGCTCGGGACGCTCGTCGCGTGGGCTGTAGAGCGGTGCGACAGTGACACCGTCGTAGGTGACGGTTTCGAGCAGTTTCTGTGGCTCGGGGCCCAGTTCTGCCGCATCGACTCTGCGGGACTTGGCGAGCACACCGGCTACGGAGCGCTGCCACTCCGCGTACGCCTGCTCGACAGCCTCGGCTTCTGAAGCTAATGACACTGTGTCCGCTCCCTCTCATTTTTTGCGTGAGCGCTTTACCGATAATCGGATTTGTTCGTTAGTTCTGTGATGCTAACCCGCGGTTGAGCCCAGATATCGTGAGGATCACGTCATGTTCTTCACAGGGCTGTTCGTGGCCACTTTCCGACCGGCCGGGCGACGTGCGGATTCGGTCGTTCGTGCACGTGTAACCGGCCCTTACCTAGCGATTGTTCAGCATGTTTGCGGGTTACCCGCGAGTTCGTTTCACTGGCCGGGACTGCAGGTGAAGGCCACTCCGAAAGCCTAGTGGTTTTCGTCACAGCGCCGTTTCATTGTCGCCTGGAGCACGTCGCTTTCCCGCCCCCGTGGCGATGTTCGACTCACGATTGCGGGTCGGCAGTCGGCCCGGTTCACCGTTCGCAGGTAGCCTTGTGACCTGTGATGGGACGCCTGCTGGACCGAAGATTGATCGCAATAGTCCTGGTAGTGCTCGCTTTGTTCCTCGCAGCCCTCCTCGCCCCACATCCCACGGTGTCCCAGGTGCGAGAGTGGGCGGACTCGGTTGGCCCGGCGTTTCCCCTCGTGTTCTTCCTGGTTCATTCGATAGTCACCGTCGCGCCGTTCCCGCGCACCGTCTTCACGCTCAGCGCGGGGGTTCTTTTCGGCTCGGTGACCGGCATCGCTCTTACCGTGGCGGCAACGACTGTGAGCGCCGTTCTGGCCCTCTACCTGGTCCGCGCCATCGGCCGCGACGTCGTGTGGCAACGGATTTCGAGTCCGACGATCCGGCGGGTGGACGAGCGGATCGAAAAGCGGGGGTGGCTGGCCGTCGGCTCTCTGCGCTTGATCGCGTTTGTCCCCTTCTCGGTGGTGAACTACTGCTGCGGCATTTCGTCGATCCGGATCGTGCCCTACATCCTTGCCACCGTCGTCGGCATCTTGCCCGGCACTGTTGGGATTGTCATTCTGGGCGATGCGCTCTCCGGCGAAGCCGATCCTCGTCTCCTGATTCTGTCCGGGATCTGCATTGCGATCGGCATCGCCGGTCTGGTGTTCGACGCTCGCCGTCAGCCTTCACCGGGCGAAACCATCGTTGACAACGGTCAACCCCAAGAGGTCGATTTGATTGAGTCAACCCAAAATGATTGACTATTGAAAGTCAACTATCTAGCATTGACTAATGTTTGTACTGACGGTGGATCAGCGAGGTAGCCGACGGGATGTCGACCGCGTCGGGGACATCATCGACGACATGGCCGATTGCAGGCTCCTGCGGCCGTTCGAGCGCACAGCGGGCGACGAGATTCAAGCGGTGACCGACGATCCGGCGCTACTCGTCCTCGTCGCACTCGAGCTGATTCGGCGCGAGCACTGGAGTGTCGGGATCGGGATCGGTCCCGTCGAGCAGCCTCTCCCACGGCAGACCCGGGCCGGACGCGGACCGGCATTCGAAGCTGCTCGGATCGCCGTCGAGCGAGCCAAGCGAGCTCCGGCCAGAATTGCCGTCGAACAGGCGCCGGCGGATAGCTCACGCGACGAACTCGCCGCAGATGTCGATGCCGCGTTCACCTTGCTCGGAACGATCGTCACGAGACAGACGAAGGACGGACGCGAAGCCATCGCCCTGATGGACAGCGGACTCACTCAGGTCAGCGCAGCGGCCCACCTCGGAATCACCAAACAGGCCATGTCCAAGCGACTCCTGACAGCCGGGTGGCACGCAGAACTCGCCGGGCGCAGACTCGCAGAACGACTTTTGGTCAGACTCCAGCCCTAGACTGCTCACGCTCGCACCGGTACAAACTCGTCGACACAGCAGGGGGCTCGAATACATGGTCGTTCTGGCGTTGATCGCGCTCGCCGTCGCCGCCGCGGCACCAGCAGTTGCAGCGGCACTGGGACCGCTCAGTCGTGGTCGACTGGAAGTCCCCGAATGGGCGTCGTCCGTGGTGGCTCTTCCGGCGCTGGGTGTTGCCGCACTGGCATCGACCCGAACGACCCCGGTCACCGGTTTCGCTCTCGGGGCGACGCTTGTCCTGTGCGTACTTGCCGCCGCCACGGCCGGTGCACCGTTGGTACTTGCCACCTTCAAGATCGCTCGTCGCCAACCGGACGGGAGCCCGGCACCGGACGCCGGACCTCTTCGCGGCGGACGTGTGATCGGCATCCTCGAACGGCTCGCGGTGGCGGCATCGATTCTCGCAACCTGGCCGGAAGGCATCGCGATCGTCTTGGCAGTCAAGGGGCTCGCGCGGTACCCGGAACTTCGCGAACCTCATGCGTCCGAGCAGTTCATCATGGGAACCTTCGTCAGTGTCCTCTGGGCGATCGCCGTATGCGGAACGGGACGGGCACTCATCACGTAGGTGATGAGTGCCCGTCCCGATCAACGTTCGCTACGAGAGGCGTCTACTGGCGCTGGCCACCCTCGGGCGGCTGCCCCTGGTACGGGTACTTCTGCTGGAAATCTTCACGCTCGGGCGGCAGCGGCAACTGACCCGGCCAAGGATTTTCGCCCTGCTGTGGCAACGCGGGATCTACGAATCCAGGCTGCTCGGGCGCACTCTCACGGCGGTGCCTGACCGCAGCTGCCGGGTCTTCGACCGGTGTGCGTGCAGCAACTTCAGCAGCGCGCACTGCTTCCGCGATAGCCGGATCGGATTTGGTCTCGAACCACTCCGCCACCTCGGCTGAATCGTCCTCAGGATTGGGAAGATTCTCTTCGGCGGCCGGCGGCTCGTACCGGAAAACGCCATCCTGCCCTTGCGCGCCAAGCGTTTTGGCAAATCCCTTCAGCGCGTCACCGAAGTCGCTGGGTACGAGCCACACCTTGTTCGCATCGCCTTGCGCCATCTGCGGCAACGTCTGAAGATACTGGTATGCAAGCAATTCCGGAGTCGGCTTACCGGACTTGATTGCAGCGAAAACCTTCTCGATGGCCTTGGCCTCGCCTTGAGCCTGCAAGTACTTGGCCGCGCGGTCACCTTGAGCGCGAAGGATCTGGGACTGACGCTCACCCTCGGCGTTCAGGATCGAGGCCTGCTTGTTTCCCTCGGCAGAAAGAATCTGGCTCTGCTTGGCACCCTCGGCGGTCTTGATAGCGGATTCGCGGTGACCTTCAGCCGTCAGAATCATCGCGCGCTTCTCGCGGTCCGCCTTCATCTGCTTTTCCATCGACTCCTGGATCGAGGGCGGCGGATCGATGCTCTTGAGCTCGACGCGGGCCACTCGCAGGCCCCAGCGACCAGTCGCCTCGTCGAGGACACCACGAAGCTGGCCGTTGATGGAATCACGCGAGGTAAGCGTCTCTTCGAGGGTCATTCCGCCGACGACGTTTCGCAGCGTGGTGGTTGCCAACTGCTCGACGGCAGCGATGTAGTTGCTGATCTCGTACACCGCAGCTTGCGGATTGGTGACCTGGAAGTACACCACCGTGTCGATGGACAGTGTCAGGTTGTCCTGGGTGATCACCGGCTGCGGTGGGAAGGAGACCACCCGCTCACGAAGATCCACCTTGGCGCGCACACGATCGGCGAACGGGATCAAGAACGTGAGCTGCCCGGACACCGTCTTCGAATACCTACCGAGCCGCTCGATCACCGCGGCTTCTGCCTGCGGTACCAGTGCTACCGACTTCGCGACCACCAAGATCACGAATAGCACCAACACACCGAGCACTATGAGTGCTGCCATTAAGGTCCCCTCCAGACGACTGCTGTTGCGCCGTTGATTTCCATCACCGTCACCTTGGTACCCGGCGGGTACACCTCGGTGGTGTCGTACGGCCTGGCAGTCCACACCTCGCCGTCCAACTTGACCTGCCCGGAATGCTCGCCCACTTCTTCCAGAACCAGAGCGTGCTTACCTTCGAGTGCCTGTATTCCGGTCGGGGTCGGCGGCGGACTACCGAAGCGACGCAACATGATCGGTCGCACGCCCAGGACGAGGGCGGCGGAGAACACTCCGAACATGACGGCGTCGACCCACACCGGGAAGTCGGTGACAGCACTGACACCGGCAGTAGCGAGCGCCCCACCGGCGAGCATCAGCAGGAAGAAATCCCCCACCAGCGCTTCGGCCCCGGCGAGCACCAGTGCTCCGATCAGCCAAATAAGTGCAGCCACAACACCATCTAACCAGAATGTGTGACCCAGGCCGCCGCTACGTCAGTTCGGCTCGGTAACGAAATCGACAAGTTGTTCGACTGCACCGATCAAAGGAGCTTCCAGATCGCGGAAGCTCTCGACCGAGTTGTAGACCCGCCGCCAGCCCTCCTGAGGTGTCCCCCAGCCCAGTTCGCGGCAGATTCCCGTCTTCCAATCCTCGCCGCGTGGAATCTTCGGCCAGGAGGCGATTCCGACAGATTTGGGACGAACGGCCTCCCACACGTCGATGTACGGGTGCCCGGTCACCAACACGTCCGGGCCGAGGCCCTGAGTCAGTTGGGTTTCCTTGGAACCGGTGACCAGGTGGTCGACCAGGACCCCGACGCGGCGGCCGGGACCAGGCCCGAATTCGGCAAGCCGCTCCCCCAGATTGTCGAGTCCTTCGAGATGTTCGACGACAACACCTTCGACGCGAAGATCGTGACCCCACACCCGCTCGACGAGGGCAGCATCGTGTACTCCCTCCACCCAGATCCGGCTGGGCAGTGCCGTGCGGGCGCGTAAGCCTTCGACTCGCGTCGAACCCGAAGCCGACCGTGCGGGTTTGGTGGACACGGGCTTGGGGGCCGGGCGTACGAGGGTGACCGGTGCGCCGTCGATGAGGAAGGCCGCCTCGCGCATCGCGAACAACCGCGTTCGGGAACGACCGTCCTCGAGCCGCACGAAATCGCCGTCGTACGTGCGCTCGAAACCGACTACCGCACCGCAGAATCCCGTCGCCGCATCCTCGACGACAAGATCACGCTCGGCCGCGACTTCAGGCGTCACGCGCTTCTGTTTGCGGGTATGACCCGCAAAAATGTCACCGTATCCGTTGCCACCGCTCACGCCGGATCACGCTAGGTCACAACGCCGGGGCCGCGCATGTCGCCACGCCGAACTAAACTTCACGGTCATGAGTTCTCCCAGCGCAACCCTCACCGTGTGGGCAGCGTCATGGCTCGCCGGCGACGCTGCGCCGGACGACGTCATCGACGCCCTTGCCGCGTGGGCACCGATGCACCTGATCGGCGCCGCCGATGCGGAAACCGCGGTCCGCCACGATCTCGAGTGGCCGGGAGTCACGGCTTCCGGTGTGCCCACCCTGCTCAGAATCGCGCGCTCGGAGGCTGCCGAGGTCCGCCTGGTCCTTCCCACGGCCGGTGATGTACGTGGTCTGCCCACCGGGACCGAGTTCGCGCGCGCTGCGATCGCAACGGGTGAAGGGATACAGATCGGCGCCGTCGGCAAGCCCGGAGTCGGACTCGTGCCGTCGAAGGAAGGCCCGGACGTCCTGCGATGGACGGTCTTCTCCATTCCCACTGTGGCGGGCAGCGCCGAATCGATCGGACTCCGCGAAGCCGAATACGAACTGCGCCAAGCTGTTCGGGACGCAGCCGAGGTGCTCGGCGGGCTTCCGGCCGTAGCCACCGGAATGCCTGGAAACGACGCTCGTACGCTGGTCGCCGAAGCCCTGCAGGCACAGGCCGGACACCGCTGGCCGTCGACACTGTCACCTCGCCATCTACAGGTGATCGACACAGCCGACAACGTGGCAGCCATTCTCACCGTGGCTGCGTCGGTATCGACCAACCAGGCCCCGAGCGTGTCCACTGCGCAGAGGCGTGACGACCTGCTGCGACGACTGTGGGACGTTGTTCGCACTGCCCGTGTCGCGTCGGCGAACAGCGTGTCGATCAGAGCTTGAGCACGAAGTTCCGGCGTTTCTCGGCAAACCCGTTGCGGTCACCGAACATGTCGATCTTCATCTCTTCGAGCTCACGCTCCTCGTAGGGCTCCACCGGATCACGTTCCAGTCGAAGACGTTTGCGCTCCAGCATCGATTCCAGCCGATCTCCTTCGAGCAAGTCGGTGGCGACCTCGCGCAACCACGCCTCGAACAGATCCGGCCGCCTGGGGCCGATCGCGTCGACAAGTCCGATGTCCAAGGCTCGACGGATGCCTATCGCACTGCACTCGGCCAGCAGACTGCGGGCCTGCTGCTCGCCGACCCGAGCCGGAAGTGTGTACGTGTGCAGTTCCGAGCCGAACAGGCCCATCGTGGCGTAATGAGGATTGAGAACCACACCGTCCCTGGCCACGACTACGTCGGCTCCAAGCGGGAGCATGACCCCGCCGGCACCGGCGTTGCCTGTGAATGCCGCCACCACAACCTGTTCCGTACAGGTGACGATCGCTTTCGCGATCTCGTTGATGGCTTTGATATTGGCCCACGCTTCTCCGGCTTGATCCGACGCTGCCTCGATGACGTTGAGGTGGATACCGTTGCTGAATCTGTCGTAGTCACCCGTCAGGACCAGGATCTTGGTGTCCTGCGCGATCGCCCAGCGGAGCCTGGCGGCCAGTCGCGCGCATTGCTTCGTACTCATCGCACCGTTGTAGAAGCGGAACGAGAGATATCCGATTTCGCCGTCGCGGTGATAGTCGGTCTCGGGGTAACGACTCTCCCAGACCTGTGGAACAAACACGTCCGGACGTACGACCGCGGTTGACGGAAGTTTGACATTGCCGGCGCCGACGAGCCGCGCATGTCCGATCCATACGGAGCCCGCACCGGTGGCGACACGTATTGCCTGGTGGAAGTACTCGACGATGGTGCCGGGCGCTGCATCGACGTGGGTATCGGGGTGCGCGTCGTAGACGTAGACCCGGTCGAGCCCCAATTGAACGGCGACGCCGGGAAACCCGTCGGCGGCGTTGACGGCGCGGACGATGCTCGACGCGTCTTCCTCCCAGCTGAAAACGCGATCGGCCTGTTTCATGCTCGGCCTCGATCGGGTCGAAGCCACGGGCCGCGCAACTCGGTCCGATGGGATCGGCTGGAAGTCAGGAGTACGGAAATGTTCGACGACCTCTCCAATGCACTCCATCGCCGCGTCGGTGACTTCCTCGTTGTATACCGAGGATTTGGTTGCCCCGTTCCGGAGTTCGAATGTCCGCCAGGCCCACACCGGCCCGGCGTCGAGTTCCTCAGCGGCCTGCAATGCCGTGACACCCCAGATCGGTTCGCCATCCGTTATCGCCCAGTCCAGCGACGACGGCCCGCGATCTCCGGGCGGGCCGGGATGGATGATGATCGTTGTCCACCGCTGCCAAACAGATTCCGGGACATAGGCTTTCAAGAACGGGCAGATGACGAGGTCAAAATCTCCCGAAGACGTCGCGGCCAGCACTGCGTCCGCGTCGGCGACGACGGCTGTACGGACTTGGTGTCCCGCCTCGCGAAGAACAAGACCGGCCCGCTGCGAGAGACCGTTGTCGGAGGTGACGAGAAGAAGCACGCTCAACGGTGGCGCGAAAGTCGTACGTGGGCGTGAGCGCCGGAACAGCGCCGCCGTCGCCGCTCGCAGACGGCCCCTGCCCGTTGTATCTTCGCGTAGCTTCGTCGTTGCTCCAGCGCTGGAAATAGCCACAGAAGTCGTGAGTGCGGCCGATTTGGGCATCGGTCTAACTTCGGGGGTCGAAACCATGGATTCCTGCTCGCATGCTCGGGTATCTGCAGCGCAGACCGAACTCCCCCCAGAGCAGGACCGACGCACCGATAGATTGATTGAGGTATTTAGGGACTTTATACCTACCGTCGGTTTGTTTCAATAGCTATTTTTAAGCAAACCGTTTGATCGATCAACCCACAGTCTTGTGATTGATCGCGATATGGCGGTCGATGCGAATATGTTCATCCAGCGTCGGGTAGCGCAAACCGGTGTCCTGGCTGTACCCCTGACGGCGCAACCAATCCAGGACGTCGCCCCAGAACCAGATCCCCCCGGCAACCGAGTTGTACGGAATCGGGAAAGGCGTAGCCGCCTGCCGGACCCCTCGCACCCACTGCCCGACAGCTTGCCGCGTCACCCCCGCGCGGTCGGCAATGTCCTGACGTGATACCAGATCGGGATGTGTCCGCTGGGGACGCACGCCTGCAGCCACCAACTGGTCCACCACGGTGATAGCCGTTGTCGCCGCTCGCATACCTTCCGAGGTGAGCGTCAGCAGCTGCAGCCCGCGCCGGTCCTCGACCCTTCCGCCCAAGCTCTCTTCGATCGCCTGCTCTTGCGAGACTGTCAGCATCTGAACGATGAATGTGAATTCGTAACGGTGATAGAGGTCTTCGGCCACGCAATGAACATAGCCGTAAGCTGCACTGTTTCCACATGGACACACCCAGGTCCCGCCCCCGCACGCACAATGGGCAGATGATCGACGTGGACGACAGCCAGTTCGAGGACATGGTCAAGCGGGCGCTCGACAGCCTGCCACCGAAATTGGGTGCGGAGATGGCCAATGTCGCAGTGACCGTTCAACTCGAAGGTGGACGACCGGGGCTACTCGGGCTGTATCAGGGCATCCCACTGACCAAGAGAACCACCACGTACGCCGGCGTCCTTCCCGACCGCATCACGATCTACCGCAGGGCCATCTGTGCGATCTGCAGCACCGAAGACGAGGTGATCGAGCAAGTTCGCCGAACAGTGATCCACGAAATCGGCCACCACTTCGGGATCGGAGATCCCCGGTTGCGTGAACTCGGATGGTGACAACCGACTCATCTACAAGTCGGAAATCAGCTAGAGGTTGATAATCGGCGAATTGTCATGTCAGCTATACCAAGCCCGCAACAATTGAACACTTACAGGAGTTCGCATGGTCAATTTGATCCAGATCGCCCCGAAGGATGCCCCGACGTTCGCGATGAGCCGACAGAAGGCCGCAGAACTGCTGGGCATCTCGGTCGACAGCGTCGCGTTTCTCCTCAAGTCTCGCTATCTCCCGGATCTGGACGCCGGTCGGTTGATCTCGATGGCCAACCAGCCCTGGTTGTACTCGGACGGCGACTTTCCCGTCCTTCAGCAGGGCGCATCCGAACTTGCCCCCAAGAAGATGCTGCCCGCACGTAAGTACATCGGCGAGAGCGCAATTCACTCCGACGCCGAATGCGTGGAGGCCAACCAGGGGCAGTGGGCGGGATTCAACGTCGACCATGTGCTCGGCGCCCGCTTCCTGCCTGTGACGCTGCGCAAGTTTCCGGTGTCGGTGCTGCAGATCCACGACGTCAACGACGACGACGAAGAACGCGTCTCGTTTGTCGCTACCCTCGCCGGACGAGTCCGCGAACTGGGCGCGCCCGAACTCAACTACATAGACCCGTCACTGAGCCCCGAGGATCGACAGATCGTCGAGACGCTCCTCACCTCTCGCAGCACGTCCACCGTTCCCGGGCCCTGCGGAAAGCTCAAGCATCCGAACACCTGAGCGCCGGACCGTCAGCGGGGACGCTGAACGGCCGCGCAGCAATTGACTGCACACGAGAGACCGTTGGTGGTCGAGCCGAGCAGCGGCTCGACCCCCAGTCGCAGTGGCTGCTCGGCCTCGGCCAGTTCCCGAACGAGCGTGGGCACCAGCTGCGCGAAACGCTGATCGCGGCCGGGCGTTGCTGCCCGAACGAAATCCATCCCGAGTTCGGCTGCCTTGTCCTTGGCCTCGGTGTCCAGGTCCCACACCACTTCGAGGTGATCGGAGACGAAACCGACGGGGCATACGATCACGGCGCGAACATTTTTGGCGGACAACGTATCCAGGTGATCACAGATGTCGGGGTCCAGCCACGGAACCTGCGGCGGGCCTGATCGCGACTGCCACACCAGATCGAAATCCTCGACGCCGACGGCCTCGGCAACCAACTTCGCGGCCTCGGCGACCTGTCGACTGTAGAGGTTTCCGCCCTCTGCCGGCGGCCCTGCATTGCGGTCTGCGGCACTCGGTACCGAATGCGCGGTGAACACCAGGCGCGCAGTATCGCGAGTCGCTTCGGGCAACTCTGCGCGGGCCGCGCGCACACCGTCGGCGAACGCGCCGACGACGAGCGGATGGTCGTAGTACTGGCGAAGTTTTGTCAGCGTCGGTGCGCCGTCACCGACCGCCTCACGGGCACGGGCGATGTCCTCGTGGTACTGCCGACATCCGGAGTAACCACCCCACGCCGACGTGGCGAACACGGCGGCGTTGCGGACACCGTCCTCGCGCATCTTGGCAACGGTGTCTTCGACCATCGGGTGCCAGTTGCGGTTGCCGAAGTACACGGGCAAATCCACGCCGGCTGCTGCCAGCTCACCTTCGACCCGTTCGATCAGGTCTCGGTTGAGCGCGTTGATGGGCGAAACTCCACCGAAATGCATGTAGTGCTCGACGACGGCGTCGAGCCGCTCCGGTGGCACTCCCCTACCGCGCGTGACGTTTTCGAGGAACGGCCGTACGTCTTCGGGTTTTTCGGGACCGCCGAACGACAAAACGAGAAGAGCATCGAACTGCATGTCCATACTTGCGGTCATGAGTTCAATCTTGCGCGATGCCGTTCGGCGGGAGTCACCCGGGTACTCACCTGCGTAGTAGAAGGGGTGCTACTAGCCGACCATCGCGTGGAAGCCGCCGTCGACGTAGATGATCGACGCGGTCGTGCCGGGCAACCAATCCGAGAGGACGGTGCAGACCGTTTTGGCGACCGGCTCGCGATCGTCGACGTCCCAGCCGATGGGCGCAGCACCGTCCCAGGCGGTGTTCAGCTTGTCCAACTCCGCGCCCGGACCGGTGCTGTCACCGGCAATGGCCTTGGCGGCCAGGGTCTTGATCGGGCCGGAGGACACCAGGTTCGAGCGGATGCCGCGGACGCCGACCTCTTTGGCCACGTACCGATTGACGGCCTCGAGGGTTGCCTTGGAGACACCCATCCAGTTGTAGAAGGGCATTGCGCGTGCCGGATCGAAATCCATTCCGACGATGGACGCGTTGTCGTTGAGCACCGGCAGCAAGGCCTTGGCCAGTGCGCTGTACGAGTATGCGGACACCTCGAGTGCGACCGCCACGTCTTCCCACGGCGCATCCATGAACGGGCTTCCCAGGCAGGAGCGGGGAGCGAAGCCGATCGAGTGGACGACGCCGTCGATACCCTCGGGAGCCAGCTCGCGCACACGCTCGGCGAGAGAGGCGAGATCCTCCGAGCTCTGGACGTTGAGCGAGATTGCCGGCGGCACGGGCTGCGGCAGGCGCTGGGCGATGCGGTCGATGAGGCGCAGACGATCGAATCCGGTGATCAGTACCTTTGCGCCCTGCTCCTGCGCGACCTTGGCCACGTGGAACGCGATCGACGAATCGGTGATGATGCCGGTGACAAGAATGGTCTTACCCTCGAGCAAGCCGCCCATGAGATGTCCTCCTGATTTCAGACGTACGAGAAAGGTGTGCGTGTGCGAAAAAGCGGATCAGTGGCCCATGCCGAGTCCACCGTCGACGGGGATGACCGCACCCGAGACGTATGCCGAATCGTCGGAGGCGAGGAAACTGACAACTGCTGCAACATCTTCCGGCTTTCCGGTCCGCTGCAACGGGATGAACTCGGTGGCCTTGTCCTTGACGTCGTCGCCCAGTGCTGCCGTCATGTCGGTCTCGATGAACCCGGGAGCGACGACGTTGGCGGTGATCGAACGTGAGCCGAGTTCCCTGGTCAGGGAACGAGCGATACCGACGATGCCTGCTTTGGACGCTGCGTAGTTGACCTGGCCGGCTTGTCCTGCCAGACCCACCACAGAGCCGAGGAAGATGAACCGTCCGAAACGCGCGCGCAGCATCGACCGGGTCGCACGCTTCGAGAGGCGGAACGTACCGGTGAGGTTCGCGTCGACGACGCTCGTGAACTGTTCTTCGCTCATTCGCATGATCAGTGTGTCATCGGTGACGCCGGCATTGGCGACGATGACCTCGACCGGCCCCTGGTGCGCTTCGACCTCTTTGAATGCACGGTCGATCGACTCGGTGTCGGTGACGTCGCACACGACGCCGAACAACCCTTCGGGGACACCGGAACCGCGGTGCGTGACGGCTACCTTGTGGCCGTCTGCGGCGAGCCGCTGAGCGACGGCCAAGCCGATTCCGCGGTTACCGCCGGTGACGAGCACCGAGCGCGGTGTGGTGACGGTCCGTTCGGAAACCACTGTCGTGGGAGGGGTAGACATGGCGATCAACCTATCAATTCTCTGCGGGCCGCGTACCAGCGGTATTTGGACAATTCGGAACTGCTCTCGATCAGGGCAGACGCTGCCTGCGTACCAGGGCAATCGTCAGACCAGCGGTCGCGAACACGACGCCGAGGACCAACCACGGTCGACTCGCATCGCCTCGTGTCGTCTCGAAACCGATCTGCTCTTCGAGCGTGTCGTACACCTGGCGCAGTTCTTCGAGGCTCGATGCCGTGAAGAAACTTCCTCCGGAAAGGTTGGCGATCTCCTTCAATGACGCGTCGTCGACCGGGACGGGGATTCGGTCTCCTTCGATCTCGACTCGCCCATATGTCGTTCCGAAGGAAATGGTCGAGATCGGAACGCCCTTGTCCTTGGCCTGACGGGCAGCGGTGAATCCGCCCCGCGGATCGTCCGAGTTCTCGGGAACGGTCTGCTTACCGTCGGACAGCAACACGATGCGCGCCGGTGGCGCCTGATCGCTGCCGCCGAGAACAGCCGACAGCGTGTCGATCGACTGCAACGAGGTGAAGATCGCTTCGCCCGTCGCCGTTCGCTCACTGAGCTTGAGGTTGTCGATGGCGACCTTCGTCGCGTCACGATTCGTGGTGGGCGACACCAGAACCGAAGCGGTCCCGGCAAATGCGACCAACCCGAGGTTGATGCCGGGAGTCAGACCGTCGGCAAACGACTTGGCCGCTTCCTGCGCTGCTGCCAATCGCGTCGGCTCGACGTCGGTGGCCTGCATCGACAGCGACACGTCGATCACGAGGATCACCGTGGCACGGTTTCGCGGGACCTTCTTGTCTGCCGTCGGACCGGCAAGGGCGACGGTGAAGAACACCAACGCGACGACCATCAGAATCGCTGGAATATGACGCCACCGCCCGGGCCGCGAAGGCGCGACCTTCTCCAGTAGCGCGAAGTTCGTGAACCGAAGTGTGTGCTTGGCCCGCTGCTTCTGCACGAGTACGTAACCGACCACCAACGCGGCGATGACAGCGAGGAACAGCAGCCACCACGGTGCGGTGAATTGAGAAAGACTCACGAACGAACGCCCCCAGTTCCGGCGCCGGCACCATAACTGTGTCGGCGTGCCGAGATGAATCTCACGACGTCGGCAATCCAGTCCCGATCGGTGTGCAGGGACATGAGCGGTGCGCCGCAACGACGTAGAGCTTGCCTGACCTCGACGCGGTGCTCGGCGGCGACTCTGGCGAAGTCGGCGCGCAATTGCGGCGTCGTGGTGAATTCTCTGGTCCGGCCGGACTCGGGATCGTGGAGCACCACGTCGCCCACGTCGGGCAGTTCGAGGTCTCGCGGATCGACCACTTCGACGCCGAGCACGTCGTGCCGTCCTGAAATGGCGCGCAGCGAGCGTTCCCAGTCGATCGGTCCGAGGAAGTCGCTGATGACGACCGCGAGTCCGCGCCGACGCTGTGGGCGTCTGAGCGCTTCGATCGCGCCGACCAGATCACCGCGTACCCCGTCCGGCGCGTGCGGAGTCGTCGCGATCTTGCGGAGCATCGCCTGTGCGTGAATTCGCCCACCGCGGGCCGGAATTCGAGTTGTCTGTGCGCCGGTCGAGATGATGGCGCCGACGCGGTTACCGCCCGAACTGGTCAGGTGAGTGATCGCCGCGGCTGCGGCGACGACCAGGTCGCGCTTCTCGCATCCGGCGGTCCCGAAGTCGAGACTTGCGGACAAGTCGATGACGAGCCACGTCTCGAGCTCACGATCTGCGACCGACTGACGCACGTGTGGGTGCGTCGTCCGTGCGGTGACGGACCAGTCCATCTGCCGCACGTCGTCGCCCGGCTGATACTCGCGGGCATCTCCCGGCTCCGAACCCGGACCGGGAATCAGGCCGAGATGATCGCCGTGCAGCACACCGTCGAGGCGGCGGCGAACCGTCAGTTCGAGGGTGCGCAGCGCAGCGGTGAGTTTGGGGTCGCTGAGCTCGCCGGATCGGAACGACGGCGGAGAACCGGTGGATCCGGCGGGTGTCGCCTGGCCACCGTCGCGGCCTTCGGTCACTGCGGGCGACTCATCGTCTCAGCGGTCGCGATCGGCGCGCCGTTGCCCTGCGGATTAGCTGTGCCCGGTGGGTTAGCTGTGCCCGGTGCGTTGAACTGCGGTGCCTGCGGTGCGCCCTGCTGGGGCGGTCCGGGAACGGAAGGAACCGGCCGCGCGGCGATCTGCGGCAGTCCGACGGTCTGCAGCACCCGGGCGATGACGGCGTCGGGAGTCACCTCGTCGGCCATGGCGTCGTAGGAAAGAACGAGACGGTGACGCAACACGTCCGGGATCACCTCGATGACGTCCTGCGGCACTACGTAGTCGCGCCCGCGGACGAGAGCGAGGGCCCGCGACGCGGCGATGATGCCGAGCGTCGCACGGGGTGAGGCACCGTACGCGATCCAGCCTGCGACGTCCTCGAGTCCGACTTCACGCGGCGTACGCGTAGCGGCGATGACCCGGACAACGTAATCGACGAGCGCGTGGTGAACGAAGACGTTGCTGGCGACGCGTTGGAGCCTGACCAACTCCTCCGGACCGAGGATCTGGTGCGGCTCCGGGGCCGCGACGCCCATCCGGTAGACGATTTCGCGTTCTTCCTCCACTGTCGGGTAATCGACGAGGATCTTGAACAGGAAGCGGTCGCGCTGCGCTTCGGGGAGCGGGTAGACGCCCTCGTTCTCGATGGGGTTCTGCGTCGCCATCACCAGGAACGGATCGGGCATGTGGTACCGCTTGCCACCGATCGAGACGTGGCGTTCTGCCATCACCTCGAGGAGCGCGGACTGCACCTTGGCCGGGGCACGGTTGATCTCGTCGGCCAACACGAAGTTGGCGACGACGGGTCCGAGTTCGGTGTCGAACTCCTCGCGGCCCTGACGGTAGATGCGCGTGCCGATCAGGTCGGTGGGCACCAAGTCCGGGGTGAACTGGACGCGGGAGAACGAACCGCCGACGACCTTCGCGAAAGTCTCGACGGCCAGCGTCTTGGCGACACCGGGTACGCCTTCGAGGAGGACGTGCCCCTTGGCGAGAAGTCCGACGAGAATGCGCTCGACAAGCCGGTCCTGCCCGACGATGACTCGCTTGACCTCGTAAATCGCTCGTTCCAAGGTCTGAACGTCGGCTGCCAGGGAAGGTGCTGCTCCGTCCGCACTTCCACTCGCCTTGCTTACGTCGACCGTTCCGACCGAATCTTCACGTGAGGTCACCAAGAATCCATCGCTTTCACCTAGAAAAGTACCGACAGTAACGTGTTCCCCGTCAACTATTCCAGGTAGTTGCGCTCGATGCCGTAACACCACGTCGGGAACTTGATACTTCCCTGACAATGCGGGTGTCAGCGGCATTTCCTCTGACGGTCAGGACACCAGTCGGACGGCGTACGGCGTCATTCCGCCCCACCGAACCGGTGAGACCATGACACTCGAACCGGATTGTGGTGCCTCGAGCATCTGACCGTTACCGAGGTAGAGCGCCACGTGTTGGCTGGCGTTGGGGCCGTAGAAGATCATGTCGCCGCGCTTCATCTCCGAAGACGGAACCTGAGTGCCTGCGGTGTACTGGTAGCCGGTGTAGTGCGGCAGCGAGATCCCGATGCCGGCAAAGGCATAAATCATCAAGCCGGAGCAGTCGAACCCGACCTTGTTGAAGTCGCCGTAACTGTCAGCGACGCCGCCGTCACGGATGCCTCGCGTCGGTCCGTTCTCGTCGCCGCCGCCCCAGGCATACTGCACGCCTAGCTGAGACATTCCGCGGTCGATGACGGATTCGATTGCAGCGCTTCCGGTAACGGAAGGCTTCGGAGTGGTGGGTTTCGGCGTCGTCGGCTTCGGGGTGGTGGGCTTGGGCGTCGTGACCGTTTCCTCGTCGGTGCCGGTCTCTTCGTCCGTGCCTGTTTCCTCGTCCGTCCCTGTTTCTTCGTCAGTCCAGGTGTCGTCGTCGTCCGGGATGACGGTCGGAGTCGGGTCTTCGACCGCGGTGTGCGGACGCTGGGCCGCTGCCAGTGCGGCAGCTCGATCCTTGGCTGCCTGGTCGGCTGCGGCACGGGCGGCGGCCTGAGCGGCCGCTTCCTTGGCCGCGGCTTCGAGAGCCTTCTGATGAGCTTCCTCGGCACGGCGCTGTTCGTCCCAGGTCGCGTATGCCTGGCGTTGACCCTGCAAGCCGGCGACGGCGTTGCGGGCGGCGTCGAGCTGAGCCTGGGCAGAGTTGCGCTCGGCTTCGATCGCGGCCTTCTTGGCTACCTGCTGATCGAGAGCGTTGCGCGCGATCTGAATCGCCTGCTCCGCCAGATCCTTCAGCTGCGCGGCGACCTCGGCGGCGGCATCGGCCTGCTGCTTGGCCTGGCGGGTCGCGGAATCCTTGTTCGCCTGCTCGGTACGTGCTCGCTGGAGACCGTCGAGCACTGCACTCTGCGTATTGGCGAGAAGCTTGAGGACCTGCGCGCGGTCGAGAACGTCGCCAGGACCCTTGGCGTCGAGGAACGACGAGATCGACGCAGTATTGGTGCCCTTGACGTAGCTCGAGCGTGCGTACTTGTCGAAGTCCGTCTGAGCGACCTCGATCTGCGCCGACGCGTCCTTCAGAGCTTGTTTCGTGACTCCGACGGCCTGCGCTGCGGAGTCTGCGGCGCCGCGAGCGTTCTGCAGATCCACGAGAGTCTTGTTGACGTCTTCACGCTTGATCGCAACTTCGTTGTCGAGTGCCGACAACTGTTCGTTTGCCGATGCGACTTGATTGATGAGCGCGCTGACGGTGCCGACGCTCGACGAGACCTGCGAATCTGCCGCGGCGATATCCGAGTCACTCGGATTCGGCGGCGGTGGCGGTACGGCCGAGGACATGGCCGGCGTCCCGACGATCAGGGATCCGACGACGCCGAATCCGATGACCAGTTGCGCCAGGCGCATCGATTTACGGGAAGGACCACGACGGGACTCGCCGCCACGTGTTACTTGCCTCACAAATAACTCTCCCTCGCGTGTAACGCCACGGCCCGCTGGGTCGCCGATCCGTGCGGGGAGGGAATGCGCAGACCAAGCACCGGTCGGCCACAGCCCGAGAGCTGCTCGTCGACCTGGACGTGCCGTACGAACGCCACCGTCGACACCTCGAGAACGAGGCAACCGACAAGTACGCGTCGAACAACATCAGCCTGTCTGCGACACTTCTTCCCCAAAAAGTGCCAGTTGTACCGTACGACACTCAAGCGCTCTTTGGAAACTTTAGCCACAAATAACACAAACGGTATTTGAGCTGGTCGAATGGCATGCAGGCACCAAAAAGGGCAGGTACTCACCGCAAACAGCAGTGAGTACCTGTTTTCGACGAGTTACTGAAAATCTCGCAAGAGGACCAAGGTCAGACGGAATCGGCCCGGTGGTCGGATGGTGCTGGTGTTTCCGAAGTCGAGGCGATATGTCTGGTTTGCGCGTTTTCTGGCTCTCGCCGCCACTTGACGGCAAAGGTAATTCCGGCAATAACCGCCACCACTGCGATGACAAGGACCGTGTAAAGCGTCCACGGCGGACCTGGCGCCACGATCTCGTGCGAGAAGCGGTCCGCGGTCACGCTTGCGCTTTCGCCGAAAGATCGGTCCTGTGCAGTTTCGAGCTGCACTCGACTGATCGAATCGCTGTAGCTACCCATCCAGTCAGGGCTCAGAACGAGAACCGTTCCGCCTTCTGTTTTGCCGACCGTCGTGGCCAGGTCTCGAAGATCGGACGGCCGGCCCGGATTTGCGTCGACTACTACGACGCTCAAGTCGACACCACGTTCACGAGCGTCGGTCACCACCGCGGTCAGCCCCGCAACATCATCCGCGGGGGCGGAGACGCCGTCCGTCGAAATGTCCGCGAGCACGTCGTCGAGATCGACGTCCGACGGAACAGCGACGTGCAACGGGGACTTCACGTGCACAGGCGCAAAAGCGTGATTTGTAGGAGCAGACATCTCTCATCCGGGTGCTGTTCGGATTCCGTCCACCGCTGAGATGCGGGGAGTTCTTCCGAGGTCGTTTTTCGGCGGCCGACCCGCGACGGGCCTGCATGCACCCTACTTCAGGTCGACTGCCACCAGGCGTCACACACAACCGCCGCGCGTGCCGCCCGAGCGGTAGCTGTGGGTGCGGTCACCCAGCCAAGCCTGCGTTGCGCAGGCCCGCAGTCTGCATGAAGATTGTTTCGGTCAACTTGCCCTGAATTCTCACAGGACAAGCGTACTGTTAGACTTGGACCAAGAGGTACCACCGGTCAGGACAGGTTCTACTGCAGCTCCGATGTTCGGACAGTTCTCACGCGAACTGTGCGATTGGCGTGAGCTACGGAGGATCTTCCCGGCCGAAGTACCTCGCTTCAGCTGCCGACACAGCCCCGTCGGTAGCGACCCTCATAGACGAGTGGAGCAGACGTGAGCACCAGTATCGATTCATTCGGAGCCAAGGGAACCCTCGAGGTCGGTGAGAACTCTTACGAGATCTTCCGCCTCTCGGCCGTCCCCGGCACCGAGAAATTGCCCTATTCCTTGAAGGTTCTCGCCGAGAACCTTCTCCGCACCGAAGACGGCGCCAACATCACCGCGGATCACATCCGCGCAATCGCAAGCTGGGATCCCTCAGCCGAGCCGAGCATCGAAATCCAGTTCACGCCTGCCCGCGTGATCATGCAGGACTTCACCGGCGTTCCTTGCATCGTCGACCTCGCCACCATGCGTGAGGCCGTCACCACCCTCGGTGGCGACCCGAACAAGGTCAACCCGCTCTCCCCCGCCGACATGGTCATCGACCACTCGGTCATCCTCGACGTCTTCGGCCAGGCCGACGCACTCGAGCGCAACGTCGACCTCGAATACGAGCGCAACGGCGAGCGTTACCAGTTCCTCCGTTGGGGCCAGGGCGCATTCGACGACTTCAAGGTCGTCCCCCCGGGAATGGGCATCGTTCACCAGGTCAACATCGAGTACCTGGCACCCACCGTCATGTCGCGTAACGGACAGGCATACCCCGACACCTGTGTCGGCACCGACTCGCACACCACGATGGTCAACGGCCTCGGCGTGCTCGGCTGGGGCGTCGGCGGCATCGAGGCCGAGGCAGCAATGCTCGGCCAGCCCGTCTCCATGCTGATCCCCCGCGTCGTCGGCTTCAAGCTCTCCGGTGAGATCAAGCCCGGCGTCACCGCAACCGACGTCGTGCTCACCGCCACCGAGATGCTCCGTAAGCACGGCGTCGTCGGCAAGTTCGTCGAGTTCTACGGCAACGGTGTTGCCGAGGTTCCGCTCGCGAACCGCGCGACGCTGGGCAACATGAGCCCCGAATTCGGTTCCACCGCAGCGATCTTCCCGATCGACGCCGAGACCATCGAATACCTGCGCCTCACCGGCCGCAGCGACGAGCAGCTCGCTCTCGTCGAGGCGTACGCCAAGGAACAGGGCCTGTGGCACAACCCCGACAAGGAACCCGTCTTCTCGGAGTACATCGAGCTGGATCTGGGAACCGTTGTTCCCTCGATCGCCGGCCCGAAGCGCCCGCAGGACCGAATCCTGTTGTCGGAGTCCAAGACTGCGTTCCGCAAGGACATCCACAACTACGTGGAAGAGAACCACCCGACCGAGCACACCCAGCTCGACGAGGCCGTCGAAGAGTCCTTCCCGGCTTCCGATCCCGCGGTTCTGTCGTTTGCCGACGACGGAGCGGTCGACGTTCTCTCTGCTGCCAACGGTGCAGAAGGCCGTCCGAGCAAGCCGGTCGTCGTCAAGTCCGACGCCGGTGAGTTCGTTCTCGACCACGGCGCCGTCGTCGTTGCAGGTATCACCTCCTGCACCAACACGTCCAACCCGTCGGTCATGCTCGGCGCTGCACTGCTCGCACGCAACGCCGTCGAGAAGGGCCTGTCCACCAAGCCGTGGGTCAAGACCAACATGGCTCCCGGTTCGCAGGTCGTCACCGACTACTACGAGAAGGCCGGCCTGTGGCCGTACCTCGAGAAGCTCGGTTACTACCTCGGTGGTTACGGCTGCACCACGTGCATCGGTAACACCGGACCGCTGCCCGAGGCAGTCTCGAAGGCGATCAACGACAACGACCTCTCGGTCACCGCGGTGCTCTCGGGTAACCGTAACTTCGAGGGACGTATCTCCCCCGACGTCAAGATGAACTACCTGGCTTCCCCGCCGCTCGTGATTGCCTACGGCCTCGCCGGAACCATGGACTTCGACTTCGAGACCGATTCGCTCGGTAACGACACCGACGGAAACCCCGTCTACCTCAAGGACATCTGGCCGTCCACGCAGGAAATCGAAGAGACGATCAAGTCCTCGATCGACCAGGACATGTTCCGCAAGTCGTACGCCACCATCTTTGCGGGCGACAGCCGCTGGCAGAACCTCGAAACCCCGAAGGGTGACACCTTCGAGTGGGACGAGAACTCCACCTACGTGCGGAAGCCACCTTACTTCGACGGCATGACGATGGATCCGGCTCCGGTCAAGGACATCAAGGGCGCTCGCGTCCTCGCACTGCTCGGCGACTCGGTCACCACCGACCACATCAGCCCGGCAGGTCCGATCAAGGTCGGTACCCCCGCTGCGCAGTACCTCGACTCCCATGGCGTCGAGCGTGCGGATTACAACTCGCTCGGCTCGCGTCGCGGTAACCACGAGGTCATGATTCGCGGAACGTTCGCGAACATCCGTCTGCGCAACCAGCTCCTCGACGACGTCTCCGGTGGTTACACCCGCGACTTCACGCAGGAAGGCGCACCGCAGGCATTCATCTACGACGCGTCGCAGAACTACCAGGCAGCCGGCATCCCGCTGGTCGTCCTGGGCGGCAAGGAGTACGGCTCCGGATCCTCGCGTGACTGGGCAGCCAAGGGCACGAGCCTGCTCGGCGTCAAGGCCGTCATCACCGAGTCGTTCGAGCGCATCCACCGCTCCAACCTGATCGGCATGGGCGTTGTCCCGCTGCAGTTCCCGGTCGGCGAGTCCGCAGGTTCGCTCAAGCTCGACGGCACCGAGACCTTCGACATCGAAGGTGTCGAGAAGCTCAACGAGGGCGTCACCCCGAAGACCATGAAGGTCACGGCGACGCGCGAGAACGGCGAGAAGGTCGTGTTCGACGCAGTCGTACGCATCGACACCCCCGGCGAAGCGGATTACTACCGCAACGGTGGCATCCTGCAGTACGTGCTTCGCAACATGATCCGCGGCTAGTAGGCACTACGTGCCTGTGAGCACTTTCGGCCCCTGACGGGTCACAAAGCGCTCACGACCACTTTCGCCGGAAGGCGAACCAGGTTTCATCGGTGGTCGTGAGCGCTTTGTGCACTGAGTCGACATTCAGCGCCTACGGCCGAAAGTGTTCACAGGCAACCCGACAAAGGAGGGATGCCCGTGCCCAAGGTCAGTGAAGACCATCTCGCGGCACGGCGCAGTCAGATCCTTGACGGCGCCCGCCGCTGCTTTGCGGAATACGGCTACGACGGCGCCACAGTTCGCCGTCTCGAAGAAGTCACCGGTTTGTCCCGCGGAGCGATCTTCCATCACTTCAAGGACAAGGACGGCCTGTTCCTCGCTCTCGCAAGCGAGGATGCGAGCCGGATGGCAGATGTCGTCGCCGAAGAGGGCCTCGTCCAGGTCATGCGGGACATGCTCGCGCAGCCCGACCAATTCGATTGGCTGGGAACGCGACTGGAGATAGCGCGTCGACTGCGCAACGACGCCGATTTCCGCGAGAAGTGGTCGCAGCGCTCCGTAGAACTGACGGAAGCGACCAGTGCGCGCCTCGCCAGACAGAAATCGGCCGGTCGGCTCCGTGACGACGTCCCCACCGAAATTCTGATCGGGTATCTGGATCTGGTGATGGACGGCCTGGTCGCGAGAATCGCCTCCGGCCACGGCGTCGACAACCTGTCAGCGGTTCTCGATCTGGTCGAGGAATCGGTGCGGCGGAGAGATTGAGGGGCTTCGCCCCTGTGCGCCTTTTTGGTAGTTCCCACTACCAAAAAGGCGCACAGGGGGTTAGGCGAGCTGGATCAGCTCGAGGTACTCCTGCGACCAGTGGTCCTCGTTGCCGTCGGGCAGGAGGATGACTCGCTCAGGGTTGAGGGCCTCGGCAGCACCCGGATCGTGGGTGACCAGGACGACGGCACCGGTGTAGCTGCGGAGCGCGTCGAGCACCTGCTCGCGTGAGATCGGGTCCAGGTTGTTGGTGGGCTCGTCAAGAAGCAGAACGTTGGCAGCGGACGACACCAGACCGGCCAGAGCCAGACGCGTCTTCTCACCACCCGAGAGCGTTCCGGCAGGCTGTTCGAGCTGCGGGCCGGTGAACATGAAGGCACCGAGCAGCGAACGCAGTTCCTGCTCCCCTGTGTCCGGCGCGGCGTGGCGGATGTTCTCCCACACGGACGCGTCGTCGTCGAGGGTGTCGTGCTCCTGAGCGAAGTAGCCGACCTTGAGTCCGTGACCGGCGATCAGCTCACCAGCGTCCGCTTTCTCCGCGCCCGCGAGGATGCGGAGCAGTGTGGTCTTACCTGCACCGTTGAGTCCGAGGATCACCACACGAGACCCACGATCGATCGCGAGATCGACACCGGTGAAGATCTCGAGCGAGCCGTACACCTTGGTGAGGTTCTTGCCCATCAGCGGAGTCTTGCCACAAGCGGCGGGTTCGGGGAAACGAATCCGCGCAACCTTGTCCGAGACACGTTCGGCATCGAGGTTCGCCATCAATTTGTCGGCTCGCTTGGCCATGTTCTGAGCCGCGACGGCCTTGGTTGCCTTTGCGCCCATCTTGGCGGCCTGAATCCGCAGCGCACCGGCCTTCTTCTCGGCGTTGGCGCGCTCGCGGCGACGACGCTGCTCGTCCGTGGCACGAGCGTCGAGGTACTTCTTCCAGTTCATGTTGTAGACGTCGGCCTCACCGCGGACGGCGTCGAGGAACCACACGCGGTTGACGACGTCGTTGAGCAGGTCGACGTCGTGGCTGATGACCACCAGTCCACCCTCGTGGTTCTGGAGGAAGCCACGCAGCCAGGTGATGGAGTCGGCGTCGAGGTGGTTGGTGGGCTCGTCGAGCAGCAGAGTCGTGTCCGAGCGGGCACCGCTGCCGTCGGAGGCGGCGAAGAGGATGCGCGCCAATTCGACGCGACGACGCTGACCGCCGGAAAGCGTGCTGAGCGGCTGCCCGAGAATGCGGTCTTCGAGACCGAGGCTGCTGGTGATGCGTGCGGCTTCACTCTCGGCTTCGTATCCGCCGAGGGCCGAGAACCGATCCTCGAGCTGACCGTACTTCTTGACCGCGCGGTCCTGCGATTCCTGATCGAGCACCTCGCCCATCAGAATCTGCTGCTTCTCCATCTCGCGGAGCATCGTGTCGAGGCCACGTGCGGAGAGAACCCGGTCCTTGGCGAGGACGCTCAGGTCGCCCTCTTTGGGGTCCTGCGGGAGGTATCCGAGTTCACCGGTACGTACGACGCTTCCCGCATATGCCTCACCTTCGCCGGCGAGGATGCGCAGTGTGGTCGTCTTTCCGGCTCCGTTACGTCCGACGAGTCCGATCCGGTCGCCCGGCTGGATGCGCAACGAAGGCCCGGGAGCCGTGAGAAGGGTGCGGACACCGGCACGAACTTCGAGGTCAGTGGCGGTAATCAAGCAAACTCCTCAGGAAAAACGACGAATACGGGTAAACAATGCCTGACTACAGACACAAGAACTACCGATTTTACCGTGACCTGACGGTCGTTCCGACCAGCAGCGTGTGAGTCCGCTAACGTTCGGGACATGACTAGCGAAAACAGCACTCGTCCTTGCGACCTCGAAGGCCGTGCCGCCATCGTCACCGGCGCAAGTCGCGGAATCGGCAAAGCTGTCGCCGCCGAACTCCTCGCTCGCGGTGCCGACGTCTTGATCACAGCCCGCAAGCCGGAGCCCCTCCAGGCCGCCGCATCCGAGCTGTCCGCTCTGGGGCACGGCGGAAAGGTCGTCGCATTCGCGGGCAACGCAGCCGATGCCGAAGCCCGCTCCGGTGCCGTCGACCGCGCCGTGTCCGAATTCGGTTCACTCGACATTCTGGTCAACAACACCGGAATCAACCCCGTCTTCGGTTCGCTCATGGAAGCGGACCTCGACGCCGTGCGCAAGATCTTCGACGTGAATGTGGTTGCCGCCCTCGGTTACGTCCAACAAGCACATCGGGCATGGATGGGCGAACACGGTGGAGCCGTCGTGAACCTGGCAAGTGTGGCCGGGATCCGGTCGACGGGCGTCATCGCGGCGTACGGCGCGTCGAAGGCTGCGCTCATCCGCCTGACGGAAGAACTGGCCTGGCAACTGGGACCGAAGATTCGTGTCAACGCCGTAGCTCCCGGGATCGTCAAGACGCAGTTCGCGGCAGCCCTGGTCGCTGCCGGCGAGGACAAGGCGTCGGCGGGCTACCCGATGAAGCGGCTCGGCACCCCCGAGGACGTTGCCGGCTTGGTCGGCTTCCTCGTCTCCGACGCGGCGGCGTGGATCACGGGCGAAACGGTCCGGGTCGACGGCGGTCTGCTCGCAACGGGATCGATGTAGTGCGCCGGTCGTGAGCACAGACAACTCCACCGCCGACGTGGTGATCGTCGGTGGCGGCCCGGCCGGGCGGGCACTCGCCACCCGCTGTATCGCCCGGCAACTCACCGTCGTCGTTGTCGATCCGCATCCCCATCGGGTGTGGACGCCGACCTATTCGGCGTGGGCTGACGAGCTGCCGTCGTGGCTGCCGGTCGATGTGATCGCAAGCCGGATCGAACGCCCGAGCGTGTGGACCCGCAGACAGAAAACGCTCGATCGCACATATTGCGTATTGAATACATCTTTACTGCAATCATTTCTCTCGGGCACATCCGTACAGTTCAGAGCCTTGCGTGCTCAAACACTGTCCCCTACCGCAGTCCTGTGCGTGGACGGATCGCAGCTGACAGGATCCGTCGTCATCGACGCCCGGGGTACCGAACTGACGGTGACAACCGCCCAGCAGACCGCCTTCGGAGTGATCGTCGACCGCGCTCTGGCCGATCCGATTCTTAGTGGTGGCGAAGCCTGGTTCATGGACTGGCGAACAGACAACGGCGCCTCCGACGCCGACGCCCCGTCGTTCCTCTATGCGGTCCCACTCGATGACGAGCGAGTTCTCCTCGAGGAGACCTGCCTCGTCGGCCGGCCGGCGTTGGGGTTGCGCGAACTCGAAGCGCGATTGCGCAACCGACTTCACAATCGGGGCTGCGGAGTCCCCGACGACGCACCGGTCGAGCGAGTCCGTTTTGCGGTCGAAGGCCCGAAGTACTCGTTCCCCGACGGTGTCCTCCGTTTCGGCGGGCGAGGCGGTCTGATGCATCCGGGAACCGGATACAGCGTTGCCTCGTCACTCGCCGAGGCAGACGCTGTCGCCAAAGCAATCGCCGACGGTGGAGATCCCAACGCGGCGCTCTGGCCGCGGTCGGCCAAGGCGGTGTCTGCCCTTCGCCGCGTTGGCCTGAACGCACTTCTCACCCTCGGCTCGGGAGAGGTCGCGACATTCTTCGACACGTTCTTCGATCTACCGGTCGAGGCTCAGCGGTCCTACCTGTCCGATCGGCGGGACGCGTCCGCGACGGCGAAGGTGATGGCAACCCTGTTCCGATCGTCACCGTGGCACGTCCGAAAGACGTTGATGCGCGCGCCGTTTCTGAGGTGAGCACTCCGGACCGACTACTGCGCTCCTATCGAGCCGGCGATCATCGGCCAGGAATTGTGTAGGTCGTCCTGCCAGTAGCCCCACGAGTGGGTTCCGGTCGGCTTGAAGTCGAAGGTCGCGGGGATGCCCAGTGCGTTCAGTCGGTCCGCCAAGCCGTGCGTGCACCCGTTGACCGCGGATTCGATGATGCCGCCGACGACGATCTGATTAAGGAGGGCTCCGGGATTTCCGTTCACATCGGGTGCCTGAAGGTTGTCGTGCGGACCTGGCAGCCCGGATCCGGTGGAAACGTACAGTGCGGTCCCCCGCAACTTCTCCGCGTTCACGACCGGATCGTTCTCGCGCCACCCCGGACCGTCGAACGGTCCCCACATGTTTGTCGGATCAGCGCCACCCCGCGCGCCGACCACCAACCGCACATAGTCCTGACCCGGCTGGGTGGAAGTCTCCGCGCACCCGCTGTAGGCCCCGACACTCCGGTAGAGCCCTGGTGCCGAGATCGCGAGATTGAGTACCGACGTCGCCGTCATCGAAATCGCCGCGATGGAGTTGACCCCGTTGGTACCGAACTGCGCATCGATGACGGGCGGCAGTTCGCGAGTGAGGAACGTCTGCCACTTGTTGCGCCCGAGTACGGGATCGTCTTTCTGCCAGTCGGTGTAGTAGCTGAACGCTCCTTCCAGCGGCGTCACGACGTTGACGTTCTTGTCGGCGAAGAAATCCAGGACATCGGTCCGTCCTTCCCACGTTGCACTGTCCTCGCCGCCACCGGCACCGTTGAGCAGATACAGCGTTGGGCGTGGCGCACTGGTGTCGGCGGGGAGGATCACCTCGAGAGGTATGTCGCGGTCCATCGCTTCCGAATGAACAGTGATCCGGACGGTACGGGCCGGATCCGCGCCCGCATGCCAAGGAGCCAACAGCAACGAAACCAGTGAAATCGCCAGCGCCGCGGTAACGCGTCGACGGTAGGTTCGGATTCTCATCGGAGCGTCCCCCCAGGTGTGCGAGTCGGGTTCTCGAAGCGGATACCCGCTCGATACGCCCCGAACCGACCCATCCACACGCAACGGTTCGGGATCAACCGTGATCGTTTGCCTCGCGTAAACGGCCGGCGGCGACCATCATGGGAGGCATGCGCTCGATTTGGAAAGGCTCGATAGCCTTCGGTCTGGTCAACGTCCCGGTCAAGGTGTACTCGGCGACCGAGGACCACGACATCCGATTTCACCAGGTCCATGCAAAAGACGGTGGCCGCATCAAGTACAACCGTGTGTGTTCCGAGTGCGGAAACACGGTTCAGTTCGCGGACATCGACAAGGCGTACGACTCGGAAGACGGATCGCGCGTCATCTTGAGCGACGAGGACTTCAACAAACTCCCGGCCGCGGAGAAGCACGAGATTCCGGTGCTGGAATTCGTGCCGAACGATCAGATCGATCCGATCTTGTTCGAGAAGAGTTACTTCCTCGAACCCGATTCGGCGTCGCCGAAGGCGTACGTCCTGCTTTCGACTGTGCTCACCGAGAGTGATCGAACGGCACTGGTGCATTTCACGCTGCGACAGAAGACGCGCCTGGCCGCGATGCGCGCTCGCGACGGCGTCCTGGTGATCCAGACGTTGCTGTGGCCCGACGAAGTTCGCGCAGCAGAGTTCCCTTCGCTCGACGACGTGGAGAAGCCGAAGGCCAAGGAACTGAAGATGGCGCAGACGCTCGTCGAGAGCATGGCGGGCGATTTCGATCCGACCGAGTTCACCGACGACTACCAGCTCCAACTGCGGCAGTTGCTCGACGAGATGATCGAGAACGGCGGCAAGAAGGTCATCCCCGCCGCCGAGGTCGACCAAGAGGGCACCGATGCGGAGGTGGTCGACCTGGTTGCCGCACTGCAGCGCAGTGTGGACGAAGCGAAGTCGAACGCCTCCAAGGCCGGCTCGTCGAAGTCGACCACACCGAGGAAGAAACGAGCCTGAGTCAGCCGCGCACGTCTTGGACCTCGATCAGAGCGTCCAACTCAGCGTCGACGTCCGGGGCCGCGTGACGACCCGTTCCGACCGCAAGGTTGATCACGGGTCCGATCGCCTCCAGACCTGCCTCGGTGAACATTTCGGCGTGTGACGTGGGCACCGGACGGTCGATGATCACCCCGGAGACGAACGGTCGCCACGCCGACGCGGTTCGCAGCGGGTCGAAGGTGTCGGCGTTTGCCGAGAAGAACAGCAGATCGCCCACGAACTTGCCCGGGCGGTATCGGTGAGCCAGTTCGGCGCCGGCGGAGTATTCCTCGAACAGTCGCTCGATCCGATCGCTCGAGACCAAAGGGTGATCGCCGATGGCTTCGCGCAAGAGTGCTTCGGCGTCCTCGGGTGTCAGATCACGCACGCCGGTGTCCGGGACCGAGATCCCCAACCCGCCGATCAGTTCGGCGAGAGAAGGCTGCGCGCCCGCCATCGTCGGGTCTTCGAGAACGAAGCTGTCGAGCAGAATCAGGTCGGCGACGCTCTCACCCGCGGCTTGCAACTGCACCGCCGCCGCGTGAGCGATCAATCCGCCGATCGACCACCCCAGCAGGTGATACGGACCGTGCGGCTGAACTCCGCGAATTTCCTCGACGTACCGCGCCGCGAAGTCCTCGATCAGCTCCGCCCGAAATTCGGAGTCCGTCAGGACCGGCGACTGCAGGCCGTAGAGCGGCCGGCTGGAGTCGACGTAGCGATCGAGCGCTCCGTAGCACCAGGCCAATCCGACGGCCGGATGGATGCAGAACAGTGGCTCGGCGCGGCCTTCCGGACGTAGTGGCAGGACTACCGCAAGTGCGGAGGTATCCGCGTCACTTGTCACAACTGTTGCCTCGAGTTCGAAGAGTCTGCGCGCCAATGCCTCCGGAGTCGGGTCGGAGAATATCCACGCGACGGGGACGGTCATGCTGGTGCGTTCTTTGATGGCAGCGACCAAACGCGTTGCCATGAGTGAGTTGCCGCCGAGTTCGAAGAAACTCGAATCGGCGTACGTGTCTACGTCGGCCAGATCGAGTACCTCCGCGAAAGCAGCGCAGATCGCGATCTCGTCGCTGCCTTCCGGACTGCGTCCACTCGGCGACTCCCAGTTGGGAGCAGGCAGAGCGCTGCGATCGAGCTTGCCCGCCGGTGTGGTCGGGACTGCGCCGATCACGACAACAGCGGACGGGATCATGTGCGCAGGCAGCGATATACCTGCGTGACGGCGCAGCGCGGCGGCGTCGAATTCCGCATGTGCCGGGACGACGTACGCGACGATCCGAGCGTCGACGCCCTCCCCGACGACGACGCTGACAGCCGAATGCACGGACGCTTCCGCTGCCAGCACCGCGTCGATTTCTCCGAGTTCGATTCGGAACCCTCGGATCTTGACCTGGTGGTCTGCGCGTCCGAGGTAGATCAGTGCCCCTGAGCGATCTTCGCGCACAAGATCCCCGGTGCGGTACATCCGAGCGCCTTCGGGTCCATGCGGGTCGGCGACGAAGCGCGCGGCTGTGAGTGCGGGGTTGCCGAGGTACCCGCGGGCGAGACCGTCGCCGCTGACGTAGAGCTCACCGACGACCTGGCCGGGAACCGAGTGCAGTCGGGAATCGAGAATCATCGCGTCCACGCCGCGGATCGGGCCGCCGATCGTCACAGGCTCCCCCGCGACCAGCGAATCACTGATGGTGACTGCGACGGTGGCCTCGGTCGGGCCGTACGCGTTGAACATTCGGCGCCCCGGTGCCCACCGAGATACGAGGTCGGCGGAACAGGCGTCGCCGCCGACGACGACGGCTTCGAGATGGTCGAGCCCGGCGGGATCGACAGTCGCCAAGGCGGCTGGAGTCACGAAAGCATGGGTGATCGTCTGCTCGTCGAGCAGTTCGTGCAATTCGACACCGCCGAGAACTGTCGGCGGCGCTATCACCATCGTTGCGCCGGCGCCGAAAGCCAGAAGGAGCTCGAGAACCGACGCGTCGAAGCTCGTCGAGGCGAAGCTCAGAGCGCGAGAGTGCGCGGTGACGCCGAAACGCTCCCGCTGTTCGTCGGCAAACGCTGCCAGTCCCGCGTGAGTGACCAACACGCCCTTGGGTTTTCCTGTCGAGCCCGAGGTGTAGATCAAGTAGGCCGGGTTGTCGAACTCGAGTGGCGCGTCCGGCAGTGTCTCGGAATGGACTGCCTCGATTTCGGTGGTGAATTCGATCGCATCCAACTCGATCCACGATGTGACGCCAGGAAGGTCGGCCGCATACTCGCCCCTGGTGATACCGAGTACCGCTCCACTGTCGGTGAGCATGTGCTCGATCCGCTCGGCGGGGTACGCCGGATCCACGGGAAGAAACACTCCGCCGGCTTTCGCTACGGCCCAGAGCGCGATCACATAGTCAGCCGACCTCGGAAGCGCCAGTGCCACAATCATTTCCGGCGCTATTCCGCGAGCGATCAACGCAAACGCCATAGCGTCGGAGCGTCGGTCGAGTTCGCCGTACGTGAGCGTGACGGATGTGGCGACGTCGACGATTGCCGGAGCGTGCGGATCGGCAGCGCCGCGAAGCAGCAACTCCGGCAAGGTCAAAGCATCGCCGGCCGGACGTCCGGGCAACGCACGCAGGCGACGTCCCGCAAGATCCACGTCACCGACGACGGCGGAGGGCTGGGCAGTCAGTGTCTCGACGATCGTTTCCAGCATCACTGCAAACGACTCCGCCGTATCGGTGTCGAAGAGATCCTTCGCGTAGGTGAGGGAGGCCTCGTAGCCGCCGCCTTCCTCCGCGGTCTGTTCGACAACGGTGAACTGCAGGTCGTACTTGGCGATGTCCGGTGTGATCTCGTGGGCACGAACGGCAAGTCCAGGCAGGTCCCACGTCGTCGGGTGGGCGCCGTGGAACGAGATCATCGTCTGGAACACCGGATGACGGTCGGTGCTCCGGGTCGGCGCCACCACGTCCACGACCTGCTCGAACGGAATGTCCGCGTGGGCGAAGGCGTCGAGATCGACGGAGCGGACAGTACGCAGAACGTCGACGAACGTCGACCCGGGATCGACCGTCGTGCGCAGTCCGACCGTGCCCACGAACATTCCCACGAGGTCGTCGAGAACTCGGTGTCCTCGCCCGGCGACCGGAGATCCGATCACGATGTCGGTGCTTCGACTCAGCCTGGACAGCAGGACGGCATAGGCAGCGTGCAGCACCATGAACGGCGTCGCCGCATTGGCTCCAGCAACCGCCTCGACCGCGATCCGGGTGTGCGCCGGAAGCGAGACCGCGGTGTGGGCACCGCTCAACGACTGAGTGAGCGGGCGCGCTCGATCGCTCGGAAGGTCGATCAATTCAGGTGCGCCCCGCAACGTCTCCCGCCAATACGACGCCTGTGCCCCGAGCACGCTCGCGGATTCGTTCACCGCGCCCAGCGCTTCCCGCTGCCAGATGGCGAAGTCCGCGTAATGCACCTCGAGCGCGGTGAACTCGGGAGCGTGTCCCGAACTTCTCGCGACGTAGGCGGTGAGCACGTCCTTCATCAACGGCGCGATCGACCATCCGTCCGCCGCGATGTGGTGGATCACGATGACAAGTGTGTGGTGCTGCGGCGTCGATTCGAGCAGGAGCGCGCGAACGGGAGCTTGGGTCGTGATGTCGAATCCACGCGACGCGAATTCTCTGGCGAGCTCTGCCGGTTCACGGGTGTCCGCATTTCCGTACTCGAGCGAGGTGAATGCATCCTGGATCACCTGGTGCGGGCCGGAGTCGGAGTCGGGGAACACCGTGCGCAGGATTTCGTGTCTTTCGATCACGTCGAGGACAGCAGCTTCGAGGGCCGGGACGTCGAGTGCACCGTCGAGGGAGATCGCAGCAGGGACGTTGTACGCGGGTGAGCCGGGATCCATCTGGTTGAGGAACCAGATGCGTGCTTGCGCGTAGGACAGCGGAATTCGCTCGGGGCGGTCTACGGCGGTGATCGGTGGTAGCGCCTTCGCCCCGGCGGATGTGTCGAGCGCGGTGGCAAGTTCCCGAATTTCGGGGTGCTCGAACAGCATTCGGACAGGTACCTGCCTGCCCAACGACTCGCCGAGTCGCTGGACAAGTCTGGTGGCGAGCAGTGAGTTGCCACCGAGTTCGAAGAAACTGTCCGACGCACCGATCTGTTCGATACCCAGCAGTTCCGCCACGACGCCGGCAACCTGGAGTTCGGTCGCGGTCGTCAGCGGCTCGACACTTCGCTCGGACGAACGCAGTGTCGGCGCCGGCAATGCCGATCGGTCGAGCTTCCCGACGGGGGTCAGCGGTACGTGATCGATCGGGGTGATCGCCGACGGCACCATGAAGGCGGGCAGTGAGCGGCGCGCATGGTTCAGCAACTCGTCCATCTCGACCGCATCGGCACCGAGCACTACGTACGACGCCAACATCGTCTCACCGGAAGCTGCGTCGACGCCCACGGTGACCGCGAACTCGACGCCGGGGTAAGTGCTGAGGACGGAGTCGATCTCGCCCAGTTCGATGCGGAATCCGCGCACTTTCACCTGGTGATCGGAGCGTCCAACGTATTCGATCGTCTCGAGCGGCGTCCACCGAACCAAGTCACCGGTCCGGTACATGCGGGTGCCGGCCGGGCCGAACGGCGCTGCCACGAATCGCGTCGCCGTCAAGGCGGGTTGGTCGAGGTAGCCGCGGGCAAGTCCCAGGCCGGCGATGTAGAGCTCACCGGTGACCCCGACGGGTACCGGCTGAGCCGAGCCGTCGAGAATTACCGCGGACACGCCGCGGACGGGCCCGCCGATGGTCACGGTCTCCCCCACGCTCAAGGCATCACTGATGCAGACCATGACGGTGGTTTCCGTCGGCCCGTAGCCGTTGAACAATCGGCGACCCGGTGCCCACTTACGGACCAGTTCGGGTGGGCATGCCTCGCCACCGACAACGATCGACTGCAGGACGTCCAGCCCGGTGGGATCGACCGAGGCCAGCGCTGCCGGTGTGATGAACGCGTGGGTCACCTGGTGATCGGTGACCAATTCGGCGAGGTCCTGGCCGCCGTAGACGTCGGGAGAGGCGATCACCATCGTCGCGCCTTCACCGACTGCGAGCAGCAGTTCGAGGATGGATGCGTCGAAGCTCGGTGAGGAGAAGTGCAGCGTCCGCGACTGCGCCGAGATGCCGTAACGCGCCGTCTGCTCGGCCGCCAACGCGCTCAGGCCACGATGAGTGACGCTGACGCCCTTGGGCTTTCCCGTCGATCCGGAGGTGTAGATGATGTAGGCGAGGTTGTCGATTCGGATCGGCGCGGCCGGAACCGGCTGCCCGACACCGTCGCCGTGGATGTCGTCCATCGCCATCCACGGAACCGGGCGGGGCAGTGATTCGATCACCGCTTCCGTCGTCACTCCGCGAGTGGCTCCGGAGTCGGTGAGCATGTGCAGTATGCGATCGGCGGGGTATCGCGGATCGACCGGAACAAACGCGGCGCCGGTCAAGGAAACGCCCCACAAGGCGACGATCGAGTCGATCGAGCGCGGAATCGCGATCGCCACAATGTCTTCGGCACCGATCCCTTCCGTGGTCAGACGGCGGGCAAGCGCCGATGCACGGGCGAAGAGATCTCGGTAGAGCACGGTGGTGTCACCGGATCGAAGGGCCACCGAATCGCCTGAACGGGTGGCGGTCCGCGTCAATATTTCGGCCAAGGTACGCGAGGCTGTCCACGCCGGACCTCGTACCGGCATCAGCGACGCCCGCTCGAGGGTGCTGAGGAAATCTAGGTCGTCGATCGCGGCGTCCGGATCTGCGGCGACGGCGCGGGCCACCGACTGCACACGCGCGGCGATCGTTTCCGCGGTGGCAATGTCGAAGAGCGCCTCGGCGAACCTGAGCGACCCGGTGATCTCGGTCTTCTCGGAATCGCCTGCCAGCAGGGTGAACTCGAGGTCGAACTTCGCGACGGACGGTTCGAGTGCTTGCGCTTCGAGATGCGCGTCGTGGACCGTGACCTGCGGCGAGACCACATTCTGGTGGTACGACAGCATGACCTGAAACAGGGGGTGTCGCGTAGTGGACCGGTCGAGATCGAGGGCGTCGACCAGCACCTCGAAGGGCAGCTCGGGGTGCGCGAAGGCGGCAAGGTCGCGTTCACGGACGACCTCGAGCAGGGAGGTGAACGACGCTCGGTGATCGACCGGCGTGCGAAGCGGTACCGAATTGACGAACATCCCGATCAGGGAATCCAGCTCGGGTCGCCCGCGGCCTGCCACCGGGGTGCCGACCACCACGTCGTCGGTTGCACCGAGACGCGCGAGAACAACCGCCAGGATCGCGTGTACGACCATGAACTGCGTCGAGCCACTGCGCCTCGCCACGGCGGCGAGACGCTCCCCGGTCGCCGCGTCGATGACGATCGGCACCGATCCCACGGCGGTCGTGGAGACAGATCCGCGTGGGCGATCGACCGGTAGCAGTACCTCGTCCGGGGCACCAGCCATGGCAGTGGTCCAGAAGGTCAGTTCGCGGGCAACCAGAGACTCCTGGTCGCCGACCTGTCCGAGCGAGTCCTGCTGCCATACCGCGTAGTCGGCGTACTGCACGTCGAGCGTTGTGAAAACCGGGGCGTCTCCGACGACGCGTGCGGAGTACGCCGCGACGAAATCTGCCGCAAAGGGAGTCAGGGACCAGCCGTCGAAGGCGATGTGATGGATGACGACGACCAGTACGTGAGCGCCGGCGTCCTCGCGCACCAGCATGGCCCGAATCGGCAGATCCGAACCGAGATCGAACCCACGCGCCGCGAACTCCGTCGTCGCCGCGTCGACACCTTCGGATCCGCAGTAGCGCTCGACGGAGAACTGCACGTCGGAGAGCGCTCGGATGACCTGGCTCGGGCCGTCGGCGCTGTCGACGTAGATCGTTCGAAGCACCTCATGGCGTGCAATGACGTCCGCAAGCGCCTCCTCGAGTGCATCGCCGTGGATGTCTCCGGTGATGCGGATCGCGAACGGAATGTTGTAGACCGCGGACTGCGGGTCGAAGCGATTGACGAACCACAGCCGCTGTTGCGCAGCGGAGAGCGGTAGTCGGTCCGGGCGAGCACCGGCGCTCAGGGCAGGTCGATCGTCTGATTCTTCGGCGCTCGCCGCCAGACGTGCAGCGAGCGCTTCGACGGTCGGTGCTTCGAAGATCGAGCGCACGTCCACGGTGAGTCCCGTCGCTGCGCTCAACCGCGCGGACACCTGCGTCGCGACGAGCGAGTTGCCCCCGAGATCGAAGAAGCTGTCTCCAGCTCGGACCTCGGGCACGTCGAGCAGTGAAGCGAACACGTCGGCAACGGTTCGTTCGAGTCCGGCCTCGGGTTCACGGCCCGTTCCGAGGATTTCGCGCGGTATCGGCGTCGGCAACGCTCTGCGATCGAGTTTGCCGACCGGAGTCAACGGAATGGCGTCGATCGGGGTGATCGACGACGGAATCATGTACCGCGGCAGCGTGTCGGCGAGTCCCACGAACAGCGACTCGATATCAGCGTCGCCGCTCAGCAACACGTACGACGCCAGAGTGGTACCCGCGGCGGATTCGACGGGAATCGTCGTGGCGAACTGGACGAGAGGGGAATCCATCAGAGCAGCGTCGATCTCGCCGAGTTCGATGCGGAACCCGCGGATCTTGAGCTGATGATCGCTGCGGCCCACGTAGCGAAGGGTCAGGTCCTTGGTCCAGCGGACCAGGTCACCGGTTCGGTACATCCGGGCACCGGGCGTCGAGTACGGATGCGCGACAAACCGATCCGACGTCAGCGCGGGACGAAGGTGGTAACCACGTGCAAGGCCCGGCCCACCGATGTACAGCTCGCCGACGCCGCCGATCGGGACCGGTTGCAGCCGAGAGTCGAGCACCACGGCGTCGATTCCGCGGATGGGACCGCCGATGGTGATCGGCTCCCCCGGTGAGAGTGGGTCACTGATGGCAACCATGACAGTGGTTTCGGTCGGACCGTATCCGTTGTGCAGTCTGCGCCCGTTGCCCCAGCTCGAGACCAATTCCGGCGTGCACACGTCGCCGCCGACGACTACGCATTCCAGTGCCGTCACGCCCGCCGGATCGACGGTCGCCAGCGCAGCCGGAGTGATGAAGGCATGAGTGACCTCGTGGCTTCGGAGGAACTCGCTCAACGCCTCCCCTCCGTAGATGTCGGGAGGGGCGATCACCATCGTCGCGCCGGTCGAACCGGCGAGCAGTAGCTCGAGTACGGCGCCGTCGAAGCTCGGTGACGCAAAATGCAGAGTTCGCGACCCGGCGGTGATCCGGTACCGATCCTGTTGTTCGCGAGCAAGATTGGCCAAACCCGCGTGAGTGACGACGGTGCCCTTCGGCACTCCGGTCGAGCCGGACGTGTAGATGACGTACGCAGCCGACGCCGCAGTGATCGACGCTGTTCTGTCAGCGTCGTCGATGGCAGCGTCGGAGTAGGCGGCACATTCTGCAACCGTGTCCGCGTCGCCGAGGTCGATCCAGACTGCGACGTTCCCACCGGCTGCCGGACCAGCCGCAACCTCGGCGGACCGAATTCCGATCCGCACACCCGAATCCTCGAGCATGTGCGCAACTCGATCTGCGGGATAACGGGGATCGACCGGGACGAAAACGCCACCGGCTTTGGTGACCGACCAGACTGCGAGCACGGAGTCGACCGATCGGGCGACGGCCAGTGCGACCGGTGTCTCGGGGCCGACTCCCAGGTCCATGAGGTATCGAGCGATCCGATTCGATCGACGCTCCAGCTCCCCGTACGAGAGTGAGCGCTCGGAGTCTTCGAGGGCGATCGCGTCGGGATACGTCCTCGCGGTGTCCCCGAGGATCTGCGCCAGCGTCGATTCGCCCACCGAAGCCACACCGCGTCGCGGCAACGTCGCGGCACTCTCCCGCGATCCGAGTACACGAAGGTCACCAACCGATGCAGTCGGTTCCGACACTGCCGATTCCACGAGTGTCACGAAGTTTCGCGCCAACGCTTCGACGGTCGCGCTGTCGAACAGGTCGGTGGAATAGGTGAACGTGGCATCGATTCCTGCTGCGGCCCCGGCCTCGTGACGTTCGGTGACGGTGAGCTCGAGGTCGAACTTGGTCAGCCCCGTCTCGACTGCCCGCGCCGTCATCGACACCCCGGCCAGTTCGGCTGTGTGGGTGGTGGCTATCCGCGAGGTGATGGCCGCTTGAAAGACCGGGTGGTGTGCGGGCGAGCAGTCCAGTTCGAGCGCGTCCACGACGACGTCGAAAGGCACGTCCGCATTGTCGAAGGCATCCACGTCGACGGCCCTGACCTGTGACAGGTATGCGGCGAACGTTGCGTCCCGATCGACGACGGTCCGCAGGGCAAGAGTGTTGACGAACATGCCGACGAGCAGATCGAGAGATCTGTCCCCTCGTCCGGCCACCGGTGTTCCGATGACGATGTCGTCCGTGCCGCTGTACCTGGCCAGAAGCAGGGCGAAGCACGCGTGCAGGGCGATGAACGGCGTGGCGTCGTGATCGGCGGCAAGTACAACGAGCTTCTGATGCGTGGAAGCGCCGATTCTGATGTCGACTCCGGCTCCGCGCATGGTCGGGTCGAGTGCGCGCGGACGGTCCGTCGGCAGGTGGAGCTGCTCGGGCGCTCCCGCCAGCTGCTGCTTCCAGAACGCGATCTGTGAGTGGGCAAGTGAATCGGTGGATGACGCGTCGCCGAGGTGTTCTCGGTGCCAGAGCGTGTAGTCGGCGTACTGCACCGGAAGGGGTGCCCACTGCGGGCTGTTGCCGCCGACGCGGGCGGCGTAGGCGCCGGTGAGATCAGCAGCCAACGGCGCGAGCGACCAACCGTCGGCCACCATGTGGTGCAGAACCACTACGAGGACAGCTTCCTCGTCATCGCCTTCCTTCTCGGCGGCGACAGTGATCAGCAGGTAGCGCACCGGACGTTCGCGGACCAGATCGAAACCGGCCGAAGAGAATTCGAAGATCACTCTCTCGAGGCTTCCGCGTTCCACGTCGATCGACTCGAGCCCTGCGATCCCCTCGCCCAGGCCCAGAACCTTCTGCGTCGCGTTGTCCCCGATCTGAGGAAACACGGTGCGTAGTGACTCGTGACGTGTCACGACGTCCACGATCGCGGCACTGAGTGCGTCGGGATCGACGGCGCCGCGCAACGACACCGCCAGTGGAATGTTGTACGCACCTGATTCCGGTGCCACGCGGTTCAGGAACCACAGTCGCTGCTGCGCGGGAGCGAGAGGCAGTACAGCCGGCCGGGCCACGACCTGAATACCGTCGGCGTCCGGGGTCTGTGCCGCACGCTCGATCGTCGCCGCGATCCCAGACACCGTGGGATGGTCGAAGAGTGCACGCAGCGGCATTTTAACCCCGGTGGCTTCGGTCAAGCGCGCTACCGCCGTCGTCGCTACCAGCGAGTTTCCGCCCAGATGGAAGAAATTATCGTCGAGTCCGAGCGGTCCACTACCCAGGATGTCAGCCAGAACCGCCGCAACCTTGCCCTCGGTCGGGGTCGTCGGGGGTCGGAAGACCTTGGTGGAGGCCAGGATAGGCGACGGCAGCGCACGCCGGTCCAGTTTTCCGTTGGTGGTCAACGGAATCGAATCGAGGACCATGAAGGCATCGGGAACCATGTAGGTCGGGAGGGCTTCGGCGGCGTGAGCTCGGAGGGCGTCGGCGTCCACGACGTTGGAAGCGGTCACATAGGTCACGAGAGCGCCGCCCGCCGGCGTCGGAGCCACAACCGTCACGGCATCGTCGATTCCCGGCGCGCTGAGGATGACGGAGTCGATTTCGCCGAGTTCGATCCGGAATCCGCGGATCTTGACCTGCGCGTCGCCGCGTCCGAGGTACTCGAGTTGTCCGGGCGCAATCCATCGTGCGCGGTCGCCGGACCGGTACAACCGTCGTCCGCCGGCATTGAAAGGATCGGCAACGAACCGGCCCGCGGTGAGGTCTGGACGGCCCAGATAGCCACGGGCGAGTTGACCGCCCGCGACATAGATCTCCCCCGCGATCCCCACCGGGACCGGGGAGAGATGCTCGTCGAGCAGGTACACACGAAGTCCGTCGATCGCGTCACCGATCCGGCTGCCGGTCAGCGCACTCGCGCTCGCCCGGTCGAGTTCGAGATGGGTGACGTGCACCGTCGTCTCGGTGATGCCGTACATGTTGACGAGTGCAGGCGCGGATTCCGTGTGACTTTCGTACCCCGGGTGATTGTCGTACCAGCGCCCGAGTCGACGCAGGTCCAAGGCTTCGCCACCGAAGATCACGTACCGGAGCCGGGTCTCCGAATCGGCCCGAAGGTCGGCTTCGATGTACTGGTAGAAGGCCGAGGGCGTCTGATTGAGCACGGTGACGCCTTCTGCGGCGACCAGCGCCCGGAAGGCGTCAGGGTCGCGTGATACCTCGTGATCGACCAGGACCAGCGTTCCGCCGTGGAGCAGCGCGCCCCACAGTTCCCAGACCGAGAAGTCGAAGGCGAACGAGTGGAACATCGTCCACACGTCGTTGCCGTCGAATCCGAATTCGACGTGCGTGTTCTCGAACAATCGCACCACGGTGGCGTGGGTGACGGAGACACCTTTGGGTCGGCCCGTCGACCCCGAGGTGTAGATCACGTACGCCAGATTGTCGGCTCCGTGTCCGCGCGGGCGCTCATCGGTTTCCAGACTCTCACCGGAGTATTCGTCGGATTCGACGCCGACGACCACCACGTCAGAGTTCGGGAAGGCGGAGTTCGGGAAAGTGGAATCGGAGATGACGCACACCGGTTGCGCATCCTCGACCACGTATGCCAAACGCTCGGCGGGGTGTGCACGATCGAGTGGGAGGTATCCGCCGCCGGCCTTCACTACCGCGACAGCGGCAACGATCATGTCCACGGATTTCGGCAGCATGATTCCGACCAACGACTCGGATTGCACGCCATGATCGACGAGCTTGCGCGCCAACTGATTCGATCGTCGATCGAGTTCGCGGTACGACACGCGCTCGCTGCCCGCGACCACGGCGATCGCTTCCGGGGTCGCCCGAATGCGGTCGGAAAGGATCTCGGAGAGCGTTCGGACCGGGGTAATCGGCAGAACGGGCGGCACCAGCGCCTGGCGCGCCTCCGGGCGCAGTAGATCCACTGAGCCGAGCGCCGAGTGCGGGGTACCGACCATCGCGGTCAAGATTCGTAGATAACGGTCGGCGAGGTCCTCGGCTTGCTCTTTCGTGCCGAGCCAATCCAGAACACCGGAGATCGGCTGATCGAAATCGGCATGCTCACCAGTCGGAATCGCCAGGGAGACAAACAGTTCCGGCACGGTGGCCAGATCCGATCCGATAGGCGCACCGACCATGAGCCCCGGAAATCTCGGGTGAGCATCCAGCGGCTCCTCGAAACAGACCATCGCCCGGAACAACGGGCCCGTCTCGACCCAGCGGCCGTCACCGAGTGCGGCGGTCACCGAAGACAGAAGAATGTCTGCGTGTTCGAGAGCTTCGATTGCGACGGTGTCCACCGCACCGACCAGGTCGGTGAGCGTCATGGTGTTCGACACCGTCGAGCGAAGCACCAACTGGTTGGCGAACATCGAGACGAAATCGTCCGGATTGGAGGCGCCGTACCCTCGGACCGAGACGCCGATCGACACCTCGTCGGCCGAACCGACGCGGCGCAGCAGTCCGGCCATCGCAGACTGAAACAGCACGAACAGACTCGTGTTCATCGTCGTCGCCATCGTCTCGAGGCTCCGGCAGAGGCCTGCCTCGATCTCGAGGGGCGTGGACGTTCGACCGGATCCGGCGACGACCGGCAAACCCAGTTCCTCGGCGGGGTTCGACAAGGTCGCAGACCAGTACTCGACGTTGCGGGCGTGTTGAACTTCGGCGATCCATTTACCCGCGGCGTCGGGGTCGATATCCATCAATCGAGTTCCCGATTCCGCAGCGCAGAACAAGTCGAGGAACTCGAGGAAACGCCGGTGGTGACGCGAGATGTCCTCGTTGGTGTACAGGTCTGGATTCGCGGCGAAGTCGATCTGGATCTCTTCGGCTGCGGAAGTCTGATAGACGTTGACGGAGAGGTCTTCGATCGGCCCGGTCGAGATCACGTTCAGTTCGCCGTGCGCGTCCCCGAGAGTGATTCCGGAATGGAACAGCATGAGGTTGATCAACGGCCCGTGGAAGCCTCGTCCGTCGGCGATGCTGTGATCACCGGCGTTGAGGTCGCGTCGTAGGTCCTCGTGGCGGTATTTCTGATGACGCAGTGCGCCGGTGAGTTCGATCTTCACCTCGTGCAGCAAGTCCCCGACCGCGAAATGCGGATCGACGCTCGCACGTATCGGGACGACGTTCGACATCATTCCGCCGGACCTGCGAGCAGCTTTTGTCGTCCGCCCCGAGACCGGCAGGCTGAGGACCACGTCGCGGGTCCCGGTGGCCCGGGCGAGGTAAGCCGCCAGAGCACCGATCACCACTGACGACGTCGTCACATCGTGGGCGGCGGCCAGCCGTTCGAGGGAGCTCCGCAGTTCCGTAGGTACCGTCGCCGACCGTAGGCGAGACCATGCCTGCGACGGAGCAGTCGAGGACGCGAGCGAGGTTCCGCCCGGTTTGTCGGCCATCTTGGTGTTCCAGTAGTCGCGATCGCGCTCCCACCGCGTGGAGCCCAGATAGTCGGCCTCTGCCTTCACCAACGATTGGAGGGGGGCAGTTACCGCTGGGGGAACTGGCAGATCGCGCACCACAGCGGTGTAGATC
>NZ_JBXAFO010000012.1:0-183216 GCF_058793255.1 Rhodococcus sp. MPR-R1B
CAGCAGGGACTAAATCCAAGCCGGGTGGTGAATTTTCGTCCGACGATCACCGATCACTTTTCATCCGACGTTGACAGCTACCATGAAGTGCCGCAGCCCGTCACCGTCGACCGGTGCTTGATTAGCGAGTACGGCAGTGCCAGATGCCCCGTTCAGGGTCAGTCCGTTGACCGAGAGCGGAATGTTACTCACCATCGTGTGCTGATACCGCGGCCCATCCGGCTTGTAGTCGTCATGGTGACGTGAATATGCCATCAACCGCGCTATCGGAGCGGGTAGGGTCTCCAACACTGTGCTCATCCGCCGGACCGCTGTGTGGGACGTACGGGCCTTCTCCGAGCGTGCAGACTCTGCGATGAGAGCGAGTCTCTTCAGCGGATCCGTGATCGTGGTGTGCATGTTCACGGACAGATTCACCAATTGGTTTGCGGACTCCCACTCCTCTTGCTTGCGCATGGACCGCGGAACCATCGCGAACAGAGAACCTCGAGGCGCTTCGCTCTTCTCGGTAAGGTATCGCGCCATCGCGCAACCGACCACAGCCAGAAGGACGTCGTTGACAGTCGCTCCGGGGACTGCGTTCTTCACATGCCGAACCTCGTTGCCTGCGAGGATGATCGGCTCCACCAATGCCGACCCGCTTACCTTGCAGTTGAAGCGGGTGCTAGTACTTTCGTAGATGCACTCGTCCCATTCTCCAGCACTCTTCGCCTCGACTACCGCACGGGCAGCAGCCCGATTGCCCGGAATGCTCTTGGCGAACTGGATAAGTTGGCCGGGGAAACTCAGCACTGATCGCGTGAAGAGACGTCCCCGTAGGAACCGTATTGCAGGTGCTGATTTCCTCGGCCGTTGCGCATCCGAAAATATGGCTTCACCCAGCATTCGGATCGCGATTCCGTCGGCCGCGCTGTGATGAGACTTGAGCACAACCGCCGTCAGCCTGCCGGGTAGAGCGTCAAGCCCCTCGATCCCCGTGAAAAAGTGCAGTTCCCAGGGTGGGCGGCTGAGATCCATTCTCGAGGTCAGCAGGGCGCTGAGCATTTCTTGAAATGGTGCCCAACCCGGCTCGGAAATCGCGTTGACCCGCACGTGGTCGCCCACATCCAGGTTGGGGTCTGGAACCCAGTACGGATGGCCGAGTCCCAGTGGCGTGTGCTGGATTCGGTGGGTGAACATGCGATTGTGTCCGAGCCTGGCGGTGACCCAATCGACGGCTTGCGCCTGCGTGAATTCTGCGGCTGGGTGCTGAGATGTTTCGAAGAAGTACACGCCGACCAGATGCTTCAGGTGGCCGGCGGACTCGTTGTAGACGAAGTCCGCGTCTCGCGGATTCACCTGTGTGACAGCCGCATCCAGCAGGTTGGGCAGTCTCATGTCGAACTCCTCACGTGGCGGGTGCCGGATCAAAGTGTCCGTGCCCCGGAACTCTCGTGGCCCGGAACTCTCGTGCCTGGAAAACTCTCGTGCTTGGAACGCGAAATGACCCCCGAGGCGAATTGGAGCCTCGGGGATCATCGAAGTTCAGAGTAGAGAAGTTGCACCAGAGAATTTACTTCTGCAGAATGGTACTTCCCAGGCCGGTCAACTCTATGGTCCCAGTAGCCCAGGCGATCAAACTGGTGATATATCTTTGCAGCATTGTAAATCACCTTTCCTTAGAGCGGCGTCGGCGTGTACGCGGACAGGGTGTTGAGATACTTCGCGAACGTACCTACTAGGTCGATTGAGCCAAATCCCACCAGATCCGACAGATAGCTCATTGAAAGATCGAACATTATTGTCTCCTCTCCCGACTACGGGGCAACGGTCGAGCCGAGGGCGGTCTGAATGCTTCCACCAATACCTGCAGAACCGCTAGCCATTAGGTTGATGGCTGCGGAGATAGACTTGAAGATGCCGTCGACTATTGCCTGCACATAAACGAACGGGGGTAGCAATGATTGCGAATCAATGCTCGTGACTGCGTCGATTATACTTGCTGTATCCACTATGCTAACGCTCCTTGCGGTAGATTTTTATCACGGTAGGAAATTCTGTTGAAGTCAGCCGAGTGGGGGTTGCCAGTCGAAGTCGACTGACGCCATGGAGCCTCTGTATACGAGCAATGAAATGATCTGCAAAATTATCGGTTCCTTGAGGTAAGGCACCATCGATCCTAGATCCATCGTTTACTCCTGTCGTTGGGTGATGTTCTGAAATGGATCAGGGTTGCGATGAGCCGGTCTCGATTAATCCGGCTAGCGAGCCGGTGGCGCCCTCGATGCCGGGCACTAGGGATCCGCTCCATACATTGTCCAGTAATCCGGTGAACAACGCAGCCGTTGCTTGAAGGAACATTGCGATCATATGAAGTTCCATCCTTTCGATAGATCTGGAAGACTTTTTGTACATCGGCGCATGCTTGTTGCATTCCACAAAGAGCAGGTTCGACTAGTGCACGGACCCTTGCGATCGTTCTGCTAAGAGATCCGTGTGGCGTTCGGGGTCTTATGTGGCGTGACGGGAATGAGGTTAGCTCGAGCAAGTCCACTTTGACTAGGAATTTGTAGAACCAAACTGAAACGTGTTTCATTTGTGCTGGTCAGGCAACCAAAATGGCCTATTTGGGCCGTGAGAGGAAGATCTTGCGGAACGCTAACCAGATTGCAAGATTGATGATTGCCGAATTGCTGGGTTTTGGGAATCGTGGCCGGTAATTATGACTTTTGGCGGACTGGTCGTTAATACTTTTGGGTGATATTTTGTCGAATACCCCCCAAAGTGGAGCGGCACGGGAGATGCTCCGATACCTTCTTCGCCGGCTCAGGAACTTCGTAGTTTGAACTGAAGCATCAGGATCAGTCGAGTGTCCGCGTCGCTCAGGTCAACCCCGCACATCTCCTTGCAGCGGCGTAATCGATTGCGGAGAGTGTTGGGGTGAACATGCAATGCTGCGGAGGAACTCGCGACATCACCGCCCTTGTCGAGGAAGGTGTGGGCCGTTGCGACGAGTTCGCTTCCATGTCGACGGTCGTACCCTTCCAGGGCGTGCATAGGTGTGGCGGTGCTCAGTCCGTCGAATATGTCGGCAACATGTAAGGCCAGTACCGACGCCAAGGTGTCGTTCATACCCGCGACAATCCCGCCGGACCGGTTGTGTCGCAGCGCGCCCAGAACATGGTCGGCGTCGGCGCGTGACAAATGGCATTCGCTGGCTGATTTCACGGTGCGGCCCACCGCAACGGCAAGTTGTGCTCGTGTGCGGGCGCGGCTGAGGAAGTCCTCCAACAGTCGGCGGGCGTTCGCTTCGTCAGCGCCGACAACAAGGTACGTCGAGTCGATCAACTGTGCGATCACGGCGTCGACGGCCAGAGTGTCCAGGTACAAGCTCAAGGAGGCGACCAACCCCGCCGGCAGTGGTCCCGTGACGGTTCCGACCGCGACCACCGTGAGCGGACCTGCCAACCGCAAGTCGTCGGCGGCGCGGAATGCGGGTTCGCCACCGCCGATCAGTGCTTGGACGCGCTGGGATTGGCGACGACGTGTGCTGTCGACCCGGTCACGCTCCGAGGCGATTCTCTCGGCCACGACAGATACCGCGGAACGAAGTATCGATTCCTGTGTGGGCGTCGGTGTTCCGGCCAGTGCGACCCAGATCGAGCCGACGGGGTGATCGTTCTCGCGAACTGCGATAACCAGTCGCGGCGTGATCGCGGGGTCTTCGAGGTCGACGTAGATGGGATCGCTCTCTCGGTGAAGCCGATCGAATACTCCTGCATCGGAGAGTAATTGGCGGAATCGGCTGGGTACCTGCCGACCGAGGATCGTGCCGATGCGAGCTTCGTCTACGGCCTGCTCGCCGCCGGAGTACGCGAGAACCGTCGAGTTCTCGTCCTCGATCGTGACGGGAGCGCCGAGCAATTCGGCCAGAGAACCGGCAACGGAGAAGAGGTCGTCGTCGCGCAGGTCCATGGGTGGGAGCCTACTGAGCGATGGACGGATTTCGGGTTTCGACGCCTCGGCAGGACCTCGATGGCGAATATAGGCTGGTGCAATGGCCGACATCGAAGGTGTTCTGTTCGATATCGACGGAGTCCTGCTCACGTCCTGGCAGCCGATCGAGGGAGCAGGGGAAGCAGTACGCGAAGTTCGGCGGCGCGGATTGGCCTGTGGGTTTCTGACCAACACCACCTCGCGCAGTTCGACACTCATCGCGCAGGGGTTGTGCGACGCCGGTATCGAGGTGGAGGCGAGCCAGATAGTTACTGCCGCCAGGCTCACGGGGGAGTACGTGCGGGCGACGTACCCGGACGCGAGGGCGTGGGTACTCAATCACGGTGACGTGTCCGCCGATCTCGAGGGAATCGAGTTCGACGACGCCGATCCCGAGGTCGTGATTCTCGGCGGCGCCGGCCCGGAGTTCACCCACGAGGCGCTGAGCCGAGTGCTCGAACTATTGCTCGCCGGAGTGCCCGTCGTCGCGATGCACCGCGGGATGATGTGGGAGACCGTAGACGGCCTTCGGATCGACACCGGAACGTACTTGCCCGGCTTCGAGGAAGTGGCGGGTGTAAACATCGCCGCAGTGGGTAAACCGTCTCTCACGGGGTTCCTGACAGCCACGGAGTTGATGCATGTCGAACCTGAGGCGACGGTGATGGTCGGCGACGATCTGATCGGGGACGTCCTCTCCTCGCAGCGGGTCGGCCTGACCGGAGTTCTGGTGCGCACAGGCAAGTTTCGGCAAACAGTGCTCGACCTCTCGGTTCAGAAGCCCGATCATGTCATCGATTCGGTCGCGGATCTCCCGGCCCTTCTCGGGGTCGTCCTCGAGGCTTGACCAGGCGGGGGTGACGGACTTCACTCGAGCGGGTACTCTCGCGCCCGAATCCAATGAACTTGTTCCACGAAGGAGTTTCTATGCCCTTGATCTCGTCAGTCTGGTTCCGTCGCTCATACTCTCGAGTCAGCGGAATTTCCAGTAGTCGGTTGGGGGGCCGCCTGGCGAGAACAGGGGCTGTGATGACTGTAGGTATGGGGCTCGCCGCCGGGCTGGCGCTGACCGGTGCGGGAGCTGCTTCCGCGGCGCCCGTCGCGTGTGTCTCGCCGCCGTCGGCAAATGACATCCAGGTCTCCGAGACCGCGAGCTGCGGCGCGCAGTCCGTCGGAGCCGGCCGCGCGCAGGCCGGTGCCGCCGAGAGCGGTACGGCAGTGAGCGTCGCCGCCGACAACGGCTACTCCAATTCATATGCCAACGGCTTCGGAACCGCGCTGGGGGCGTCTCGCGGTAACGGTCAGGCGCAGGCATTCGCGCTCGGCGGCGGTATCGCGCGGGCCGGGGCGGCTGACGGAAATGTCACCTTCGCCATCGCCGGTTACGGGGCGGGCGCTACAGCCGATGCCAATGGCGTCGACTGCGTCGGAGTGCTCTCGTTCGCGGTCAATTTGAGTAACGGACAGTTCTGCATCGCGGGCTGAGGCTCAACCTTGCACTCGGCACGCTCGAGTGCTAAAAATGCAGTTGGCACTCGCGAACCGTGAGTGCCAGGTCGAGGCAGTGAGACCGGGAACCATAGACACCCCCGGTCGTCCGTCGCGGGCACTGACTAGACCACAGGCGTAGATGGGTGACCAGGCAAATCGGTCGCCCGTGTAATGAGGTGACCGGTCAAACGGTCGCCTTGTGCCGATGAGGTGACCCGACGAGCGGTCACCTTGTGTGTCACCCCCTATCCGGAGGATCACTTCGCAATGGCAAAGATCATCGCGTTCGACGAAGAGGCACGTCGTGGCCTCGAGCGAGGCCTCAACGCCCTCGCCGACGCTGTCAAGGTGACGTTGGGCCCCAAGGGTCGCAACGTCGTTCTCGAAAAGAAGTGGGGCGCCCCCACGATCACCAACGATGGTGTTTCCATCGCCAAGGAGATCGAACTCGACGACCCGTACGAGAAGATCGGCGCCGAGCTCGTCAAGGAGGTCGCCAAGAAGACTGACGACGTCGCTGGCGACGGCACCACCACCGCTACCGTTCTCGCACAGGCACTGGTCCGTGAAGGTCTGCGCAACGTCGCAGCCGGCGCGAACCCGCTCGGCCTCAAGCGCGGCATCGAGAAGGCTGTCGAGGCTGTCACAGCTCGCCTGCTCGAGACCGCCAAGGAGATCGACACCAAGGAGCAGATCGCTGCTACCGCCGGTATTTCCGCCGGCGACCCGTCCATCGGTGAGCTCATCGCCGAGGCTATGGACAAGGTCGGCAAGGAAGGCGTCATCACGGTCGAGGAGTCCAACACCTTCGGCCTGCAGCTCGAGCTCACCGAGGGCATGCGCTTCGACAAGGGCTACATCTCGGCGTACTTCGCCACCGATGCAGAGCGTCAGGAAGCCGTCCTCGAAGACGCGTACATCCTGCTCGTCAGCTCCAAGATCTCCACGGTCAAGGACCTGCTGCCCCTGCTGGAGAAGGTCATCCAGTCCGGCAAGCCGCTCCTGATCATCGCCGAGGACGTCGAGGGCGAAGCTCTCTCCACCCTCGTGGTCAACAAGATCCGTGGCACCTTCAAGTCTGTTGCCGTCAAGGCTCCCGGCTTCGGTGACCGTCGTAAGGCTCAGCTCGCCGACATCGCCATCCTCACCGGTGGCGAGGTCATCAGCGAAGAGGTCGGACTCTCCTTGGAGACCGCAGGCCTCGAGCTCCTCGGCCAGGCACGCAAGGTCGTCATCACCAAGGACGAGACCACCATCGTCGAGGGTGCCGGCGACGCCGACGCAATCGCCGGTCGTGTCAGCCAGATCCGCGCCGAGATCGAGAACAGCGACTCGGATTACGACCGTGAGAAGCTGCAGGAACGTCTGGCCAAGCTGGCCGGCGGCGTTGCAGTCATCAAGGCCGGCGCTGCTACCGAGGTCGAGCTCAAGGAGCGCAAGCACCGCATCGAAGATGCAGTGCGTAACGCAAAGGCAGCCGTCGAAGAGGGCATCGTCGCCGGTGGTGGCGTTGCACTTCTCCAGGCAGCTCCCGCACTGGACGACCTCAAGCTCGAAGGTGACGAGGCAACCGGCGCGAACATCGTTCGCGTTGCACTGTCCGCTCCGCTCAAGCAGATCGCATTCAACGCAGGCCTCGAGCCCGGCGTTGTTGCGGACAAGGTCTCCAACCTGCCCGCAGGTCACGGCCTCAACGCTGCGACCAACGAGTACGGCGACCTGCTCGCTGCAGGCATCAACGACCCGGTCAAGGTCACCCGCTCGGCACTGCAGAACGCAGCGTCCATCGCGGCTCTGTTCCTGACGACCGAAGCCGTTGTCGCTGACAAGCCCGAGAAGGCCGGAGCGCCTGCAGGCGATCCGACCGGCGGCATGGGCGGCATGGACTTCTGAGTCCATCTCCACCTAGCTCCTAGAGCCCGGCCCACCATTCGGTGGGCCGGGCTTTTGCTCGTGCGGGGGAGGCAAGTTTCGATGACTTGGCAGCGGCAGCCGCGATGCAGATTGCGGATTCACCTAACCAAGAGGTTGCCTCCTGATCGATCGGAATCACAGGCACCTTTTCCGATTGCTGGATCCGGTGATACCCAACGATTCCGAGCAGAACCCAGAGGATCGGCATGTCAGCTCGCTACAATTCGGACATTCGTTCAGCGTCGGAATTGAGGGGCATGCATGATCTTTCGGAACTCGTTGCCAGCCGCGGTATCTCAGATGGGGCCGCGAGACGCGGAGTTCGTCTACAACGAGTCCGGCGGACATCTGAGCCACATGGTCTGCGCCTACTTCTTCGACACGACGGGCCATCCGCTCGCAGAGATGACGCACGACGACGCGGTTCGGTGGATCACCGAAAGATTCGGATACTGGCCACTGTTCACGAGTCGACTCCAGCGAGTTCCGCTGGATCTGGACTATCCCTATTGGGTCCCGGCCGATTTCGACGTCGGTGATCACGTGCACGTCCATCGTGCCCCGGTTGCCGGGTGGGCGCCGGTTCGTGAATTGCTCGGGCGCTCGCTCGGTGAGCCGATGGACTTGTCCCGGCCGCCCTGGGAGTTGCACGTCATGACCGGAGTGCACGGGATCGACGAGCTACCGGGCAATCTGACGCTGATCATGCTCAAGACCCACCACGGGGCCGGTGACGGTCTGGCGATCCGCGATCTGACCAACCTTCTGTTCTCCGGTCCGCCGAAGCCGGAGACGAAGCGTGCCGGTTCGGGGCTTTCGTCGCTGAATTTGATCGGGCGCACGGTCGTGGGTTTGCCCGGCCAGGCGATCCGTTTCGGCCGGGGTCTGTCCGTGACAAAGGTTGCGGCCGAGACGGTTCGGGAGGCGGAAGAGGCCGGAGAGCTGCCTACGTACTCGGCCGACCGCCTGCCGACCCGATTCAACGGCATGCTGGGCGGAGACATCACGATCGATTTCCTGACGCTGGACGGCGCAGACATCAAAGCGATCCGAGCGGCCGTTCCGGACGTGACGGTCAACGACATCTTCCTGACCGTCGTCGCCGGCGCTCTCGACGCATACCTGTCGGAGAAGGGCGAGAAATCAGGCAGTGGGTTGGCGGCGATGGTTCCCCGATCGATGCGGCAGATCGCCGAATGGGAATCGGCCAACCAACTGGCGCTGTTGACGGTCGATCTGCACACGGACGTCGAAGATCCGGTCGAGCGGCTGACACGAATCAGGGATTCGGCGCTGATGGCAAAGGGGCGGAGTTTGCACCCAGCCGTCCGTCGATACGGCACACGCATCGAAACGTCGCCCGCGGCTCTGCTCAGACTCACCGGTCTCTCGCGTCGGATCAACAAGCTTGACCCTTCGCACAAGGTCATTCAGAACACGACGATCAGCAATGTCCCGGTATCGGTCGACGGCAATGTCTTCGAAGGTGCGCCGGCGGTGGCAGTTCTCGGCGGGCAGGCGCCGGTCGACGGAGACATTCTGCGCCACTTCCTCATTGCTGCGCGTGGAGGTTCTCTGACGCTCAATGTCATTGTCTCGCGAGAGACGATGCCAGATATCGAGCACTACATCGAATTATTGCGGGTGGGGTTCACGGCGCTTCTGCAGGCAGTTTCCGACCAAAATCGTGAGTTGGTCGAACGATAATCTCTCGACACCTCAGCTTTACGCCGCCTGTCGTTCCCTGAGTTTTCTGATCGGCGTCATTTGCTCGTCCCAAGTGAACCACTGAACATCTTGGTTGGGCAGCGTCAGTGGCCTGGCCGTCAAGGGTCTCGAGGCCCTCGCTGCGCTCAGCGGTGGAGAGTTGAAGGCCGCCAAGTAGATTGTTGATTTCGGGGCCTGCTCGTGTTGGCGCGTAGGCCCCGAAATACCTTTTGTCGGCGCGTAATTCTCGCCATGCCAAGTGCCGGAATTCTCAACCTAACGGCATGAGCATCCAGGCGGCGAGATATACCAAAGCCGCGGTTCCACCCGTGCAAATAGCGGCGATAACCGCGAGTAGACGGACAAGATTGACGTCGGCGCCGAAGTAATCTGCAATTCCGCCGCACACTCCGGCGAACATTTTCTTGTCGTTGGAACGGGTGAAGGGGCGAGGTATGTTGCTTTCGAATGTCATGCTTCAATTCTGAAGCGAGATGGCGCCGCGCACCATCGGGGACGACCCCCATTTGCACCCTGATCTTTTGAGTCCGCCGTGTCATACCCCGGTAGTTCATCCCAGCTTCACCGAACGGTTGCTGCGGGAGACTAACTTGTCGGCGGTGACCGATTTAGCAGAACGCCGACCGTTCCTCAGCGCCTTCGCGGATCTTTCGACCGCCGTCGATCTGGCCGACACCGCCGCCTTCACCGTCGACGACAATGACGACGACGATCCGGTGCTGCTGACGTCGCCGGACGGTTTCGAGGTCGACACTTGGCGGGAGGGCTACCCGTACGAGGCACGGATGCCTCGGGACGAGTACGAAATGTCCAAGCGTCTGCTGCAGATCGAACTCCTCAAGCTGCAGAACTGGTCGAAGGAAACCGGCGCACGGCACGCCATCGTGTTCGAAGGACGCGACGCTGCCGGCAAGGGCGGAACGATCAAACGATTCATGGAGCACCTCAATCCTCGCGGCGCTCGCGTCGTGGCGCTGGAGAAGCCGTCGGCCCGCGAGTCGACGCAGTGGTACTTCCAGCGCTACGTGCAGCACCTTCCGGCTGCCGGGGAACTGGTGATGTTCGATCGGTCTTGGTACAACCGGGCCGGGGTCGAGCGGGTCATGGGCTTCTGCACCGACGAGGAGCACGAGCGTTTTCTGCGCCAGGTGCCGTTGTTCGAGCAGATGCTCGTCGACGACGGCATCAGCTTGATCAAGTTCTGGTTCTCGGTTTCCCCGCTGGAGCAGCGCACGCGGTTCGCGATCAGACAGGTCGATCCCGTGCGGCAGTGGAAGCTTTCGCCGATGGACATCGCTTCTCTGGACAAGTGGGATGCGTACACGGCGGCGAAGGAAGAGATGATCCGGTTCACCGATACCGACACCGCTCCGTGGACCGTCATCAAGAGCAACGACAAGAAACGCGCACGGATAAACGCGATGCGTCACGTGCTCAGTCAGTTCGATTACGACAACAAGGATTACGAGATCGTGGGTACTCCGGATCCGCTGATCGTGGGAAGCCTCGAATAGTCGGCGCGTGGGCTCTGCCCATCCGCGGCGTGGGTGGTTAGTGTGAGTTGAATGGAGACCGTACCGATCCAACTCCCCGACGGCACCGTGACCCCGATCCGTCTGTTTCCCGGACCGAACGACGACGCACCCGTGGTGGTGATGTTGCCCGGGCTCGGAGTTCCCGCCGGGTTCTACGATCCGGTGGCGCAGGCCCTGGTCGAAGCCGGCTTCAACGCGGCCATCGGTGAACTGCGTGGCCAAGGTGACAGCAAACCGCGCCCGAGCGCGTCGAGTGCTTTCGGATATCAGGAACTGGTCTCGATCGATTGTCCGGCGACATTCGAGGTAGTGAGCGAGCGGTTCCCGGCCAGCACACCTTTTCTGATGGGGCACAGCATGGGCGGCCAGATCGGGGTGATGTACGCGTCGAGGATTCGGGGCCGGCTCGGCGGACTGATCCTGGTTGCCTCCGGATCGCCGTATCACCGCGGATTCCCCGGAATCCGTGCGCCCGGACTCTATCTGGGTTCGTCCGCGATGTCGGTGACAGCCAACATCGCCGGCTTCTGGCCGGGAGACCGGGTCAACGTCGGCGGCTTCGGTCGACAGTCGAAAGTACTGATCACCGATTGGGCCCGGTTCGCCAGGACCGGTCGCATGGAACCCATCGGTGCGGATATCGACTACGAGGAGCGGATCGCCCGCCTGACCTTGCCGGTTCTGTCGATCACGATCGAAGGGGACGATCTCGCTCCACGCCGGTCGGCAAAGAACCTGGTGGACAAGCTCTCCGGGGCCCAAGTGACGATGACGCACATCGACGAACCACTCGGTCACAACGGTTGGATACGCAATCCCACCGCTGTGAGCGAGCGCGTCGTCGCGTGGTTGCGCGACCGCTGAAAGATCAGGCGAGTTTCTGCCAGAGGAACTCGTAGGTCAGCGCAGTCTTGAAGGCCAGCTGAGCATTGTCCGCGGCGCCGCCGTGGCCACCCTCGATGTTCTCGAAATACAGCACCGGCTTGCCCAGCTCTTCCAGCCGTGCGGCCATCTTGCGGGCATGCGCGGGGTGGACGCGGTCGTCGCGGGTGGACGTCGCGATCAGGATCGGTGGGTACGACGCGGCGGCGTCGATGTTCTGATACGGCGAGTACTCCGAGATGAATGCCCACTCCTCCGGGACATCGGGGTCACCGTATTCGGCCATCCAGGACGCGCCGGCCAGCAGGAGATGGAATCGGCGCATGTCCAGCAGCGGGACCTGGCAGACGATGGCGCCGAAGAGTTCGGGGTACTTGGTCAGCATGATGCCCATCAGCAGGCCGCCGTTGCTACCGCCCTGAGCTGCCAGAAGATCCGGGGTCGTGATTCCGCGATCGACGAGGTCTCTCGCGACGGCAGCGAAGTCTTCGTGCACCTTGTGGCGCCCGGCCTTGAGAACCTGTGTGTGCCAACCGGGTCCGTACTCGCCGCCACCACGAATGTTCGCAACCACATAGGTTCCGCCCTGCGTCAGCCAGGCACGGCCCAGAGAACCGCTGTACGACGGTGTCAGCGAGATCTCGAATCCGCCGTACCCGTAGAGCAGGGTAGGGCCGGGCTCGCTACGCGGACTGCGCACCACGAAGTACGGAACTTGGGTGCCGTCGGCAGAGGTGGCGAAGAACTGCTCCGTGGTGATGCCCTCGGCGTCGAAGAACGCGGGAGCCTGCTTGAGGGCAGTGGGTTCGGTTTCGCCGATCACGCCGTGCAAAAGAGTTGCAGGGGAGGTGTATCCACTCGAATTGACGAAGTACTCGTTGCTGACATCAGGGTCGGTGTCGAGAATTTCGATACTGGTCAGTTCTGGAAGCCCTTCGAAAGGTCGATCCTCCCAGCCGTTTTCGCCCGGCGTCAGGATTCGCAGCGTCGTGCGCACGTCGGTCAGGACCACCAGAATCAGATGATCGCGTGTCCAGGTGTAGTGCTCGAGCGAGGAATGTGCGTCGGGTTCGAAGATCGATGTCAGTGCTCGTGAGCCGGCAAGGAAATCGTCGTAACGGATGGCAAGCAGTGCGCCGGTCGGATATTCGGTGTCCTCGACGGCCCACACGGACTTGGTGCGGATCAACAACCACTCGTGGTGAATCGAGATCCCGGCGTCCTCGGGGACGTCCACGAGCACCAGTTCACCGTCGGGGCGAACTTCGAAATGCTGAGAGTTGTAGAAATCGACCGAGCGAGTGACGAAGTCCCGTTCGAACCCGGGCGTCGGATCGTGCGAAGCCGAGATGGCCACGTCCGTGGCCTGGCCCTCGTAGACGGTCTCGGCGCTGGAGAGGGGAGTGCCGCGCTTCCACCGCTGGGCCAGACGGGGATATCCGGAATCGGTGAGCGACCCCGGTCCGATATCCGTTCCGACGTAGACGGTATCGATGTCGATCCAGTCGATGTCGGTCTTGGCCTCGGGAAGGTAGAAGCCGGGATTCTCGCCCTCGGGAGCGAGGAACTCGCGCTTGTCGATGTCGAACTCGCGAACGACCGCCGCGTCTGCCCCGCCGCGGGAGAGGCTGATCAATGCACGGTTGCGGTGTGGCCGTAGAAGTTGCGTGCCCTTCCAGACCCAGTTCTCGCCCTCGGCCTCGGCCAGGGCGTCGAGGTCGACCAGGACGTCCCATTCCGGGTCGTCGGTGACGTACTGATCGAACGTCGTGCGTCGCCACAATCCGCGAACGTGGGTGCTGTCGCGCCAGAAGTTGTAGAGGAACTCACCTCGACGGCGGACGTAGGGGATTCGCGCGTCGGTATCGAGGATCTCGCGGACGTCGCTCTGTAGTCGATCGAAGCGCTCGTTGTCGGTGAGCTGCTCCTCGGTCACGGCATTGTGCTGACGGACCCAATCGAGTGCAGACTCACCGGTCACGTCTTCGAGCCAGAGGTAGGGGTCGTCGCCGGTGGTGGGCTGCTGATCGGAAGTCATACGTCCATTCTTACTGCTCGCTCCCGACAGCACTCGACCCCGCTCCCGAAACACTGGAGCGGGGTCGAGTGAGAACGAATCGGGTCAGACGCCCAGGGAGTGAGCGAGCATCGGCCAGGAGTTGTGGAGATCGTCCTGCCAGTAGCCCCACGAGTGGGTGCCGGTCGGCTTGAAGTCGAAGGTGGCCGGGATCTTCAGATCGCTCAGGCGGTAGGCGAGGTTGTGGGTGCAGTAGTTGACCGCTGCCTCGATGACGCCGCCGACGATCGCCTGGTTGGCGAGCGCACCGACCTGACCGTTGATCGCGGGATTGGCGAGAGTGTCGTGTGGGCCGGGGAGTCCGGAGCCGGTGGAGACGTAGAGTTCGGTGCCGCGGAGCTTCTCGGCGTTGAGGACCGGATCGTTGTCCTTCCAGCCCTGACCGTCGAGCGGGCCCCACATGTTGGTGATGTCAGCTCCGCCGCGGGTACCTGTGACAAGTTCGATCGCACTCTGACCGACGGGGGTGCTGGTCTCAGCGCATCCGCTGTACGCCCCGACGCCCTTGTAGAGGCCGGGAGCCGCGATGGCGAGGTTGAGGACCGAGGTCGCGGTCATGGAGATCGCGGAGATCGACTGGACCTTGTTGGTGTTGAACTCGGCGTCGATGACGGGCGGGAGTTCCTTGGTCAGGAACGTCTGCCACTTCTGGCGACCGAGAACCGGATCGTCGTTCACCCAGTCGGTGTAATAGCTGAACGCGCCTTCGAGTGGAGTGACGACGTTGACGTTCTTGTCCTGGAAGAAGTTCATGACGTCGGTCTTGCGTTGCCAGGTCGCCGAGTCTTCGCCGCCGCCTGCACCGTTGAGCAGGTAGAGCGTCGGGCGGGGTTCGCTGCCATCTGCGGGGAGGATGACCTCGAGCGGGATGTTGCGATCCATCGCCGGGGAGAAGACCGAGATGGTGACCTTGCGGTCGCCGGTCTTGGTGTTGCTCACGACGTGGGATCCGGACGTGTCACCGCCCGCAGAAGCTGTCGCCGGACTGATCAGCATCGGCAGCACCGTGGCCACTGCGAGAGCTGCGATCACACTGCCACGCTTGAAAATTCGAGCACGCATACGTTCGGATCCTCCACCTGAATGTCTTCGGATCCGGAACGGATCGAAGTGCCTGTGAGCCCTTACCGGAACAGGTTCACTTTTTGTTATGTGTCAGTAAAGCAGAGCGGGCGCAGAAAGTGACGCGATTCGATTGCCTGACAATTGAATTGGCCCCGGAATTAACCCCCGAATTAACCCCCGAATCGGCCCAGACAAGCACTCGACCCCGCTCCCGGAAGTGCAGGGAGCGGGGTCGAGTCGGAACGATTTCGGTCAGATGCCCATCGAACGAGCGAGCATCGGCCAGGAGTTGTGGAGATCGTCTTCCCAGTAGCCCCACGAGTGGGTGCCGGTCGGCTTGAAGTCGAAGGTGGCCGGGATCTTGAGATCGTTGAGGCGGTAGGCGAGGTTGTGGGTGCAGTAGTTGACTGCTGCCTCGATGACGCCGCCGACGATCACCTGGTTGGCGAGTGTGCCGACCTGTCCGTTGATCGCCTCGTTGTTCAGGGTGTCGTGCGGGCCGGGGAGTCCGGAGCCGGTGGAGATGAAGAGCTCGGTGCCGCGGAGCTTCTCGGCGTTGACGACGGGGTCGTTGTCGATCCAGCCCTGGCCGTCGAGGGGGCCCCACATGTTGGTCACGTCAGCGTCGCCGCGCATGCCCACAACCAGTTCGATGGAGGACTGGCCGACCGGTGTGCTGGTCTCGGCGCATCCGCTGTATGCACCGACGCCCTTGTAGAGGCCCGGAGCTGCGATGGCGAGGTTGAGGACCGAGGTCGCGGTCATCGAGATCGCGGAGATCGACTGGACGCCGTTGGTGTTGAACTCGGCGTCGATGACGGGCGGGAGTTCCTGGGTCAGGAACGTCTGCCACTTCTGACGGCCGAGGGACGGGTCGTCGTTCACCCAGTCGGTGTAGTAGCTGAATGCACCTTCGAGCGGGGTGACGACGTTGACGTTCTTGTCAGCGAAGAACTCGTTGACGTCGGTCTGGCGCTGCCACGTCGCCCGGTCTTCGCCGCCGCCTGCACCGTTGAGCAGGTAGAGGGTCGGGCGGGGTTCGCTGCCGTCTGCCGGGAGGATGACCTCGAGCGGAATATCGCGTTCCATGGAAGGGGAGTACACCTTGATGGTGGCGATGCGCCCGTTGTCCGTGCGGCTCGAGAGCTTGGAACCCGTTGTGTTTGCCTTGGCAACAGTTGCCGTGGTGGTCGACGGATCTCCGCCTGCGGACGACACTGCAGGGCTGATCAGCATCGGCAGCACGGATACTGCGGCTACAGCGGCGACCAGACGGCCACGCTTGAAAGTGCGAGCACGCATACGTTCAGAAACCTCCACCTAAAATTCCTTCGAATCCGCCCAGGAGTGAACGGTCCTTTGTTGCTGTTCCCGTACGGGAATTCATGCTGGGTACATGCTCTGTCGATAGGTACAGGGCGTGTGAGTCTTGTAAGTTCTACCGCATCGGTGCGTTATCCGCCAGTGAACCAGAGATTTGCTGAACGTACGACCAGTTTCAGGTGAATTTCCCTGATCATCGACGGGATTAGTGAGTGAACCGGACATATCCACTATGGGAACAACATTGTTGCCTACCTCTGCAGTCGAACGCGTCTGTCGAAGATCTTCTCCGATATCAGCGCCCAGCGGGGAGTTACGTTTCGGTGAACGTCGGTTACTCGCCGCAGACTCGCGCGGACTCGACGGCAATCGCCAAGAGTTTCGCGTGGCAGGCGCGGGTCGAGTTCCCGGAGATCACCCCTGTCTTCAGCGTCGACGGCGTCGTGGAGATTCAGGACTCCGGCGGAATCGCCCTGGCCTTCGACCTGGAAGACTCGAATCCGCTGGAGGGAGACCTGGCCAACGTCGCGTACTTCTGCGACCTCGGAATCCGCTCGATGTTGCCGACGTATAACTACATGAACGCTGCCGGCTGTGGCTGCTTGGACCTGGCGGACACGGGGTTGAGTGGATACGGCCGTGACCTGGTTGCCGAGATGAATCGCGTCGGAATGACGGTCGACGGCTCACATTGTTCGGTACAGACGGGGTTGGACATCTCAGCTATCACCCAGCGAGCAATGATCTACAGCCACTCGAATCTCCGAAGGTTGTGGGAGCATCCGCGCAACATCACCGACGATCAGGCCAGGGCGTGTGCGGAGACTGGCGGCGTCATCGGGATCAACGGCGTCGGCATATTCCTCGGCGTCAACGGACCGGATGACGACCAGGCTCGGCTGTCCGCGATGGCCGACCACATCGAAGAGGCTGTGGGACTCGTCGGCATCGATCATGTCGGGATCGGCTCCGACTTCTCCTTCGACGCCGACGACTTCCGCGAAGAGATCGAGCAGAACCCGTCGTCGTTCTCCGAGGCGTACACCGCGTGGGGGCCACTGCAGTGGACTCCTCCGGAGGAGGTGCTGACACTTGATCAGGTATTGCGTGAGCGGGGCTTCGACGAGCCGTCGATCGAGGCCGTGTACGGCGGAAATTTCGCCCGAGTTGCCCGAGAAGTGTGGGCTACCGACGGGTAATACGACCATCTGGGGACAGCGAAACGATGCAGGACTACCCTGGTGAATCGTGACCTCACACTATGACGTCGTTGTCCTCGGAGCCGGCCCCGGTGGGTACGTCGCTGCTATCCGCGCGGCACAACTGGGCCTGAGCACCGCCATCATCGAGCAGAAGTACTGGGGCGGTGTATGCCTGAATGTCGGCTGCATTCCGTCCAAGGCGCTTCTCCGTAACGCCGAACTCGCGCACATCTTCACGAAAGAAGCGAAGACGTTCGGCATGTCCGGAGACGTGTCCTTCGATTTCGGCTCCGCTTTCGATCGCAGCCGCAAGGTCGCGGACGGGCGAGTCAAGGGCATTCACTTCTTGATGAAGAAGAACAAGATCCCGGAGTACGACGGCAAGGGCACGTTCGTCGACGCCAACACCATCAGCGTGGAGCTGAGCAAGGGTGGCACCGAGACGATCACGTTCGACAACGCGATCATCGCGACCGGTTCGTACACCAAGTTGCTGCCCGGCACCTCGCTGAGCGAGAACGTCGTGACCTACGAAGAGCAGATCCTCACCCGTGACCTTCCGGGTTCGATCCTGATCGTCGGTGCCGGCGCGATCGGCATGGAGTTCGGTTACGTCCTCAAGAACTACGGCGTCGACGTCACGATCGTCGAGTTCCTCGATCGGGCACTGCCCAACGAGGACGCCGACGTCTCGAAGGAAATCGCCAAGCAGTACAAGAAGCTCGGCGTCACCATCAAGACCGGTGCCGCTGTGCAGTCCATCAGCGACGACGGCAGCAAGGTCACCGTCTCGATCAAGGACAACAAGTCCGGCGAGATCGAGACCGTGGTCGTCGACAAGGTTCTGCAGTCCGTCGGCTTCGCACCGCGCGTGGAGGGCTTCGGTCTCGAGAACACCGGTGTCGCGTTGACCGATCGCGGCGCCATCGCGATCGACGACTACATGCGCACCAACGTCCCGCACATCTTCGCCATCGGTGACGTCACCGCCAAACTGCAGCTCGCGCACGTCGCAGAAGCTCAGGCTGTCGTCGCTGCCGAGACCATCGGCGGCGCGGAGACGCAGACACTCGGTGACTACCGGATGATGCCGCGTGCGACGTTCTGCCAGCCGCAGGTCGCCTCGTTCGGTTTGACCGAGGAGCAGGCCAAGGCCGAGGGCTACGACGTCAAGGTCGCGAACTTCCCGTTCGCTGCCAACGGCAAGGCACACGGTCTCGGTGACCCGACCGGTTTCGTCAAGCTGATCGCCGACAAGAAGTACGGCGAACTGCTCGGCGGGCACCTCATCGGACCGGACGTTTCGGAACTGCTGCCCGAGCTGACCTTGGCCCAGAAGTGGGACCTCACGGTCAACGAGTTGGCACGCAACGTCCACACCCACCCCACGCTCAGTGAGGCACTGCAGGAAGCGATCCACGGCCTCGCCGGCCACATGATCAACTTCTGACGGCAGGGCCTTCGGCCCCGTGCGCCTTTTCGGTAGTTCGCACTACCGGAAAGGCACACGGGGTTTTTCGTCTTTTGTGTCGAGTTGTGTTGCGAAACCGCCATCTGAGGCCTTCAAGTCGGGGTGTAGGCGCGCAACGCATTAGCGTCCCGAGTCGACCATTCGGCTTTCGAAGGACCACTCATGAAAACTCGTTCCGTACTGCTCGCGGCTTGCGTCGCGCTGACGCTCTCCGCCTGTGGAACCTCAGGTGACTCCGGATCGGACGCCGAAGATTCGGGTGCCGCCGAGGCGGGGGCGTTCCCCGTGACCGTCGACCACGCCTACGGTTCGACGACGATCGACGCGGAGCCTATGCGCATCGTGACCATCGGATGGAGTGGCCAGGATGCGGTGATCGCGCTGAACAAGGTTCCGGTCGCCATGGAGAGCTTCTCCGGCGACGGCATCGAGAACAACATCCTGCCCTGGGACGCTTCGCGTCTGAACGGTGCCAAGCCCGTTCTCATGACGACCAATCCCGATATCCCGTTCGAGCAGATCCTCGGGCTCGATCCCGACGTGATCCTCGCCGTCTACTCCGGCATCGACGAGGGCGAGTACAAGCGTCTCAGTGACATCGCGCCGACCGTCGCGTTCCCCGACCAGCCGTGGGATACGGCGTGGGACAAGCAGATGAGCATGATCGGTGCAGCGCTCGGACAGCCGGAGCAGGCTCAGACGCTGATCGACGAGACCGGGGCGTACTTCGAGAAGCAGGCCGCTGATCACCCACAGTTCCAGGGCAAAACCGCAACGTATGCAATGCGCACCGACGAGGGCCTGATCGTCTTCTGCGGCACCGACCCGCGGATCCGTCTTCTCGGCCAGCTCGGGGTGAAGACCTCGCCCGGTGTCGACGCAGTGTGCACTTCCGGCGACAGTTCGGTGTCCGTGGGCATGGAATCCATCGACACACTCGACGCCGACGTCTTCATTCTCGTCGACGCCGACGGCACCAACCTGGACAAGCTGATGTCCTTCGGTCCGTTCGCGAACATGACCTCGGTGTCGAACGGCCGTCTGGTTCGTCTGGTCGGAATGGACTACGCGATGGCTACGTCCGCTCCGACGGTGCTGAGCGTTCCCTACGCATTCGACGAGTTCATCGCTCAGCTCTCGGACAAGTTGAGCTGATTCCGGGCGTCGTACGACGCTTGTGACGCAACGATTTTCGGCACCTGCGATTCGAGTAGTTCGATCAGGGCCGTGATCTTTGCGGCGACGTCGGCGCCGAGTTCGGTCAGGCTGTATTCCACTTTGGGCGGGATGGTTTCGAGTACCTCACGGTGCACGAGGCCATCCCGCTCGAGTGTTTGCAGGGTCTGCGAGAGCATGCGCTCGCTGACTCCGTCGACGCGTCGGCGCAGGGCACTGAACCGGTACGGGCCCTCGTTCAATGCCGCCAGCGCGAGTGCGCCCCAGCGTCCGGTTGCATTCTGCAATGCCGCCCGAGAGTTGCACCCGCGAGCGAAGACGTCAGCCTCGAGCGTTGGGTCCACGACGTCGGCATTCGGATCAGGGGTCTGGGCAGCACGTGAAGGTGAGTCGGTGCTGGTCATGAACCCAGGCTACTACTGCACGATCCCATAGCGCTAACTCGACGTGTTGCACTTACGAAAAATAAGTGCATGATGGTTGCAGAACGCATTTACTCTTCAACCTGGATCGGGAGTTCGCATGAGCATTGCAGTCACCGGCGCAACCGGAAACCTCGGACAACTGGTAGTCGAGTCGTTGATCGAGCGGGGAACCGCCGCGTCCGACATCGTCGCAGTGGTCCGCAATCCACAGAAGGCGGAAAGCCTCGCCGCCCGCGGAGTAGTTTTACGCCAAGCGGACTACGCCGATGCCTCGGCGTTGGAAACCGCATTGGCAGGCGTCGACAAGCTGGTGCTGATCTCGGGAAGTGAAGTGGGGTCACGGCTCGCGCAACACACCAACATCATCGACGCGGCGAAGGCTGCCGGCGTCGGATTCATCGTCTACACGAGCATCTTGAATGCTCAGGACACGCCGATGAAGCTTGCTGCCGAGCACAAGGCGACCGAGGACGTGCTCACTCGGAGCGGTATTCCGTTCGCGCTGTTGCGCAACGGTTGGTACTGGGAGAACTTCACCAACGACCTTGCCGGTGTGATCGAACGCGGCGCACTGGTCGGTGCGGGAGCGGAAGGCAAGATCGCGGCTGCGGCGCGTGCGGATTACGCCGACGCCGCAGCAGTAGTCGCGACCACCGATGGCCACGAAGGTGCAGTGTACGAGTTGGGCGGTGACGAGAGGCTCACCTATGCCGAATTGGCCGAGAAGATCAGCGAATTTGCCGGCAAGCCTGTCGCGTACCAGTTCGTGAGCGAGGACGCATACAAGGGGATTCTCGAGAGCGTCGGCCTGCCTGCCCCGGTCGCAGAGATTCTCGCGGATTCCGATGCTGCAATTGCCAAGGGGGCGTTGGACACCGAGTCGGGTGACCTGCAGAAGTTGATCGGCCGCAGCAGCACTCCGGTGGCTGAGGTGTTGAGGAAGGCCTGACCTGCTGTGCGCCTTTATTAACCGCGGGCGGTTAATAAAGGCGCACAGGGGGCTACCCCATGTGGACTGCACCCTCCGCGGGCAGATCACCCTTCTTGGCGCGGACCAGAACCAGCACTACCGGTGCGATGATCGCCAACAGGATTGCCGCCCAACCGAATGCGGCCGAGTATCCGGATACCTCGGCGCCGAAGAAGTAGTCCGTCATCGAGGCGACGAAGTCCTGCACCGGCTGGGGGAGTAGCGCCAATTGGTCACCAGTCGGGATGGTCGCGTTCGACATGTCGACAGGAATGCCTTCCGGCGGGATCGGCGCCGCGTTGTCGGCGGTGAAGGCAGACTTTGCCGAAGCGTAGATCGTGGTGAACAGTGCGGTTCCGAGTGCGCCGCCGATCTGCAGGGTGGCGTTGACCAGGGCACTGGCAGCGCCGGCGTCGTGGTCGGGGACACCGATCAGTGCGAGGTTCTGCATCGGCACCATCAGCAGACCCAGTCCGAAGCCGAAGATCGCGAGGCCGGGGAACACGTGCGTCCAGTAGGAGCTGTGTACCTCGATCTGGGTCAGCATGAGCAGTCCTACTGCTGCCACCAGCGGGCCGGCGACCATGAGCGGCTTGGGGCCGATCTTGGTGGACAACTGCGCTGCGATGGTCGACGCCAAGACGATGAAGAACGCCATCGGCAGCGATCCGACGCCGGCCATGACCGGGCTGAATCCGAGCACGATCTGCAGGTAGAACGTCAGGTACAACGTGCCGCCGAGCAGGGCGGCGCCCACCAGCATGGAGCCGATCAGAGCAGCGCCGCGATCGCGATGCCACGGAACGCTCAGCGGTAGAAGCGGATTCTTGCTGCGGCTCTCGACGACCACGAAGATGGCGAGGAAGACCAGACCCAGTGCGATGAACAGCAAAGTGTCCGCCTGACCCCAGCCGTGCTCGGCGCGTGTGAATCCGTAGACCAGTGAGCCGAGCCCCAGGGCGATGAGGACAGCGCCGGGAAGGTCGTAGCTCGTGTCGCCGTGCGCTTTGGTTTCCTTGACGATCGGGACGGCCGCAGCGATGGCGATCAGCGCGATCGGGATGTTGACGAGCAGGCACCAGCGCCAGTCGACGTACTGCGTCAGCACTCCACCGAGGAGAAGGCCGATAGCAGCGCCACCGCCGGAGATCGCGCCGTAGACGGCAAAAGCCTTGGCGCGCTCCTTCTCTCCGATGAAGGTGGTGGTGAGCATCGACAGCGCGGCGGGCGCGAGCAGTGCTGCGAAGACGCCCTGGCCGGCGCGAGCGATGAACAGTTCGATACCGCTCTGCGCGATGCCGCCGATGCCGGAGGCAACCGCGAAGCCCGCCATGCCGACGATGAAGGAGCGCTTGCGGCCCCAGTAGTCGGCGATACGTCCGCCGAGGAGCAGCAGCGCACCGAACGCCAAGGCGTACGACGTGACCACCCACGCGCGGTCAAGGTCGCTGATGCCCAGTTCTTCCTGGGCTGCCGGTAGGGCGATGGAAACGATGGTGCCGTCGAGCACCACCATGAGTTGAGCGAACGCGACGATGCAGAGCACCAGCCAGCGACGTTGATGATTCGGATTCTCGGAGACAGCCGGGATCGGTGGCAGAGTGCCGCCGTCGACGTGGGACGTGGTGGTCATTGGAAAAAGGTATTCCAGCCTTCTCGGGTGAGTCAAACGAAATAGTTCGTTCGGTTACTATCATCACTATGGCTCCCACTGACGTGACCGCGACGAAACAGCGAATCCTCGACGCTGCGCAAGAAGAATTCGGCACCTACGGGCTTGCCGGTGCGCGCATCGATCGGATTGCGAAGAACGGAAACGCCAGTAAGGAGCGCCTCTACGCCTATTTCGGTGACAAGGTCGCGTTGTTCCACGCGGTGCTCGACGTCGACTTCGAGCAGGCGATGGAATCCGTCGAGTTCACCGGTGAAGACATGCCCGCGCATGCCGTCGAACTGTTCGACGCAATGCTCGGCAAACCACAGATTCAACGGATGATGATCTGGGGTCAATTGCAGGGTGAGGCACCACGGATGAAGAAGCTGGCCGAGGAACATTCCAGCTGGGTTCCGCGAATGGCCACGATCCGCAAGGCTCAAGAAGACGGCCTCATCTCGAAGCACTGGGACCCCCAGGACCTGATCACGATGCTGTTCGGCCTCGTGTTCGGCTGGGTGGTGGCCCCCGGTGTGGCCGACAACCAGAACGTCGACGCCGACGAGATCGCGCGCCGCCGTGAAGTGGTGCGCGAGGCCGTCACTCGAATCTGCAAGCCGTGACTGTCAGCGAGAGAGGTACGCGGCCCAACCGCCGTAGTCGGTGATGTCAGCTGCGCCGTTTACGGCGTCATGAGTGCAGCTGAAACCGACTGTCGTTCTGCCGTCGGATAACTCGACGCTCGTGAGCGCCATCGGTGCAGGCAAGGCGGCGAGGAACGTTCCCAGCCCGGCCGGTGAGATTCGGAAGATCTCGCCGACGACCGGTGCGCCGAGTCCAGGGCCACGGCGTACCAGGCCGGGCTTCGGTGGCGTCGTGTCGAGAGCGAAGAGCCGGTAGGCATCCGAGGTCGTGACGGTTTCGACGTACCGCGCGCCGAGGTCGACCAACTGTGTGTTGAGGGGTTGCCCGCGCAGGTGAGCGCCGAATACTGCTAGGTCGATTCCGGTATCGACGAGGGTGGGTGAAGGCGCACCGCCGAGTCGCGCAGCGAGGTCGATGGCGATCTGGTCGTCGAAAGCGGGTACGACGAACATGACGCCGAACGGGTGATCTTCGGCAGTGCGGTGTCCGGGCGCCGCGACGGCCGCCATGTCGAGCAGGTTGCAGAAGTTGGTGAAAGTTCCCATCCGGCGGTTGATTCCGAACGGATCCTCGGTCACGGCGGCAATCGTCGGGTGTTCGGTGGTGGTGGGAAGCAGTAGGGCGTCGAACCCGGCGAGGAGTTCCCGGGCGGCAGCCTTGGCGCGGGTGAGAGCATCGAGATCGTCGACTAGCTGGTATCCGGTGGGGTGCTTCGCACCGAGCACGATGTCGGACACCGCGGGATCTGCTCCGGCAGGACGAGTTTCGAGGAACTCGCCGGCAGCGGCGTACCGCTGCGCCACCACGGCGCCGTCGTAGAGCAATCGGGCCGCGTCGAGCAGTCCGGATATGTCGACGGTCTCGGTCTCGGCGCCGCCGGCTACCAGAGCTGTCACAGTGTCCTGAAATGCTGCTGTATACGACGGGCTCAGTTGAGCGAGATCCTCGATTCGGGGGACGGCGACGCGGGGATTCGGCGCCGCCGCGAGACGAACGTCGGAAGGCCAGACGCGGCTGCGGGGATCCCGAGGTTCGTGGCCGATCATGATTGCCGCTGCCGCGGTTGCCGATTCGAGGTCGTCGGCAAATACCGTCAGAGCGTCGTAGTCCACGCAGGCGGGCACTACTCCGTGGGCGGGGATGACGCCGAGCGAGAGCTTGAGTCCGTAGATCCCGTGGAACGCTGCCGGCACCCGGCCCGAACCGGCAGTGTCGGTGCCGATTCCGATGTCTGCAATTCCCAGCGCGACAGCGACGGCGGATCCGGAGCTACTACCGCCCGAGATCAACTCTTCGTCCCAGGCGCAGCGAACGGCTCCGTACGGACTGCGCGTTCCGACCAGTCCGGTGGCGAACTGGTCCAGATTGGTCTTCCCCAGAACAACAGCCCCGTGCTCGATCAACCGCGCAACGGCACTGGCGGTTTCGTCCGGCGAATACGCGAATTCGGGGCACGCCGCTGTGGTCGGCAGACCGGCGACGTCGACGTTGTCCTTGACGGCGACCAGACGCCCAGCCAGAGGAAGATGCTCGCCCGTGGCGATTCTGGCTTCGACCGAAGCGGCATCGGCAAGCACATCTTCCTTGCGGCGCAACGTGATCCAGACTTCGGGGCGATCTACTTCCTCGATCCGCTGGAATGCCTGCTCGACCCGGGCTGTCGGGGTGAAAACTTCTGCTGCGATGGTCATGGTGTGTACTGCTCCGATCAGTCCGTGATGTTGGCGAGTGAGAGCGCGGTGATCGCGCGGGTCACCCGGTCGAGGACGACGTCGAGAGACTCGCCGATGTGCTGGTGCAAAAGCGTGCGGGCCTCGGGCAGATTGCCGGCACGTAGTTCTTCGAGGATTTGAATGTGCTCCGCGATCGAGGTGTCGATGCGGCCGTTGACCATGAAGTCGTACATCCGAACGTGCCGGATACGGGAATTCACCGACAGCAGCGACGCGACCAGTTCATTGTTTCCCGACGCCCTCAGTACGGCGACGTGGAATTCCTCGTCCAGTTCGACGAACCCCGGTTCCTGAGCGGGCGGATCGAGAGCCAGGGCACGCCACCGCACCAATTCGTCGTCGAGGATTGTTCGGTCGTGCCGGATCGTCGGATCTGCGATCGCCCGGGTAATTCCTTGTAGTTCCAGAGTGATTCGGAGTTCATACAGATCTCGGATCCGCGGGATACTCGGGCGCACGGCGGAGAACCCGTACTCTTCCCGGCGCAGGAGTCCATCGGCGCACAGCATCGTCAACGCTTCCCGTACTGGTGTGCGAGAAATGCCGAAACGCGTGGAGAGTTTCGGTTCCGTCAGGCGCTGATCGAACCCGATAGTCCCGTTGACCAGTTCGGTGCGTAGTTCCCGGTAGACCACCTCACGCAGTGGCTCCGGCGCCGTATTCATCCCTGTCGACATACCTGTATACGCTATTGATCAGGTGTTTCGTCCAGATGTCTTCGGGTTAGAGCTGAGTTACGGCCGCCGCGGAACTTCAGGAGAAGTCGCGCTGAACCCGCAAGGTTCCGATCGTGGTGGCCAGGCCGTCGTACTGAGTGACCAACAAGGTGAATTCGATCAACCGACGATCGTCGAGATGCTGCGAGAGCGTTCCCCACGTGTCGTCGGTGACGTCCTTGGTGGTGACCAACTCGTCGACCGCAGTCAAGATCGCACGGTGACGCGGACTCAACTCGGAAGCGCCAGGGCCCTCGATGATTCGGGCCAGTTCTTCTGCGTCGATTCCGGCTTTGCGGCCGAGCCTGATGTGGTGATCCATCTCGTAACCGCAGTCCCGCAGGTGCGCGACCCGCAGGATGATCAGTTCGGTGTCGTGGCGAGAGATCTTGCCGCCGGGCATGAGTGAGCCGGAGTAGTGCAGCCAACCGCGGAAGAGTCCACCCGTGCGCCCCAAGGTGCTGAACAGATGCGCATCGGGTGCTCCGGCAGCCTTCGACAGGACACGCCAGATTCCCCAGTTGATCGGACCGAGGTCCTTGAATCGGCCGGGCGGGATGCGGGGGTTCATGCGACTCCACGGATGTGAGAGGGACGGAGGTCTATAGCTCGTTGCGCGATGTGGCGAACCGCGGCGCTGCGGCGGGGCGCGTGTACGCGTGACTTCCGGCCGACGATACCGCGTTCGAACGCGTCGACGGCGTCAGCGACGGTCGTGGTGCCGGCGCTGGCGAGGGTTCCGCGTGCTCCGTCGAACGACAGTGCGGTGGTATCGGTGTCGATGTCGCCGATATACGCGACGCCCACCTTGGTGCCGAGGTGTTTCATTTCCAAGCGCAACGCGTCACCCAAGGCTTCGACGCCGGCGCGCGAAGCACCGAACGGTCCGCGAAACGGATGCTTGGCGGCGCCGTGAGCCGAGGCGACCACCAGGGCGTAACCGTTTTCGTGACTGATGTGCGGACCGGCTGCGCGCAGGGTGTAGTACGTGCCCATGAGGTTGACTTCGACGGCGCGGCGCATGTCCGCAGGGTCGCCGCCGAGGATCGACGAGTTCGCCTCGACCCCGGCATTGGCGACGACGACGTCGATGCCTCCCAGCTTCTCAGCGATGTAGTCGACGCCGCGAGATACCTGCTCGAGGTCGGCGACATCGCACAACTGCCAGGGCGCGCGGCCGCAGGAAGTAGCGACTTGCTCGAGAAGTTCCGGCTCGAGGCCGAGCAGTCCCACGGACGCACCACGGTCGTACAGGCGTCTGGCCAGCGAAGAACCGATATTGCGGGCAGCGCCGGTGATCAGGATGCGCCGACCCGTCAGGTCGTCCGCACTACTCTTGGCCGATTCGGCCTTGCCCGCCTCGCTCTTGCCCATTGCTGTGTCCCTACGCAGTGACCTTCTGGTCCTCCGACGCTAACACCGCCGGGTAGCTGCGACTGCAAGTACCGCCAACTCCGTCCGAACGGGTGTTCAGACCGATGCGGCTTCGAGACGCGGATGTGACGAGGAAGCCTGGGTCGACCGCAATCGACGGAATCGGACCACGGCAACGACGGCGGCAACAGCGGCGAGGATCACCAACGGCAGCGACGGACCCATCGTGGGTTCGATGACAACCAGTAGCACCGGCAGTCCGAATCCGAGATAGGTGCCGACGTAGAAGATCCCGGTCAGGGCGCCCCGCGAGGCGGGGGGAGCCAGCGACTCGAGGTCGAGCAGTCCCTCGCGTAGACACAGTCCGTAGGCCGTACCGAGGACGAGCGCGCAGACGATGAACAACCCGAGCGCGGGGTGCGCGCCGCCGACGGCGACCAGGCAGTATCCGAGCGCCGCCAGTGCGGCGCCGACCGTGCCGGCCTGAGGACCCCAATTGCGATGGCGCGCAGCGGTTTGAACCAGGATTCCAGCACCCAGAGTCAGCGCCGCCGCGAAACCCGGAAGGAGAGGACCTGAGTAGCGGTCCCCGAGCCTGGCCGTCATGGTCACGAAAGAGACTGTTGCGCTGGCGAACACCCACGGCGCCAACGGAAGTGCCCAGAGCAGCGCATTTGCGACGGAGCGCTCCGCGCCGTCTGGGACGGGTGTGATGGTCGCGGCTTCTACGGAAACAGGTGTACGACTCCACACAGCTGCCGCGGTAACCGAACCCACCGACAAGAAGGCCGAGACGACAAAGGGCGTAGCGAGTGGGAAGGCGGCAAATTGTGCCAACAGACCCGAAAACAGTGGTCCCAGTGCGAAACCCGAGGTGAGTACTACGCCCGCCATCACGGTTCCGGACTTGCCGCGAAGGTCAGCCGCCCACGCGGTACCGGCGCCGATTGCCAGACCGGCACCGATACCGACAACGAGGCGCCCGACCATGAGCCCGGGCGCGTCGTGCCAGAGAAGAAGAATCAAGGTTCCGAGCGAGGCTATGAGCGCTCCGGGCAGGACGACTACAGCTCGGCCGACGCGATCCGACAGTGCTCCACCGGTCAACAGGCCGGGTAGAAGTCCGAGCGCGTAGATACCGAAAACACCGTCGAGCACGGTATGCGAAAGGCCCTCGTCCACCCGGAGAACCGGGATGAGCGCAGCAAAGTGGTTGGCGGCCCAACCCGTCGAAAGTAGAACTGCCAGTACCGAGATGAACCCGCGACGGGATGGATCGCCCATACCGGCAGCTTAGGCGGGTACCAGATCGCTCACGTCGGCGAGGAGTTCGAACGTGCGCAACCAAGCCTCGCGGTTGGTGCCGGTCGACACCGTGATCAGCTCGTCGGCCTGTGCATGCTCGGTGAACTCGTCGAGGTAGGCGCGGACCTCCGTGGGCGTGCCGATGGCGCTGTACTTGGTCATCTGCAGAACCTGCTGACCCGCGGGGGAGTCGAGCAGCATGTCCGCTTCGTCGTCCGTGAACTTGCGTCCGCGTCCGAGAAGAAGGCTGACGCGCGAACGCTTGGCCGCGAGGAAGTCCTGCTGAGCCTGCTCATGGGTGTCGGCGGCGATGACGTTGACGCCCGCGATGACGTACGGCTCCGCCAACTGCTCCGACGGCTTGAACTCGCGTCGATAGATCGCGACGGCGTCGCGCAGGGCGTTGGGGGCGAAGTGCGAGGCAACTGCATACGGCAGGCCGAGCATCGCGGCGAGCTTGGCTCCGAACAGTGACGATCCGAGAATGTAGAGCGGAACGTGAGTGCCCTTACCGGGAACGGCATTGATTCCGGGGACGCGCGAAGTGTCGCCGAGGTAGCCCTGAAGCTCGAGTACGTCCTGCGGGAAGCTGTCCGAAGAACTCGGGTCGCGTCGCAAAGCCTGCATGGTCTTCTGATCACTACCGGGCGCGCGACCGAGACCGAGATCGATGCGACCCGGGTGCAGAGTCTCGAGGGTGCCGAACTGCTCGGCGATCGTCAGCGGCGCGTGGTTGGGCAGCATGATTCCACCGGCGCCGAGGCGGATTTTGCTGGTGTGCGCGGCGACGTGGCTGATCAGAACGCTGGTGGCCGAAGACGCGATGGAACCCATGTTGTGGTGCTCGGCATACCAGATTCGCTTGTAACCCCACTCCTCGGCACGCTGCGCCAAGGTCACGCTGGCGTCGAAGCTGTCTTTGGCGGTTTCGTTGTCGCCGATGTGGGCGAGATCGAGGATGGAAAGTGGGACGGCCATGAATGTGGTGCCTTTCTCAGCGAATAGAACGCAAACGTCGTTGGAAGGTGCAACCATCTGGCCGGCTTTCCTATTTCCGCCTGGTCAGCGCCCACGGATGGTGGCGAGGCGGACAAGGCGTGAAGTTCTTGTCTCGATTTCGGTCATTTCGGATATTTCGGATGAAATTGGGGGCTAGATTTCCCGAATCGGAGGTTCTTTCGCATTCCAAGTGAATCGAGACCAGCATGGCCACTGATCGGAAGGCTGTAAACAAGCGCAAAGTACGTGCATTACTTGCCGGAGGACTTGTCCTCGGTATCGGCGCCGCTGTCACCTTGGCGGCGTGGACAGACAACGTTTTCGGCGACGCGCAGTTCAAGACGGGAAGTTGGAATCTCCAGGGCAGCTTCGACGGACTGACGACCTGGGGTGAGTATCAAGTGGACGCTTCCGCCGGCCACTTCCAATTCAGCACGGGATTCGACGCACTCTCACCCGGAACGACGGTATACGCGCCGGTAGCGCTTCGGATCGGTCCCACGGCCAGCACTTCCGGCGCGACGGTACAACTACTCGGTGCAACGGGCGGTGATACCGACCTCAAACCCGCCCTGCGGTACTCGGTGTATCGAGGTGTCCCCTCCACGACCTGCACGGCAGCGGGAATTGGAGCAGGAACAGCATGGGTAGGCACGACAGCCAGTCCGGTGGCCTTGACGGCAGGTTCGGGTTCGGACGTCACCTTGCTAGGCACGGGCGTGCCGGTCGAACTGTGCTTCGCGGTCACGCTGCCTGCCGGAGTCGACCCTTCGATCGTGTCGGGCAAGAACACCGGGCGCTTGCTCTGGCAGTTCACCGGCCAGTCCACCCCCTGACGCCTGCGTGGTCACACGGCGAATGCGTCAGGTGTACGCACTGGCGGCCTCGGGACTCGTCCTGGGTATCGGTGCAACCACCGTGGCGGCCAGTTGGGTGGACAGCACGATGGGCGATGCATCGTTTCGCACCGGAACATTCGGAATCGAGTCGAACGTCGGCGGCGGATGGTCGTCGCATTCATCCAGTGCCCCTGGCGTTTTCACGTACACGCCCTCGGCGCTCCTGATTCGCCCCGGTGCGTTCTCGTATGGCCCGATATCTCTTCGAACAGTGCCGGTCTCGCCGGCAGCATCCGTCACTCTGCAGGCGGCCACGGTTGCCGGCGACTCAACTCTGGCGTCGGCGCTGCGGTATCGGGTGGTCAAGTCGACGACCTGTGATGCGTCGGCCTTCTCCACGGGAACACCACAATTCGTGGTGGGAAGTGCGACGGTGTTTCCGTCGCTCTCAACTGGTTCCGCAGTCGGGGCCATCGCGCTACCCACCGGTGGAGCGTCCCCGGGCGCCGCGGTGGCGCTGTGCTTCGAGATTTCGCTGCCCGCAACCTCGGCTAATTGGAGCAACTCGGCGCTGACCGGTAAAACGGCAACTCCCACTTGGCAGTTCAGTGCAACACCCTGAAGGAGCTGCAATGCCAACACATGCCCGGGCAACACATGCCCGGACGAAGAAGCGTTCGGTCCCCACGATCATCGGGGACTGCATCCTTCAGGTTCTCGCTGCCGGTGGGGTCATCTGTATCGCTTTGGTGATCTGTGCCTTCGTTTTCGACATCACACTGATCATGTTCAAGACCGGATCGATGTCGCCGACCATTCCAACCGGATCTCTGGCAGTTGTGCGGGAAGTACCGGCAGATTCCGTCGAGGTGGGCGACGTCGTCACCGTCGATCGGGGAGTGTCCGAACTGCCGGTGACCCACCGGGTCGTCTCCGCTCGTACCCAGGACAACGGCATCACGATTCTCGATCTCAAGGGTGATGCCAACGCTTCGGCTGATCCCGCGGTATACGAGGTCACCACGGTCCGAAAGGTGCTCTGGCACGTTCCGGGATTGGCGCGGGTGATCGTCTACTTCTCGAATCCTCTTGTTCTGGGGGCGATCACGCTGACCATGGCCGCTTTGGTGGTCGCGGTATTCTGGCCGCGCAATACCGATGACGACGATGATGCCGACTCGGCCGACCCGAAAACCGAACCCATTCAGGTTCTTCTACCGCCAGACGGCGGTAGACAATGAAGCGTCGCCACCTGTTTTCAGTCATCGTATTGGCAGTTGCGGTTGTTCTGGGCTCTGGTTTCTCGTCTCACCCACTCCTCGGAGAGACAGAAGCGGCGTGGACAGACTCCGAGTACGTTACCGGCCCGATTTCCACCGGTTCATGGACGACGAGTGGGTACGGCAGAGGCGCCGGCGGGCTCGGGTTGTCCAGTGGCGGAATCGTGATAGATTTTTTCGGCAGTTCGATGTTCGAAGGTGTCTCACAACAGAACACGATTGGAAAGGACCTGGACACAACCAATCTGGTGGTTGCAAAGCTACTGGGCGTCAACTCGTTGTCCCGGACCGGATCGATCTCGTCGTGCGCTGCCTACTCGGTCGGGCAGCCAGCGAGCGGCCGCTGCCAGTCGGCAATTGTTTCGGATACCGATGCGACGTCGACACTCACCTCGATGACCGTGACAGTGAACTTGCTGTCTCTACTGGGGGTTGATCTGGTCAGTGCGCCGATAGTCACTGTGGCATCGCCGATTACGGCAGGGGCTGCGTGCGATACCTCGAACAGGGCATCGGTATCGGCGAGTAGCCCCACGAATCAGGTGACGGTGGGATCTCGCGTCCTCACGATTCCACAGCCTGCCGAGAACGCATCGGTGACGGTAACAGGGGCGGACGCCACTGTGAACGCCGCTGGCTTGGCGACGATTCAATACACGAACATCAAGCTCGTGAGCACGCGAACGTCCACGGCAACAACGGCGCAATCGACGCTGAGCGTGAGTCTTTCGATGGCAGCTTTTGCGATTCTGGGGGCGCAGATACTGGGCACCACAAACGTGACATTCAATCTTGTAACGGCCCAATGCGGAATTGGCAGCGCGACATACCCGGTCACGCCGCTGAGCCTCCCAACCGGATTTGCTGCGCGTGCGGTCAGCCCGACGTCTACTTCGGTGAGCGAACCCCCGTCATCGACGACTTCTTCGACCACGGCAGCTGAGACCACGGCAGCTGAGAACACGGCAGGGATGACGACCACCGCGTCTGTGCCGACACCGACAGCAACCCCGACATCGACAGCAACCCCGACATCGACAGCAACCCCGACAACGACAGCAACCCCGACAACGACAGCCGCACCAACTACGAGCACACCGGCTCCGGCAGATCCAATCGGGACAGCGATCCACGGCCCTGCCGATTCGAGCATCTCCGCCTTCACCACGGATACCGGGCTCTCCTGCGAGGTTGCTCCTGACGCGGACTACACGAGCGAAGTTGCAGTCGAATGCTCGGACGGCACAACGGGTACGGTCCCCGGTTCTGAACTCGGCCCGCAGCCAACCGTAGCGGGGGAGTATCTGCTGGTCCCCCTGACGAGAGACCACGTCACCGAAGTCGTCACCCTGAAGTCAGCGACACGACGCTGATCAGTTACGCACGGCATTGGCCATGGCGGCCAACGAGAGGGCCTGACGAGCACGGTCGAGGACAACCGCACGAGAGATGTCGATGTGCGACACCAGTGCCTCGTGCGCTTGCGGAATCTTGCCGTCCAGAACCAGCTCGACGACGGCGATATGTTCCTCCACGGTGGCCTTCATACGGTCGGGAGTCAGGTAGTCGAACATCCGCACGGGGCGCAGCTTCGAGTTGACGGCCTGCAAGGCGTCGACCAACGCATGGTTTCCGGACGAGGCGAGGAGCGCGATGTGGAACTCCTCGTCGAGCGTCACGAAACCGGCGTCCGGTACCGGCATCTGTTTGAGAAATGCGTACCACTTGTCGAGTTCGGAACCGAGCGCGTCTCGATCATGAGCGGGGGCCTCACCGTCGAGTACCCGCCGAAGTCCGTGTACCTCGAGGAGTATGCGCAGCTCGTAGAGGCCACCCAACTCGTCGAGGTGCGGTCGGTACGGAAAGAGGCCGTGTTCGTCGCGCTCGACCAGCCCGTCGGATTCCAACTTCGCGAGCGCTTCGCGCACCGGTGTTCGCGAGACACCGTAGAGATGAGCCAACCGTTCTTCGCCGAGTCGTTCGGATGGCGCGATCTGACCCGACATCAGATCGTTTCGGATCGACCGGTAAACCTGTTCGCGCAGCGGCGGCCGCACACTCATGTCAGATTGCCATCGCTCGACGAACCGCCTCGGTGGACGTGGTGCCGCCCTCACCGGTCGAGGTCACATGTCCGGCCGCGAGAATGCTGTAATGCTGAGCAGATTGGAGCGCGAAACCGATGTGCTGCTCGACGAGGAGGACACCGAGATCGCCGCGTTCGGTGAGTTCCATGACTGTTCTTTCGATTTCGGCGACCACGTTGGGCTGAATGCCCTCGGTCGGTTCGTCGAGGATGAGGATCTTGGGCTCGGTGATCAGGGCGCGAGCGATGGCAAGCTGTTGTCGCTGCCCACCGGAGAGAAGTCCCGCGCGACGGTCGAGGAGCGTGGTGAGTGCGGGAAACAGATCCAATGCCTCTGCGATGAGTGCCTTTCCGCGTTTGCGCCCGTCGGCGACCACCCGAAGATTCTCGGCAGTTGTCAGTTGTCCGAACGACTGCTGGCCCTGGGGTACGTAGGCAAGTCCGCGAGCGACGCGGGCGCTCGGCCGTAGACCGGTGATGTCCTCACCGTTCAGAAGTACCTTTCCCCGTGTAGGTTTGATCAGACCGACGGCGGCGCGCAGCAAGGTGGTTTTACCCGCACCGTTGTGACCCATGACTGCCGCAACTCCGTCGCTGGGAACCAGCAGGGATACGCCGTGGATCACTTCGGTGCGTCCGTAGCCGGCGCGGATGTCGACGAGCTCGAGCATGATTCAGTCCTCCGGGGTCGGTTCGGTGTCGGCGCCGAGATCGGTTCCGGCAGCGGCTGTGCCGAGGTAGACCTCTTGCACCTTGGGGTCGGCTTGGACCTCCGCCACAGTTCCTTCGGCAAGCACTTTCCCAGCGGCGAGCACTGTGACGGACGTGGCGAAGGATCGCATGAAGTCCATGTCGTGCTCGACTACGACGACGGTTCGCGCACCGCCGATGCGCCGCAGAAGGTTCCCGGTCTCCTCGCGCTCCTCGAGGCTCATGCCTGCGACGGGCTCGTCGAGCAGGAGCACGGAACAGTTCTGTACCAACAACATTCCGATTTCGAGCCACTGCTTCTGTCCGTGCGCCAGAATGCCTGCGGCGGTGTCCCTGAGGTGCTCCAACCCGGTTGTCTCCAGCGCCTCTTCGATCTCGGGAAGCACACCTTTGCGTTTTCTGAGCAGGTTCCACGGTGATCGGCCGGCTCCGGCCGCGATGTCGAGATTCTGCAGCACCGAGAGCTCTTCGAAGACGCTTGCCGTCTGGAAGGTTCGCCCGACGCCGAGGCGGGCGATCTTGTGAACCTTCTTGCCGAGCAGTTGCTCGCCGGACTTCGTGATGGAACCCGTCGCGGGAACGAGTCCGGTGATGGCGTCGACCAACGTTGTCTTTCCAGCCCCGTTCGGGCCGATGAGAAACCTCAGGTCGCCCTGCATGAGGGTCAAGTCGACGCCGTCGACGGCCTTGAAACCGTCGAAGCTGACCGAAAGATTTCGTACTTCGAGGTACTCGGACGACATTCCGGCGTTGCCACCCAGTGCCGGTGTGGGTTCGCTGGTGGCGGTTGTGTTGGTCATGACGACACCTCCACTGGTTCGGGTTGGGAGACCTTGACCGGCGGGTCGGCCGGGGTCTCACGCTTCTTGCGGTGGCGCATCAGGGCGAACAATCCGGCCACACCTGCCGGGAAGAATCCGACCACGACGATGAACATCAACCCTTGTGCGTAGATCCATCCCGAAGGGAGTTTCTCCGAGAATGTCGACTGCGCCCACGCGACGCCGATCGCACCGAGTACCGGACCCAGAAGCGTTGCGCGGCCACCGATCGCGACCCCGATGAGAAAGGCGATTGACGGAACGATCCCGACGTCGGAGGGGGAGATGATGCCCACGATCGGAACGAACAGCGCACCGGCGATACCGGCGAGGAACGCCGCGGTCACGTAGGCGACCAGTTTGATGTTCGCCGGATCGTATCCGAGGAAACGTACGCGCTCCTCTTGATCGCGGACGGCGACGAGGAGTTCGCCGTATCGGGAGTTCATCAGCTGGCGAATCAGAGCGACCGATGCGAGAAGAACTCCGGCGGCGATGAAGAACAACATCTGCTTGTTCGCCGGATCGTTGAGGTTGAAACCGAAGAACGTGCGAAAGCGGTTGAGGCCGTTGCTGCCACCGATCGACTGCTGGCCGATCAAGAGGATCGCGAAAGCCGCGGCGAGTGCCTGCGAGAGGATCGCGAAGTACGCGCCCTTGACTCTCCGCTTGAACACACCGAGTCCGAGGAGAAAGGCAACAGCGGCCGGCAGGAAAAGGATGGCGAAGATCGCCACGAATGGCGAGGCGAACGGTTGCCAGTATCCCGGCAGTTCGGTCTTGCCGGCGATGGACATGAAGTCCGGGACCGCGTCGCCTTTGAGTTCGGCATCGGCGATCTTGAGGTGCATCGCCATCACGTATGCGCCGATTCCGAAGAAGACGCCCTGGCCGAGCGTGAGCATTCCGCCTCTGCCCCAAGCCAAGCCGATGCCGACAGCGACTATGGCGAAGCACAGGAATTTGGCCAACAGTGACAGCCTGAAGTCCGAGAGCACAGCCGGGGCGATGGCGAACAGCACGATCGCGGCAAGTGCAAAACCGCCCCACACCCGAATTCGGGAATTGTTCAGGATGCTCATACGAGGCTCCTCGTCTTGACTGCGAACAGGCCCTGCGGCCGAACTTGAAGGAAGACGACGATGATGACGAACACGATCACCTTCGCGATCGACGCTGTCGTCGAGTACTCGATGAACGAGTTCAAGATGCCGAGGGCGAAGGCTGCGATCACGGCTCCCTTCATCTGACCGAGACCGCCGACGACAACAACCAGGAAGGCGTCGATCAGATAGGACTGGCCGATGGTCGGGCTGGTGGAACCGATGAGCGTCAACGCGACACCCGCGACGCCGGCGAGCCCGGAACCGAGGAAGAAGGTCGTGATGTCCGTACGACGAGAGGAGATTCCGCTCGTCTCGGCCAGATCGCGATTCTGGACGACGGCCCGGATGCGTCTACCCATCGACGACTGCTTCAGTGCGACCGAAAGTGCGATCACCGCTGCGATCGCCAACACCAGAATGAAGATGCGGGTTTTCGGCACCACGGCGCCGAAAATATCGACCCCGCCCGAAAGCCAGCTCGGCGCCGAAACATTGACTGCCGGCGCGCCGAAGATGTCGCGCGCCAACTGCTGAAGGATCAATCCGACGCCGAATGTCACCAACAGCGTGTCGAGGGGTCGGTGGTACATCCGCGATACCAGGACCACTTCGAGCACGACACCCATCAGTCCGCCGACGACGAAACCGACGAGCAGAGAAATGATCAACGATCCCGTTGCATTCGAGATCACCTGCTGCACTACGTATGCGGTGTACGAGCCGGCCATGATGAACTCGCCGTGTGCCATGTTGATGACACCCATCTGCCCGAACGTGAGAGACAACCCCAACGCTGCCAACAGGAGAATCGATCCGATACTCAAACCCGTGAACAACTGCCCGATCACAACATCCATGACAGACGCTCCACCTCTCTACTCGTCGATTCCGTCAATTCCGCCTTTTGTCGATCAGCTACCGAGCCCCTCAGCCCAGGGGTAGTTCTTCAGGTACGGATCCGGCTCGATCGGCTGTCCCGAATCCCAGACCGTGTAGATCAGTCCGTCGGAACGGATTTCGCCGATCCGGGCAGTCTTGGTGATGTGGTGGTTGTCGCCGTCGATGGTGACGAGTCCTTCGGGCGCCTGGAAGGTCACACCGTCGGCGTTGTCCTGAATATCCTTGACCGCAAACGAGTTGGCCTTCTCGACGGTGTTCTTCCAGAGATAGACGGAGGTGTATGCCGCTTCCATCGGATCGGACGTGGGCTTGTCCTGGCCGAACTTTGCCTTGTACGCCGCGACGAACTTCTTGTTCTCGGGGGAGTCGATGGTCTGGTAGTAGTTCCACGCCGTCAGCTGGCCTTCCACGTTCTGGACTCCGATACCACCGACCTCTTCCTCCGCAATGGAGACGGAGACGACGGGCATGTCGGCGGGCTTCAGGCCGACATTTGAGTATTCACGGAAGAACGCAACGTTGGAATCGCCGTTGAGTGTGTTGAACACGGCATCGGCGTCGGCTGTGCGGACCTTGTTCACGATGGTGGAGAAGTCGGTCGAACCCAGAGGCGTGTAATCCTCGCCCTTGATCTCGATGCCGTTCGCTGCCGCGTACGCCTTGATGATGCGGTTGGCGGTCTGAGGGAACACGTAGTCGCTGCCGACCAGATACAGCGACTTGACGCCCTTCTCCTTCAGGTAATCCAGAGCCGGGATGATCTGCTGGTTGGTCGTTGCGCCCGTATAGAAGATGTTCTTCGAATCTTCCAGTCCCTCGTACTGGACCGGGTAGTAGAGCAAAGAGTTGTTGTCCTCGAACACGGGCAGCATGGCCTTGCGGCTCGAGGAGGTCCAGCCACCGAAAACTGCTGCGACGCAATCGCTGCTGATCAGTTTCTCGGCCTTCTCGGCGAACACTGTCGGCTCCGACGCGCCGTCCTCTGCGACGATCTGGATCTTCTTACCCAGTACACCGCCGGAATCGTTGATCTCCTGCACCGCCAACGAGATGGAGTCGCGGACCGTCACTTCACTGATGGCCATGGTGCCCGAGAGTGAATTCAGGGAACCGACCTTGATCGTGTCCCCCGAGGTGTCGACGCACGACGTAGCCGTCGAATCTCCCGATGCGGTGTCTGTTGCCTTGCTTCCGCAGCCGGTGAGAACCAAGCCCAGCGCGGCGAGAGCGGCCGGCGCGGCAAGGGTGCGCTTCGAGAAGGTTCGCATGTACGGGCCTTTCGTGTCGATGGCTCTGGCAGACAATGGCTCTGACAGATCTGTATCCGGAGTGCGTATACAACGCTGTATTCGTCGAGTGCACAGAGTAGGTGGAAGTTGTTGCGGTGGAATGACTGTCGGTGACAAGTGTGTGTCCGGTGTTTCGATTGGGTGTCCAGGACCTCACACCGCAGGTCAGCGAGGGTGCGGTGTTAGCATCGACGAGAAATTGATCAAGCACTCGCTTGACGATCGGAACGTCGGAAGGATCTTCTCGTGCGCTCGACCCGACGGGACGAAATACTCGCTCATGCGGCCAAGCTGTTCAGTGAGCGGGGGATCGCCGCGACGACGGTGCGAGACATCGCCGACGAAGTCGGGATCCTCTCCGGCAGCCTCTATCACTACTTCGACTCCAAGGATGCGATAGCCAACGAGATCGTCGTCCGGTTCCTCGAAGATCTCAACGTCCGGTACGAGGACTCGATCGAACCGGAAGGTTCGGCTCGAAATCGCCTGGCCACGATGGTGTCGGTCTCTTTTGCCTCGGCGGTGGATCACCCGTATGCCACGGAGGTCTATCAGGGAGAAGCCATACTTTCGTCGCAACCGGCGGACGCGCCCATCACCATCCTGGTCCAGAAGGCACACAGCTACTGGCGATCGGCTATCGCTCGCGGAATTGCCGACGCGGAGTTTCGGGAAGACATCGATCCCGAACAGTTTCACCGTCTCCTGCGTGAATCCGTCTGGTCCACCGTCGCGCAGTATCGCCCGCAGCTTTCCGAATTGGCCGAAGATCTGCAGCGCAATCTGATTTCGGTTTTCCTGGACGGCTTTGCCGCACGTTCCGTCGACGGCGAGCCGGTGGCACGCATTGCGCGGCGCACGGCGAAGAAGGAAGCGCAGACCGAATCTCCCGACTCGGACCTTGCCGAACTCCGCTCTGATGTCGACGAATTGAAGTCCGTCATTCGCGAACTCAGCTCGTCGATCAGGCAGCTGCAGAAGCCGTAACACCGCAGTTCCTGCGCGTGTAGTTCGGATTTTGACTATCAGTGTGACCCAGTGCATACTTCTGTCCACACTCGTAAATCAAGCGCTTGTTTGATTTACCAAGCACAGTTTGGACGGGAGTTCGATGTGAGACTCGGAAAGGCGATCGCCGTCTGCGCGGCAGTGGTCCTCGGGGCGAGCGCGTGCGCATCTGCCGGTGTCATTCCCGAAGACACCATCGTCATCGGTTTGGACGAGGACTCCACCGGGCCCGGTGCGTCGTACAGCACGATCGCCGGCAAGACGGTGCGGATGACCGTCGACCTGATCAACCAGGCGGGCGGAATCAACGGTAAGCAAGTCGAATTGGTTGTCGAGAACGACGAGAGCAGTCCCACCAAGACCCCGTCGATCATTCGGAAGTTGGTCGATCACGGGTCCAGTGCGGTCATCCTCGCCACGGGCAGCGGGTCGGTGCTGCAGGCCAAGTCGATTCTCCAGCAGTCGAAGATTCCTGCGATAGCTCCGGTCGTTCTCAGCGACGCCTTTGCCTCGGCGCCCGACAACGACTTCTCGTTCATGATTCCGAACTCGTTGAAGCAGTACGCCCAGGTGTACTGCGGGGCTTTTGAGAAGATGGGGTACAAGTCCCTGGGAATTCTCGGTGACGCGAGTGCGTCCATCGACGGAATCATCAAGACTCTGCGGCCGGCGCTCGAGAAGTGCGCGAGAGTGACGGGCGTCGAAAAGGCGCCGGTCGATGCCGCGGACATCACCGCACAGGTCTCACGTCTCGCGGAAACCGAACCGGACGCGATTCTGGTCGCCAGTATCGGCGGGCACTTCGAAATCCTCGCGCACAACACCTTGTCGAAGGTCACCCCGCAGACGCAACGCTTCTCACTCGCTTCCATCGGAAACCAGCCCGCATCTTGGGCTTTGGCGGACCCGAAGGCGTTGAGCGGCATGGTGTACATGGGCTCGCTCAGTGAGAACAACCCGAGAACCGCCGAACTGCGTCGCAAGGTGCAGGCGGTGAAGGGGCCTGATTATCAACTGACCGCCTACGACGCACAGGCGTACGACGCCGTCATGATGTTGGCCGAGGCAATCGAAATTGCCGGCGACCACCGAGATCGGACGGCCGTTCGTGATGCTCTTCAACAGGTTTCGGCACTTCCCGCCAGCTTCGGCCAGGACGGATTGACACTGTCGTTCTCCTCGCAGGATCACCTGGCTCCGGACAGCCTCTGCGGCCTGGTACTCGTCGAATTCGGTGAGGACAACAAGCCGGCCCGTCCGTGGGATTCCTACCAGCCCCCGTGCGGATAACCGAGGAGCCTTGACATGACAGACGCACAACTGTGGCTCGCAGCCATCGAGATCGGTGCATTCTTCTCACTGATAGCCCTCGGAATGTATCTCGTGGTGGTCGGCGCCGATTTCTTCAACTTTGCGATGGGCCCGTACGCGATGGCTGCGGCCATGGCGTCGAGTTGGGTCGCGATCAATTACGGGCTCGCTCTCTGGATTGCCATGCCGCTGGGGATCGCGGTAGCGGTGGCGCTGTCGATCCTGACGGAAAAGCTTGTGGTCAAACAGGTTCAGAAGCGTTCGGGTCGTGGGGAACTACCGGCGTTGGTGGCGGTGACCGCAGTACTGTTCGGGATCCAGCAGCTCGCCGGCACGGTCTTCGGCCGAACACCACTTCCCGGACAGAAGATCTTCGACTTCGATCCGATATCGGTGCTCGGTGTCACCGTCGACAGTTCGACCGTTGTACTCGTCGTCGGAACTGCCGTGATCTTCGTCGGTATCGGACTGTGGCTGAACCGGTCCACCTCGGGCCGTCTGCTTCGCGCCGTCGGCGACAGTCCGGATGCCGCCCGCGTCCTGGGCTTGCCGGTGGATCGGGTACGCCTCATCGCGTTCACCCTCGCGGGTGTGATCGCCGCCGTCGCCGGACTTCTGTTCGCTCCCAAGGCCGGTGTTCAGTTCACGAGCGGTCTGTCCTGGACGCTGACGGCATTCATCGCACTCGTCATCGGTGGTACCGGCCGGAGTTGGGCTCCGCTGATCGGCGGAATGGTGTTGGGCGTCGTCCAGGTATTCGCCCCGTACTACTTCGGTGCGAGTGCTGCGCAAACCGCGATTCTGCTGATTGCCCTGGTGTTCTTCGCTTTCCGTCCGGAAGGCTTGCTCTCGAGGAAGGTTCGCGTCTGATGGCCTCGCTTTCTACCAGTCCGCTGACGTCAAATCCGCCCGCTACATCCGGCCGTTCCCGGACGAGGATGCTCGCCCTGTCACGAGAAGCGCTGATCACCGTGGTCGTGGTTGCTGCCGTGCTGCTGTGGATGGGGCCGAGTCTGTACCGGCAGGATCTGGTGTTCCTCGCTGCGACGTATTCGCTGATCGCACTCGGCATGTACGTGCCATTCGTGCTCGCGGGATCACTGTCGATGGCGTACAGCGCGTATGCGGCGATCGGCGCGTATGCCGTTGCGCTGATCTCGGTTCGGACCGGGTTGTCGATGTGGTGGGGATGGATTCTCGGCGCCCTCGCCGCTGCAGCGGTTGCAGTACTCCTCAGCTTGGCAACACAGAAACTCTCCGGCTTCTACCTTGCCGCGGTGACCTTGTTGTTCGGTATCGCTTTCGAGCACTGGTTGATCGACGGGCCGAGTTTCACCGGCGGGTCGGCCGGGATCTCGGGTGTCGAGACTGTGACGATGTTCGGCTGGGAGCCACCGCGCTATGTGTTGGTCGTGTTCGCGATCTTGTTCGTGTGTCTGATCGCGGTCGCTGTGGATCGACTCCGGAAATCGGTGTGGGGGCTGATGTTGCAAGCTGCCCGCGACAATCGTAATGTCGCACGGTCTTCCGGCGTCAATCCTGCGCACCTGACCGTCGTGGCGCTGGCGATCGGTGCTGCGATCGCGTCGACCGGCGGATCGCTGTTCACCGTGTCGGTGCAGGCTGTCACTCCTGAAACCTTCACTCTCAGTATTGTTTTCCTCGCAATCTTCATGCCGATCATCGGCGGTCGCGGTTCGGCGTGGGGTGCTCCGCTCGGTGCATTGATCGTGGTGATCGTGACGCTGAATATGCCCGGGTACCAGGGAAGTGGCGAACTCCTGCTTGCCGGAGCCGTCCTGGTGATCCTCATCGTCGCGCCTGGTGGGGTGATCGGGTGGAGTCAGAACGTTCTGGGTCGAATGAACCGTCTGTACAAGGAGCGTGGCAATCGATGACTCGGCTACTCGAAGTGAGCGGGCTCCACAAGTCCTACGGAGGCGTCCGCGCTGTCGACGATGTCTCGTTCAGCGTCGGACCGGGAGAGGTGATCGGACTGGTCGGCCCGAACGGGGCAGGCAAGACCACACTGGTGGACTGCATCTTCGGCACTCAGCAAGCAGACTCCGGAACCGTCGCGCTCGCGGGTGCTCCCTTGACCGGGCCGTCGGAGCGCCGTGCACGGCAAGGGCTCTCGCGCACGTTTCAACATCCGCAGCTCGCGGCGGAACTCGACGCCGTCGACAACATCATCCCGGGACTGTACGGGCACAAGATCACCTCACCTCTGCACTCGCTGTGGTGGGCGATCAAAGGACCTTTCGAGAACTGGGACCGGACAGCACAGCGGGCCCGGGAGATTGCTGCGCGATACTCGGTCACCGACGTCGAGAGTGCTTGCGGGGATCTCAGTTTGGGGGCGCAGCGTCTGGTCGAGGTGGCGCGGGCGATGGCGACCGAACCCGAAGTCCTCCTGTTGGACGAACCGTTTGCCGGCGCGGATCACGACGGCATCGCTGCCATCTCCGGTGCCGTGCGATCGATTGCCGCGCAGGGCAAAGGAGTAGTCCTGGTTGATCACAACGTCGATCTCATCGCGGCGCTCGCAACCAAGATCGTGCTGCTCAATTTCGGATCAGTGGCGTTCTACGGACCACCGCAGGAGTGCTTGGCCAGCGACGCGATGCGAGAAGTCTATTTCGGTTCCGAATACGAGGAAGGCGCCTGACATGCTCGAACTCGACAGAGTCACAGTTCGATACGGATCCGCTGTCGCCGTCCGGGAAGTCTCCCTTGTCGCCCCCGCCGGTGAAGTGACAGCGATCGTCGGGCCGAACGGTGCGGGCAAGACCAGCTTGGCGGGATCCATCTACGGCTCGGTTCCCGCCACCGGGACAATCAAATTCGATGGTCGAGAGATCCAGAAATTATCGGCACTGGATCGTGTCCGCAGCGGATTTGCCTACGTTCCCCAAGGCAGGCAACTGTTCATGCGAATGTCCGTTCGCGAGAACCTACGCGTCGGCGCAGACCTGCTGGGATTGAAAGCCGAAGCCGTGGAAACAGCTTTCGAGAGGTTCCCGATCCTGCGTGAACGCTCGGAGAGTTATGCCGGGGTCCTCAGCGGTGGTGAGCAGCAGATGTTGGTTCTGGGGCGGGCCCTTCTGGAAACCCCGAAGGTGTTGCTCCTCGACGAGATGATGACAGGACTGGCACCGAAAATCGTCGCGGAGCTGCGAGCATTGGTCGGGGGTCTGGCCGCCGAGGGTGTGACCGTCATCGTGACGGAACCGGCACTTACTGCACTGAAATCGGTTGTCGACCGCGGATATGTCATGCAGCGCGGCGAACTCGTCCGCGAATGCGATTCCGCAGCGACACTGGACAACGCGTACAAACAATCGATGGGCGTCCTCAGCGCCGACGGGAGATGATCGACGATCATGCTTGAAACGAAGACACTCGACTTCACCGTCGGTGAATTCGCCACGAATCCGGACCGCTTCGCCGGCGTCAGCATCAGCGAAATGGTCAGGCATTGGTCTGAGACCATCCCGGACGAAACCGCCTTTGTCACTCCGGAATCGAGGGTGTCGTGGAAGCAGTACGACGCGGCTGCCGATGCGATCGCGTCGGCGCTGGATCTAGCTGGTGAGGGATACGGACATGTAGCCGTGTTGCTCCCCGACACCGCTGTATTCCATGCGGCTCTCTGCGCAGCATTTCGTACCGGCCGCGTCGCCGTCGGAATCGGTTCGCGCTCGGGCATTCGCGAGATCTCTCATCTGATCGCCCGCTCGGAAGCCTCCGTACTCGTCACCACTCGCACGCTGCGCGGCGTCGATACCGCCGAACTCGTGGCGAGTCTGCGGGCAGAGCATCCCGGACTGGACGTCGTCTTCGCCGACGAACGCGCCGACGTGAGTTTCGAACGCGTGAGCGCAAACGGCGAACTCACCTCGTTGCCGGTCGAGCTAAAGCAGTTCCCCGCAACCAGTCCGTGTTTTGTCACGTCAGCCGTTTCGATGCTGAACTCGACCTCCGGCACAACGGGCCTACCCAAACTGGTCACACAAACCGAGGATCGTTGGATTGGTTTCTCCGAGATTGCCGCCGAGGCGGCGGCGATCGGTTCGGATGAGGTGTTCCTCGGCGCGGTTCCAGCACCTTTCGGATTCGGCCTCTGGACTTCGCATTTCCTGCCGGCACTACTCGGTGCTCGCAATGTCGTCATGGAACGCTTCGACGTTTCGGTGATGATCGAGTTGATCGAGCGCGAACGGGTGACTGCTTTGAATTGTGTGAGTACACAATTCAAGATGCTGTTGCGTTCGGAGGCCGCGGAATCGGCCGATCTCTCGTCACTTCGTTTCATGTTCACCGGTGGTGAAGCCGTGCCCTATTCGGAGGCGCTGGCATTCGAACAACGTACCGGAGCGGCTGTCCTGCAGTTCTACGGATCGAACGAAACCGGCGCCGTCTCGGTGACGACGGTTTCGGACGATTCCGACACCCGACTGAAGACGTGCGGCCACGTCATCGATCGCATGCGAGTTCGTGTATTCGACGATGCGGCAAAGGAAATGACCGGCTCCGTCCGCCGCGGTCAGCCTGGGGTGAACGGACCGCTGATGTGTCAGGGCTATTGGGGGGACACCGATGCGAACGACGAGTTGTACACCGATGACGGTTGGATGCTTCTCGGCGACATCGTCGAGATCGACGAGACAGGACGGGTGCGTGTGGTCGGGCGCAAAGCCGACATCATCATTCGTGGCGGCAAGAACATCTCCGCGGTCGAAGTCGAGGAGTACGTGCGCGCGCACCCTTCGGTGGAGTTGGTCGCCGTGGTCGGGGTCGACGATCCGCTGTTCGGTGAGAAGGTCTGTGCGGTCGTCGTGTCCGCCGATGACGATCTGAGTTCGGAGGATCTGACCGCCTGGCTGCAGAGCCGAGGAGTGACCCGCGAGTACATACCCGAGTACGTGATGACGGTCGCCGAATTGCCGATGGCGGCAGGCGGCAAAGTAGCCAAGGGTGAAGTCAAGGCACTCGCGCAGAGGCGGATCGCTGAACTCGGCTGATCGCACTTGGCGGTACCGGCTTCGCGTTACGCTGATCCGGACATTGTGCCGAGAGTGAAGGAAACCCGATGACGAACCCTTCACCGCATCGGTGGCGCAGGCGCTTGCTGTGGGCTCTGGCAATTGTGTTCGTTCTGGTCGGAGCCGTGGTTCTGGCCTTCGTTCTGAGCCCGAGACCTGGCGCACTCACCGTGCGATGGGTCTTCGATCGTGATGCGGTGAAAGTCACCGAGGCGCTCGAGAAGCACGCGCCCGAAGGCGTCGACTCGATCAAGGACCAGCAGTACCGCGCCGATGACGACGACGCATACCTGGATGTCTACTTTCCCGCAGCGACGACGACCGCATTGCCTACGGTGATCTGGACTCATGGCGGTGCCTGGATCTCGGGAAGCAAGTCCAACTACGCGCCGTACTACGAGTTGCTGGCCTCGCGTGGCTACACAGTTGTGTCCCTGGACTACTCACTCGGACCTGAGCACCACTATCCGACGGCAGTGCGGCAGCTCAACGACGCTCACGCGTACGTCGTCGCGAATGCGGAACGGCTGCATGTTGATCCGACGACGGTCGTTCTGGCCGGTGATTCTGCGGGAGCGCAACTCTCGAGTCAGCTCGCCACTCTCATCACTGATCCCGCCTATGCGAACCGTGTGGGCGTGGTCCCGTCGCTGCGGCCGGATCAGTTACGTGGAGTAATCCTGAACTGTGGAATCTACGACGTCGGGAACATGGTCGGCGGACCCGGCATCATCGGTTGGGGAGTTGATCGGTCCCTCTGGGCGTATACCGGCGTGCGTGACTTCATGAGTACCGACGCAGCGGATCAGATGTCGACCTTGAACCACGTCACCGATCGATTTCCGCCTGCCTACATCAGCGGCGGCAACGCCGATCCGTTGACGGATTCTCAGTCGAAACCGATGGCTGACAAATTGACCGGGTTGGGAGTTGCGGTCGACACACTGTTCTATCCGGCCGATCACGTTCCGGCGCTCGGTCACGAGTATCAGTTCGATCTGGACAATGCCGACGGTCTCACTGCACTCGATCGCACGGTTCAGTTTCTCGAGGCTCATACCGGCTAAATGTCGGATTGTGGTGAACCACTGCGAAAATGGTCATTTTGGACAAAGCTCCGCGGGTGCGTTGCCAGGGAATTCTCAACTAGTCCTTTTGGTCTAGCCTGGGTGAATCCGATCCGACCCCAGGAGTTGTTGTGCGCGCGTCTTCCCCCGACAGACGGCGAAGGCGCATTGTCGGAACCGCGGCGGTATTCGTCGTCATTCTGCTGTCCGGGGTAACCGCGGCACTCGTCAGTCCGTGGCCAGGAGTTCTCGTCGTACGGTGGATGTCAGCGGGTGGCTCCGAAGCGACACACGCACAACTCGACAGACATGCACCATCAGGAATCGTCTCGGTCCTCGATCAGTCGTACCGCGAAGGCGACGACGATGCACAACTCGACGTCTACTACCCGTCGGAGTCCACTTCGGCGCTACCGACGGTGGTCTGGGTGCACGGCGGCGGCTGGATAGCGGGTTCGAAAACCGACACCGACGGTTACTTCAAACTACTGGCCGATCAAGGGTTCACTGTGATTTCGGTGGACTATTCACTGGGGCCGGACGCGTATTACCCCACCGCAGTGAATCAGCTTAACGACGCGTATCGATTCATCGTGAGCAATGCGGACAGGTTGCATGTCGATTCGAACAACCTCTTTCTTGCCGGAGATTCGGCAGGCGCGCAGTTGTCCAGTCAGTTGGCGACCGTCATGACCAGCCCTGACTACGCGTCGGAAATGGGTGTGGAGCCGGCATTACGTCCCGAGCAGATACGCGGAGTTGTCCTCGACTGTGGGGTCTTCGATCTGAAACCGCTGCTGTCACAGGGGAAGTACTTCGGTTGGGGCGTCGACAAGCAATCGCTGTGGGGGTACCTCGGAACGAGGGACTTCGACGGGTCGACTGCAGTGGGTCAGATGTCGACACTGGGTCATGTGACCTCGGACTTTCCAGCGACGTTCATCACCGGCGGAAATGTCGACCCACTGACCGCCAGCCAGTCGAAACCCATGGCAGAACGGCTCGCCGATCTGGGCGTCGAGGTCGATGCACTGTTCTACCCGGACGATCACGAGCCTGCACTCGACCACGAATATCAGTTCGACCTCGACACCGTGGACGGGATGGTCGCGTTCGATCGCACAGTCGCGTTCCTGCGCGACCATGTGCGTTAGCGCGGTCAGCGAATCACGTACGGCGAAATCGAACTCCGGTGCTCGCTGATGTCGAGGTCTTTACCCAACGGAGGGAAGGCACGCTGCGGACAATTGAGGCGTTCGCAGACACGGCAGCCCGAGCCGATCGGCGTTCCCGGATTCGACTCGTCCAGATCCAGACCGTCGCTGTAGACGAGTCGGTGGGCGTGTCGAATCTCGCATCCCAATCCGATGGCGAAGATCTTTGCGGGCTGTCCGTATCGAGCCGCTCGACGTTCGACCGTGCGAGCAACCCAGAGGTATCGGCGGCCGTCGGGCATCTGTGCGATCTGAGGCATGATCTTGCCCGGATACGAGAACGTCTCGTAGACGTTCCACAGCGGACACGTACCGCCGCTGGTGGAGAAGTGGAATCCGGTGGCGGACTGACGCTTCGACATGTTTCCGGCACGATCGACACGCACGAACATGAACGGAACCCCGCGAAGTTTGGGGCGCTGCAGGGTCGAGAGGCGGTGGCAGATCGTCTCGTAGCTCGCGGAATAGAAGGCAGACATACGCTCGATGTCGTACCGGAAGTCCTCGGCAACCTCGTGAAACTGGCTGTAGGGCAGCACGGTGGCCGCGGCGAAATAGTTGGCCAAACCAAGCTTCGCCAGGGAGACCGACGCTTCGCTGGTGAAGTTGCCCTCGGCCACCAACGAGTCGAGCAGGTCGCCATGCTCGAGGTATGCGAGTTCTGTCGCGAACTTGAAGACCTGTTGCCCGCCGGAGAGTCGTGCGGAAATTTCCAGGACCCTGGTGTCCGGGTCGTAGCGATGAAGTATGTTCTCGCCCAAGTCGACTCGTCGAACGATCTGCACGTCATGGACGGACTCGAGGCGTCTGGCGATCTCGCCGGCGACGTCGCCACGGTGAAAGCGCATCCGGGCAGTGAGTTCTTCGGCCGCGGTGTCGAGATCGTGGATGTAGTTCTGTCGCTGATAGAAGTAGTCGCGCACTTCCTCGTGCGGCATGGTGATCGAACCGCTGCCGCTGCCGTCCGAGAAACGGTCCTCCGTGGCTGCGGCGAGCTGCGCCGTCGTGTTCCGGAAGCGGCGATGCATGTTCACCATCGCCTTGGCCAGGCCCGGGTGGGTGGAGACCATCTCCGCGATTTCGTGGGCGTCGGCGTCGATACCCATCTCTTGATCGAGGGCAACTTCACGCATTTCCGCGATCAGGCGTGTGTCGTCCTGCGGGGAGAAGAAGGTGGTGTCGACACCGAAGACTTCACTGATTCGCAGGAGCACCGGCACGGTGAGTGGCCGGACGTCGTGCTCGATCTGATTGAGATAGCTTGCCGAGATCTCGAGCGTCTTGGCCAGCGAAGCCTGACTCAACCCGCGCTCGGTCCGCAGTTGGCGGAGCCGGACACCGACAAAGGTTTTCGACATTTTCCCAGGATACGAGTGACAGTCCGGCTTCGCAAAGGTGGGTTCGCAGTCTTCGCACAGGGGCTCCGCCCCCGTGAGTGGTTGAGGAGCCTCGGCACTCCCTAACCACTCACGGGGCCGGAGGCCTAGACCCTGTTCTCCGAACGCGGGGCGCCGATTCCGGGATCGATCTGGAACGGCCCGCTCGACGAGGGTGCAAGGGGGAAGTCGAAGATCGCAGTCGGGAGATAGACCGTCGAACACGAGTTGGGGATATCCACGACACCCGACAGGCGGCCCTCGATCGGCGCCGCGCCGAGTAGCAGGTACGCCTGCTCTGGCGCGTACCCGAACTTGGTCAGATACTCGATCGCATGCAGGCACGCACGCTGGTAGGACAGATGTGAATCCAGGTACTTCTGTTCGCCGTCCAACGTGACGGAAGTGCCCGAGAACGCAAGCCACTCGGAATACTGCGGATCCGTGTTGCCCGGCATGAAGATGGCGTTCTCGGAAACACCGTAGGTATCCATTCCGCCCTTGATGATGTCCACACGAAGATCGATGAAGCCGCCCATCTCGATGGCACCGCAGAAAGTGATCTCACCGTCGCCCTGGGAGAAGTGAAGATCGCCGACCGACAGATTCGCACCGTCCACGAACACCGGATAGAAGATTCGGCTGCCCTTGGTGAGGTTCTTGATGTCCTGGTTTCCGCCGTTCTCACGCGGGGGAGCGGTACGAGCCGCCTCGCCGGCCACGCGTGTGTACTCGTCACCGGTCAAGGTTCCCAGTACTGCATCGCGGGGCTCGGGCGGAAGTGCAAGCGGGGGAACCCGATTGGGATCGGTGGCAATGAGGGCGCCCTCGCGGGCATTCCACTTGGCGAGCAAGGCTGCCGACGGAGCCGTGCCCATGAGTCCCGGGTGGACGATGCCCGTGAACGAGACGTGCGGAATGTGACGCGACGTCGCCGTTTGGCCGGAGAAATCCCAGACGGCCTTGTACGCGTCGGGGAACTGTTCGGTGAGGAAGCCACCGCCGTTGTTCCGAGGGAAGATGCCGGTGTACCCCCAGCCTTGGCCGGCCAACGGACCCGAATCTTCTTGGGGGATAGGCCCGATATCCAAGATGTCGACGATCAAGAGGTCGCCGGGCTTCGCGCCTTCGACGGCAAAGGGGCCGGACAGCGTGTGGACCGTGGTCAGTGGTGCATTGAGAATGTCGTCGGCCGAGTCGTCGTTGTGTATTGCGCCGTCGAACCATTCGCGGCAATGGACACGAAACGCATCACCGGGTTTCACCGTCACCGCCGCTGGGATGTCCGGGTGCCACCGATTGTGGCCGACGATTGCCTGGTCGGTGAATTTCTTGGCGGAATCGAGTGGAAACAGCAGTTCAGGCATATGCACTCCTCATTCTCGAAGAAACGGAAAACTCGTGGCGGCAGGACTTTCGTGTCGGATCGGGACTCACGGCGAGGGCGCGCGGTGAGGACGCTCAGGGGCGAGGTAGCTTGCGGTGCAACGGATTGGACGTAGTCGGCGCAGATTGCCGGCCGCGGCCGGGTAGCGACCCACTGACCACGGCAGGCTCGTGAGCCGATCGAGCAGTGCTGTCCAGTAGACCCATCGCGGCCGACGACGCGTGACTCAACCGGGGAGACGAGACCACCCGCTTGGACTCGAGACTGCACTGGGGGCAAGTAATCGACTGGGGCACTTCGGCCATCGCGAACGACCGCTCGAGCGGGCCGCAGCCGGTACAGCGAAACTCGTACAGAGGCATGCGGTCACGCTATCGGAGGATCCGTAAGTGCGACACTGGAACGACACGCACCGGGTTGCCGATGCCGCAATTGCGCCCGTCAGCGCAAGTACACAACCGCGTTGTCTCCGCCGGTACAGGTGACGATGCCGGAGGTCACCTTGCATGCCATCGTGTACTCCTTGCCGGTCACCGGACTACGTGCGGACACGGTGCTGGATGCACCGGTTGCACCGGAGTTCCCGTAGGCGATCCGAACCGCCTCGGCAAACTCACATGAAGTTTTGCCCCCACTTGTCGCGGACTCCTTGTAACTTCCGGCCGGCTGCCCGCCGGGGCAGGCGGACGCACCGGCCGGGAAGTTCGCGGCGCGTGTGGTCGTCGGGGATGTCGTGCTGGGAGCGGTTGTCGTGGTGCCGGGTGTGTTCGCGGCGCTGATGGTGGTGTGGGCGGCGCCACCGGCGGCCGAGTTGGGGACGTCCTTCGGCCAGAGGACCCAGGCAAGCCCGCCGAAGAGAGCCAACACAGTGATGACTCCGATTACGGATACCGGAATCACCCAGCCGGGCCGACGCGGCGGCGGATTTCCACGTGGCGGTGCAGGCGGGAATCCCTGGGGCGGGGGATACGACTGCGGCGCGGCTCGGTAGCCCAACTGCGGCGGCTGTGGACCGGATTGCGACCATGCCTGGTTGTTCGGTGGCCGCTGATAGTTGTCCGGCACCGCTTTATCGCCCGGTCGGGGGCGTCGAACGACAAGTCATGGTTCGACAGCATATGGCCGGCGAATGGGTTGTCTGTGGCTTTCTGACGGGTAGATCCCTGGAATCGCCCGAGCGAAGGCTGTTGCCGAGGAGTGATTGCGGTCACTCGCGGGTAGTGAAGTTGGCTCCGAAGTAGCGGACAGGCCTGTTCCGAGTGGCGTGCGAACTGCCGGAATTCGCAAGCGGCAGAGTTGAGTGCATTTCGTTCACAGCCTGCGGTTTCTTTCCTACTCGCCAGTACGGAACCTGTCCGATTGGGTAGTACCAGCCGCGTAGGAATCTTCACAGACTTAGCAAAGTGTGTTGAAAAGGTAGCGAAGATTGGCATTAGCGACAGGTAGACGGCACTTTTTCGATGTGCCATTCTCGGTAAGTACACAAGAAGGGCCTGGCAAGTATGTGAAGTAGTACGCACGTACTGCTCACAACAGGCCGGACCAGCAGATCAAAGAGATGGAGTCTTGATGTCGACCACCGGCACCCCGAAGACCGCAGCTGAGCTCCAGCAGGATTGGGACACCAACCCTCGCTGGAAGGGCGTTACTCGTAACTACACGGCCGATCAGGTCGTCAAGCTCCAGGGCACCGTCGTCGAGGAGCAGACCCTCGCTCGTCGCGGATCCGAGATCCTGTGGGATCTCGTGAACAACGAGGACTACATCAACTCCCTCGGTGCACTTACCGGCAATATGGCTGTGCAGCAGGTTCGCGCCGGCCTGAAGGCCATCTACCTCTCCGGTTGGCAGGTTGCCGGCGATGCGAACCTCTCGGGCCACACGTACCCGGACCAGAGCCTCTACCCGGCCAACTCGGTTCCGACCGTCGTCCGTCGCATCAACAATGCACTGCTGCGCGCCGACGAGATCGCCAAGACCGAGGGTGACACCTCCGTCAGCAACTGGCTCGCTCCGATCGTTGCCGACGCCGAAGCCGGCTTCGGTGGCGCTCTCAACGCTTACGAGCTGCAGAAGGCCATGATCGGCGCCGGCGCTGCCGGTGTCCACTGGGAGGATCAGCTCGCTTCGGAGAAGAAGTGCGGCCACCTCGGTGGCAAGGTGCTCATCCCCACGCAGCAGCACATCCGCACCCTGACCTCGGCTCGCCTGGCTTCCGACGTTGCGGACGTTCCGTCCGTCATCATCGCCCGCACCGACGCTGAGGCCGCAACCCTCATCACCTCCGACGTGGACGAGCGCGACCGCCCGTTCCTCGACGGAACCCGCACGGCTGAAGGCTTCTACGGCGTCAAGAACGGCATCGAGCCCTGCATCGCTCGCGCCAAGGCTTACGCACCGTACGCAGACCTCATCTGGATGGAGACCGGCGTGCCGGATCTCGAGGTTGCAAAGAAGTTCGCCGAGTCCGTTCGCAGCGAATTCCCGGACCAGCTCCTGGCCTACAACTGCTCCCCTTCCTTCAACTGGAAGGCGCACCTGGACGACGCGACCATCGCGAAGTTCCAGAAGGAGCTCGGCGCAATGGGCTTCAAGTTCCAGTTCATCACGCTGGCCGGCTTCCACTCGCTCAACTACGGCATGTTCGACCTTGCCTACGGCTACGCCCGCGAAGGCATGACGGCATTCGTCGACCTGCAGGAGCGCGAGTTCAAGGCTGCCGAAGAGCGTGGCTTCACCGCCATCAAGCACCAGCGTGAGGTTGGCGCCGGCTACTTCGACACCATCGCCACCACCGTTGACCCCAACACCTCGACGGCAGCTCTCAAGGGCTCCACCGAAGAGGGACAGTTCCACTAAGAACTGACTTCGGGTGGGGGAGAGGCTCGGCTTCGGGTCTCTCCCCTGCTTGTATCACCGCACTACTTTCTCTCGTCTTCAAGGCAGTTCCGATTGCGTCGGCCACCAGCGTCGACGCAGTTCGAAGTGCTTGTTTTGCAACACCTTCACCAGACAAACTCCACGAGACAAACAAGGAGCTGACGTGACCAGCGAAAAAATTCAGCGCGTCGGCGTTATCGGCGCCGGAATCATGGGTGCCGGAATCGCCGAGGTGTGCGCCCGCGCACATGTCGATGTTCTGGTCTTCGAGCAGACTCGCGAGCTTGCAGCAGCCGGGCGTTCACGCATCCTGCGTTCGCTCGACCGCGGCGTGAGCAGCGGAAAGATCACAGAACGTGAGCGTGAGCAGGCCGCATGGCGTCTGCGTTTCACCTCCGATCTGGGAGATTTCGCGGACCGCCAGCTCGTCGTGGAGGCCGTCGTCGAAGACGAGAAGATCAAGAGCGAAATCTTCGCCGAGCTCGACGCGGTCGTGACGGACCCGGATGCGGTTCTCGCGTCCAACACGTCGTCGATCCCGATCATGAAGCTCGGCATCTCGACCAAGCGTCCCGAGCGAGTCATCGGCATGCACTTCTTCAACCCGGTTCCGGTTCTGCCGCTCGTCGAATTGGTGACGACGCTCAAGACCAGTGCCTCCGTCTCGCAGCGCGCCGAGGCTTTTGCCAGCGACATCCTCGGCAAGCAGGTCGTCCGCAGTGCCGACCGCTCCGGCTTCGTCGTCAACGCACTCCTGGTGCCGTACCTGCTCTCGGCGATCCGCATGGTCGAGTCGGGCTTCGCGACCAAGGAAGACATCGACAAGGCAACGGTTCTCGGCCTCGCGCACCCCATGGGTCCGCTGGCTCTGACGGACCTGGTCGGACTCGACACCGTCAAGTCCATCGCCGACTCCATGTACGAAGAGTTCAAGGAGCCGCTGTACTCCGCTCCGCCGCTGCTCCTGCGTATGGTCGAAGCCGGCTTGACCGGCAAGAAGTCCGGCGCGGGCTTCTACGAATACGCCGACAACGGTCGCTCCACCAAGCAGGCAAGCTAAGGCCCAACGCCCCTGTGCGCCTTTCTGGTAGTTCCGGCTACCACAAAGGCGCACAGGGCGCTCGCGCCCCTCGGTTAGAAAGGTCGACCGCATGTCCAGCAGCACTGCAGCATTCGGCTCCAGCGTCCTGGGGTATCCGCGCATCGGGCCGCGCCGTGAGCTCAAGCGCGCCCTCGAGTCCTACTGGCACGGCACTTCGGACAAGGACGCACTTCTCGCGGTCGCCAAGGAACTCCAGGAATCGACCTGGAGCGAATTGGCTGCGACGGGATTGAGCCAGGTTCCCGGCAACACCTTCTCCTTCTACGATCACGTGCTCGACAATGCGCTGCTCTTCGGCGCAGTGCCGGAGCGGTTCAAGCCGCTCGAGGGCGCCCTCGAGCCGCTCGATTTCTACTTCACGATGGCCCGCGGCCGCCCGGACTTCCCGCCTCTCGAGCTGGTGCGCTTCTTCGGTACGAACTACTACTACCGTCAGCCCGAGATCGACGCGAACACAGTGTTCTCGCTCAACTCGGATGCACTTCTCGACGAGTTCGAACGTGCGAAGGCGCGCGGCATCGAATTGCGCCCCGTCATCATGGGGCCCGTCTCGCTGCTTCTGCTTTCGAAGGTCGGACCTGCCACCGAGAAGTCCGATCCGAACTTCACCCCGCTCGACCTGTTGGACGCGCTCCTGCCCGAGTACGAGAAGCTCTTCGAGCAGCTCGCCAAGGCCGGTGCGACCTGTGTTCAGTTGGACGAGCCTTCGGTCACCGAGGACCGCACCCCCGAGGAGCTAGCCGCTCTGGGACGTGCGTACGAGAAGCTTTCGACGGCCCCGCTGCGCCCGCGCCTGTTGGTGACGGGTCCGTACGGCAAGTTCGGCGAAGCCCTCAACATCTTGGCGCCCACCAAGATCGAAGCCTTCGGTCTGGACCTGGTGCACGGCAAGATCACGGCCGAGGAACTGGCCGCGGTGCCGAACATCAAGCGCAAGCGCATCTACGCGGGCGTCGTCGACGGTCGCAACGTCTGGCGCGTCGACAGGTTCAACACCTTGACGTACCTGAACGAACTCAAAGACGTTGTGCCTGACCTCGTCGTCTCCACGTCGTCGTCGCTGCTGCACGTGCCGTACGACGTGCTCTCCGAGTACGACATTCCGGGAGACGTCGCAGACCGTCTGGCTTTTGCGAAGCAGAAGGTCGGCGAAGTCGTCTCACTGGCGAAGGCGCTCACCGAAGGTCCTTCGGACAAGTGGCGTAAGCGTCCGACGAAGGTGCACTTCAAGCTCAAGCACGCTGTCCGTGCTCGGGTGAACGCGATCAAGCCCGAAGATCGTGTGCGTGCACCGTACGAGGAGCGTCGTAAGGCTCAGCAGGAACGGTTGAATCTGCCGTTGGTGCCGGCCCAGACACTGGGTTCGTTCCCGCAGACCGACGCGATTCGCCAGGCTCGTTACGAACTCGGCCAGGGGCGTTTGGAGTGGGACGACTACTACAAGCGCATCCAGGAAGAGATCGAGCGCACAATCCGTCTGCAAGAGGACATCGGTCTCGATGTTTTCGTGCACGGCGAGCACGAGCGCAACGACATGGTCCAGTACTTCGCCGAACTGCTCGAGGGCTATGCCTTCACGCACAACGGTTGGGTTCAGGCCTACGGATCTCGGTGCACGCGTCCGCCGATTCTCTACGGCGACATCGCACGTCCGAAGCCGATGACGGTCGAGTGGATTGCGTACGCGCAGTCGCTGACCGACAAGCCGGTCAAGGGCATGCTGACGGGTCCGGTCACCATGATCGCCCGTTCGTTCGTTCGCCAGGATCAGCCGCTCTACGAAACGGCAGAGCAACTGGCACTTGTCATTCGAGACGAAATCGCGGATCTCGAAGCTGCCGGAATCGCCATCATCCAGGTGGACGAACCGGCAATTCGTGAACTGCTGCCACTGCGTGAGGACGGCCGGGAGGCCTACCTGGAGTGGGCCGTCGACGCGTTCCGTCTGGCAACAGGTGGAGCGAAGCCGGAAACACAGATCCACACACATTTGACGTACTCCGCTCGGTCGTCGGTGGTCGACGCCATCGAACGGTTGGACGCCGATGTGACGGCTATCGTCGCGACCCGCTCCATCACGTGGGTTCTCGAAGCACTCAAGGAAGGCGCGCTCACGCACGGCGTCGGCCCCGGTGTCTACGAATCTCGCTCGGCTCGGATTCCCGACATCGACGAACTCGACGAATTGCTCACTGAGGCAAGCGAATCGATCTCTCTCGATCGCTTGTGGGCAAACCCGGACGGCGGCCTCAAGACCCGCCATCCGTGGCAACTCGAGCCTTCGCTGCGCAATATGGTTGCGGCCGCGAGGCGCCTGCGTCGTCGGGCCGAGCAAGCCGAGCGCGACGCCGGGTAAGTCACGTAAAGAACAAGTCATGGAGGGGCCTGCGAGTTGCAGGTCCCTCCATGCACGGGTAGGCATGTGTGCATGGTTACTGCTGCTGCTTATGCCGCGACGTCCGCTGACGGTCCCCTCGAGAAGACCACTGTCGAACGCCGCGAGCTCGGTCCACTGGACATTCTCATCGACATCAAATTTGCCGGCATCTGCCATTCCGACATCCACACCGCTCGCAACGAGTGGGGCGGAGCGAAGTACCCGATCGTCCCCGGACACGAAATCGCCGGCGTCGTCGCCGCCGTGGGGTCCGATGTCACCAAGCACAAGGTCGGCGACCGAGTGGGCGTCGGCTGCTTCGTCGACTCGTGCGGGGAGTGCGACGCCTGCACCGCCGGTGAAGAGCAGTACTGCCGCAAGGGTGTGACGGGTACGTACAACGCCACCGGCCGCGACGGCGAGCGCACTCAGGGTGGCTACTCGACGCACATCGTCGTCACCGAGCACTTCGTGCTCTCGATCCCGGAGGGCATCGAACTCGACGTTGCAGCGCCGCTCCTGTGCGCGGGCATCACCTTGTACTCACCGCTGCGGCACTGGAATGCCGGCCCCGGCAAGAAGGTCGCCATCATCGGGTTCGGCGGCCTCGGTCACGTCGGTGTGAAGATCGCCAAGGCGCTCGGCGCGGAAGTCACCGTCCTGAGCCAGACGCTCGGCAAGAAGGAAGACGGCCTTCGTCTCGGTGCCGATCACTACTACGCGACCAACGACCGTGAGACGTTCAAGGCTCTTCGTGGCGAGTTCGACCTGATCCTCAACACGGTCTCGGTCAACCTCGACATCGACGCCTACATGTCCTTGCTCGCCATCAACGGCACTCTCGTCGAACTCGGCCTGCCCGAGAAGCCGATCGAAGTTCGAGCATTCTCGCTCGCCGCAAACCGTCGTAGCCTCGCCGGCTCCATGGTCGGCGGTATTCCGCAGACACAGGAGATGCTCGACTTCTGCGCCGAGCACGGCATCGGCGCAGAAATCGAACTGATCCCGGCGAGCGACATCAACGACGCTTACGAGCGCGTGATCAAGAGCGACGTCCGATACCGATTCGTGATCGACACCGCAACAATCTGACCCGCTCGGTCCTGCTCAGTCGAATTGTTCGCGGAGCTCAGTCGAGTTGCTCGCGAAGATTACTCAATGTCTTCGCGAGCAACCTCGACACGTGCATCTGGGACACACCGACTTTCTCGGCGATCTGTGTCTGCGTCAGATTTCCGAAGAATCTGAGCATCAACACCGTCCGCTCTCGCTCGGGCAGCTTGTCGAGAAGCGGACGCAACGCCTCGTGATTCTCGACGTTCTCGAGAGCTGCGTCGTAGTCACCGAGTGTCTCCACGAGCGGGAGATCGTCGGTGTGATTGGACGCGGCACCGTCGACTGAGACCGTCTGATACGCGTTGCCGGCGATCAAGGCCTGGGCAACTTCTTCGCGTTCGATCCCCAACGTCTCGGCCAACTCGTCGACGGTCGGCGCGTGCCCGAGCTGTTGTGACAGCTCGCTGATGGCCTGCCCGAGTTGGAAGTGCAACTCCTTCATCCGGCGGGGAACCCGCAATGCCCAACCGGTGTCGCGGAAGTGTCGTCGAACCTCGCCCATGACGGTGGGAACTGCGAACGAGACGAAATCGGATCCGCGCGTGGAATCGAAACGGTCGACGGCGTTGACCAGACCGAGACGCGCCACCTGAACCAGATCGTCGTGTGCCTCGCCACGACCGTCGAATCGTCTGGCGATGTGCTCGGCCAACGGTAGGCATCTGGTGATGAGTGCAGTGCGCACTCGTTCGTACTCCGGGCTGTGGGGCTCGAGGGTCCGCAGTTCCTCGAAAACTGGTATTACGTCCCGATATTCGTCGGTGGACCGCCGACGCGGGCGTGACGGGCCGTCTGCGGAAGCGGTCACAGGCGCCCGCTGAGGGCCTTGGTGAACTTCATGGTGGTGATGTAGCCGACGCCGCCGAGGTTCTCTTCCTGGTCGAGCGAAATCGAATCGGTGAGTTCGGTGAGGATGTGCCACCCGAACGAACGCTGACTGCTGTCCTCGTACTCCGTGGTCGTCGTGGACACGGACACGTGCAATTGCGGGGGCGTGAAGACGAACCGACACACCAGAACCGAATCAGGCGCAGCGCGAACGATCAGATGCGTACAGATTTCGTCCATGGCCAGTTTGATGTCGGCGATGGCGTCGAGGTCGAAGTTTTCCTGAATGGCAACGGTGGCGGCCAGTGCACGCAAAATCGACAGCTGATCGAGAGTCGCTTGAATCCTCAACTCCACAACTGGCTGAGTCTGATCCTGATCGGGCTCGAGTGCGCTGAGGTGTGCCATAAGTTCTCCGGATCGTCGTACCAGGGGTCGCGGTGAAGTCTGGTGCCGAGAACGATACCCATCCCGACCTTCACAGTGACCCCCGAACACGAAATTTGGTCGATGGTGGTGCCGGGGTAAACGACACGATTCTGCTCACGACCGTTGGCGATCGCAACATCGGATTACCTCGCGGAACCGCAGACCAAACCACATTTTTGTTCGGAACACCGAAACGAATGGTCGCAACGCACTTGTGACGTCCGTCATGCTGGCGTACTGTTTCAAACCGAGGTTGAGCACACAGCCGATGAGGGATTTATCCGTATTTCTGGAGACCCGTTCATCGTGCGTCTCCTTCGGAGGTCCCTTCTCTTTTGCAGAGTGTAAACCGTTGCGGGATGGGAGAACCATGACTGTTGTTCCAGGATCATCTATTTCAGGCTTTACGAACGCGGCGAAGGGATCGGTAGAATACGGACCTCCCGCGACCGGGACAGCGACCGCATCGTTTCACGCGCACCGCATCAGTGCACACACCGCTGTGATCAAAGTTCGTGGTGAGATCGATCTGATGAGCGCCAATGCTTTTCGTGACTTCTTGACGTACCACGTGGCCGCGGACCGGACGCTGGTCGTCGATCTATCCGAACTCGAATTCATGGGGACGTGCGGCTTGTCCGTGCTGTCGGTCCTGTCGACGCGATCACGCGACGTGGGCGGCACACTCGCGCTCGTCTGCGCCCGCCCGGTGCAAAGGTTGCTCAAAGCAGCTGGTCAGGAGTCGATGTTTGCCTGCTACGAGTCGCTCGATCATGCAATCGGACTCGAAGAGACCCGACGTTTCCCCGCTTGATCACGCAGTTTCAGTCCAAGCTTCGTGAAATCACCTTCGTGAAATCACCTTCGTGAATTCAGTTTCGTAGAGCCCGTCAGCGTCAGTGCACTTCACTTCGGTGAGTGCCCTTGTGTTGGCGGGCTCTCGGCGGTGCTGTGACGCAGCGGCCGTAGGTGCGGACCACTTCGGTGGCGACGTGATCCCACGAATACGATTCGCACGCTCGGGCCCGGCTCTGCCGTGCAAACGCCGCGCCTTCGTCCTCGTCGTCGAGAAGATGGCGGACTGCGCGCGCGGTTTCCACCGGGTTGTTGACCGGGACCCGACGCCCGGTGAGTCCGTCGATCACCGTATCCCGCAGTCCGCCAACAGGAGTCGCGACTACGGGAACTCCGCACGCCATTGCTTCCAGCGCCGCGATTCCGAACGGTTCGTATCGAGGGGTGCACACGAGGGCGTCGGCCGATCGCATCAGTTTCGGTAGTTGGCGGTGCGGAACCCGTCCCAATAATTGGACGCGATCTGCGACGCCGAGGCGCTCGGCGAGCTTGACCAAGCGGATCGCCACTTCGTCGGTGCTCAGTTGCGCGACGGGTGGCCCGCCGATCACCACCAACTCCGTATCCGGCAGCGAAGCCAGCGCGGCGACGGCAACATCGAAGCCCTTCTGCTCCACCAGTCTTCCGACGCAGATCAATCGATGCGGTGCGGTTTTCTTCGCGGCGGGTCCCTCCGGGGTGAATGCTTCGGTGTCCACGCCCGAGGGCACCATCGTGGTCCGTGATCGCGGTGATCCCTGCCGGACCAGATCGAAGATTTCGTCCGAACTGGTCGCGATGACATGGGTTGCGCCCCTGGCGATCAACGGTTCCAGGTGAGTCCGCTCCGAGGGGCTGTCGTCGGCTGCTCCGAGGTGGCGGTGCGCCGCAGATCCCAGGGAATGGAATGTCTGAAGTACGGGGATGCCGAGCGATCGGGTCGCGAGTTCCGTTGCCACACCGGACATCCAGAAGTGCGAGTGCACCACATCGGGTCGGTCGGTACTCCACTGAGCGCGCAGAATGCTGGCAAAGGTTCCCAGGTGAGGGAGGATGTCGGCATCCGGAAGAGCCTGCGTCGGGCCGGCCTCGAGATAGTCGACGGAGTACCCGGCGCGGGCGCGAACGCGGTCCGGCCCACCGACGTGGGCACGCCTGGTGAAGACGGTGACGTCGTGTCCGGCACGAACCAAGGCGGCAGACAGTTCGTCGACGTGCAGGTTCTGTGCACCGGCTGCCGAGCAGCCCACCGGTGCGAGTGGATCGGCGTTCACCGACACCATGGAGATCTTCAGCATTCGTCCGGGAGCCATAGCGGGCGAGTACTTCATCGGGTCCCCTCTCCACTTGATCGGTTCGTCTGGGGATACCCGGAGTCCGTGATCTGAACCGGGTTTCGACGCGGTCAGCGCTGGGCACATTCCAAACACGATGGCGAGGAGTGAGGTTCGATGACAGAACAAATGCTGGTCGACGCAACCGTCGGACTCGGGTTCGAGCGGTACGTACAACGGGTGGCGGTCGGTGTGGGGGCCGGCATCGAGCAGTGGTGTTGCAGGCGCGAGCACCCTCTGGAGGCTTACATCGCATTGGACCGAACTGTGCCGCGTTTCCCCGGGCGCGAGGTGGCTTTGCTGTGGGAGGAGACGTGCGGTTGGGCCCTGGCCGTGGAGACCAGATCAGGGGAGGACCTCATCGTTCTCGGATATCTGGGCGAACACGCAGTGCCGACCCCGGACGCCGTCGCCGATTTTGCCGCGACACTGGGTACGCGCAGCCCACACTGGGTCATGAACAGACCATTGGCGGATTCGGACGAGACCGCGCGAGAACTGCGGAGCTACTCCGGAAGTGCTTACGCCTGAACAGTATCGAGGTCCGATCGGCTCAGTTGACTACATCCAGGATGGGATCGAGAACCGGAGTCGCTGCAGCCTCCACGGCCGGATCGTCCATGAGCTTGAAAACGATGTGACCACCGAGCGCGCCACCGACACCGACCGCGGTGAGACCCAGCACCGACAGCACTCGCGCCAGCGCGAGTGAGTCCTTTCCGCGTAGCCTGTACGACGCCGCAAAAGACCAGATCCCCACTGCATTCGACGCCGCGTGCACCAGCCCCACTCGGCGTGCGACGTCGCCACGTTCGGACCAGTCCAGCCATCCCGTCAGCAGAACCGGCGGAGTCGAAACCAATCCGAGCCCGATCAGCCGTCGTGCAGTCTGCGGATCGCCTAGAACATCGAAGACCAACGAAGCCGTCCACGCGCCCGCGGGAATGGTCACGAGGGCAGGATGGATGGGATGCCCGACGGCGGCGCCGCGGAGAAGTGCGGCGACAGTGCGCGATCGGTCGGATCGCTCCGTGATCTCGAGGATTCTGCGCCTGAGGCCAGTGGACGGACCGTCCAGTCCGCGAGCGGATTCGATTCCGCGATAAAGAGTTCCGATGTCCATGTAATTCGGCTACCCGGCGTAGACGTCGGGAAACCTCGCGACGGCGGTGTCTTGTCGACCGTCATGCTCCGGCGTACGGTCGAAACGAAAGAGATCCGACCGGAGGAGCGAACGATGAAGCTCAATCTCTTTGCAGCGTGGGCGTCGTATTTCCTGGTGCTGGCCACAGTGGTCTGCCTCGGCAGTTTTCTGGTGGCGGCAGGTTCAGGCCAGGGTGGTTGGGCATTGATCGCCGGCCTCGCCGGCGTCGCGTGCATCGGCCTCGCGGTAGCCCTGTACGCCAGTACTGTGCGTCACGACCACAAAGTGCACCGCGAATCCCCACACCTGTTCTGATCGGGCCTGCTTCTGATCAAGACTGTGCGAGTCGTGCCTTCTCCGCCTCGATGTCGAAGTCGGCAGGGGGCCAGTCGAGATCGAGCTTTTCCAGAGCGTCGATCAGTAGCTCCGTGACCGCAATGCGGCTGTACCACTTCCGATCACACGGCACGACGTACCACGGCGCGTGCTCGGTCGACGTCTTGTCGAGCATTGCCTGATACGCCTGTTGATATGCAGGCCACAAACCGCGTTCGGTCACGTCGCCGGGGTTGTACTTCCAATACTTGTCCGGGCGGTCGAGACGTTCTTCGAGTCGCTTCTTCTGCTCGTCGAGCGAGACGAACATCGCGACTTTCACGATAGTGGTTCCGGCGTCGACGAGTTCCTTTTCGAACTGGTTGATCTCGTCGTAGCGCTTGCTCCAGACATCCTCCGGGACAAGATCGTGGACGCGCACTACCAGGACGTCCTCGTAGTGGGAGCGATCGAACACACCGAGATAGCCGCCGCGGGGGAGTTCCTTCTTGATCCGCCAAAGGTAGTGATGTTGCTTTTCCTCTTCGGTCGGGACGCCGAAGGCCGCGTGCTGAACTCCCGAAGGATCCACGTGACCGATCACGTGTCGGACCATGCCGCCCTTGCCTGCGGTGTCCATTCCTTGCAGAACCAGCAGGACTGAACGACTGTTTCCTGACCGGCCGTTGGCGTACAGCAACTCCTGCAGGTCGGACAGAACCGCGCCGCGCTCCTCGAGCAGACGTTCGCCGTCAGCTTTGTTTCCGGTGAATCCCGGAGTGCTGTTGCGATCGAGTTGATCGAGTTCGAACCCGGGCTCCGCCCGCAGGGTCTTGGCGGCCGGTGTTTCCCACAGCGAGTCTTGTGCCATGCCGAAAGAGTGCCACAGGATCGCGCCCGGCGGCTCGAAAGTTCGGTCTCGGGCGAGTCAGTCCTCGGCAGGCTTGACGAGGGGATGCGGAACCGACTTGAACTTGGCCGGTGATCCGTTGACCGCCGCTATGCCGGTGATGCCGCCCCACGTCATCATCGTGAGGTAGTCGATCAGCGATTCCGCGGACATCGACTTGTTGGAGATCCACCAGTGCGTCGCGAGCTGAATTCCGCCGACGATCCCGAACGCCCACGGCAGCGAACCGCCGGAATCCATCTCCATCTCGCGAAGACGATTGCCCAACACCGTGGAGAGCAATTCGGCGATCATGCGCTCGGAATCGGCAACGACGTCGCGGTTGGCGCCGGCGCCGTTGGCCATGACGTAGAGGTAGATGTCGGGGTCGGATGCCACCGTCTCGACGTATGCGGTGATGCTCGCCTGGGTGAGTTCGAAATCGTCGAGATCGCCACTGATCGCTTCGTAGATACGCGGCGACAGGATGGTCTCGACGTACCGCATCATCGTGGCGGTGGTGAGGTCGCTCTTGTCGGCGAAGTATCGGTAGAGCACGGTCTTGGAGACACCGATCTCGGACGCGATCTCGTCCATGCCGATCTCACGGCCGCGCGCGCGGATGGCGGCGATGGTGCCGTCGACGAGTTCCTCGCGGCGAGCGATCTTGTGCTCACGCCAACGACGCTTACGACCGTCGGATTTCTCGGGCTTCGCATCAGCAACGACTGGGCCGTCTACCTGCTCGTTGTCCTGCACGGCATTCTTGGCCACGAGTCATCTCATATCTGTGGTGCGAGCCACGTCCGATCGGTCTACTTTCCGGTCCAGCTTAATGTCCGCGCCTTTATCTCGGGCACTCACATCCGCAGTTCGGGGGATTAGGTCCTGCAGAATCGGACTTCGTGTCGCTCGCGCTACGCCGCGTCACACCTTTCGGCACAATGGCGAGGGTGCAGCAACTGAGCCTCTCCGCCTTCGACGACGCCGCCAAGCGTCGGGACCTTCGCAAGATGAAGGTCTTCGCTACTGGCCTTCTGGGCTTCGCGACGGTGGTCTACATCTTCTGCCGGTGGCAGGAATCCCGCGGCGCCGGAGAGTGGGTCGGGTACGTCCGGGCCGCGTCCGAGGCGGGCATGGTCGGCGCGCTTGCCGACTGGTTTGCCGTCACCGCGCTCTTCCGTCATCCGATGGGCCTTCCCATCCCGCACACTGCCATCATCAAGCGTAAGAAAGACCAGCTCGGAGCCAGCCTGAGCTCATTCGTCGGTCAAAACTTCCTGGCTCCCGAGGTTGTGTCGGCCAAGGTGCAGCAGGCGCAGATTCCGCTGCGGCTCGGAACGTGGATGGCCGAACCTGCCAACGCCGCTCGCGTCGCCGCCGAGACGTCGACGGTCTTGCGCGGCATGGTCGAGGTTCTTCGCGACGAGGACATCGCCCAGATCATCGACAACACGATCGTGAAGCGTCTGGCCGAGCCCATGTGGGGACCGCCGATCGGCCGAGTGCTCGGTGAACTTCTCAAGGACAACAAGCAACTGCCGATCATCGAATTGCTTGCCGAGCGGGCACATCAGTGGGCTCTCGGCAGCCAGGAGACGATCGATCGTGTGATCGTTCGCGATTCGCCCGCGTGGTCGCCGAAGTTCGTCGACGCCATGCTGGGGGAGAAGATCTACAAGGAACTAGTCGAGTTCACCTGGAAGGTCCGTTCCAACCCCGAACACGAGGTACGCCTCGCCGCCAACCGCTTCCTGATCGACTTCGCCGATGATCTGCAGAACGACCCGGAGACCATCAAGAAGGCCGAGGGGATCAAGGCCGAGATCATGGGTCGCGAGGAAGTGACGGGTCTGGCGTCGTCGACATGGCAGGTTGCCAAGCGGCTCATCATGGAGTCCGTCGACGATCCGAACAGCACCCTGCGGACCAAGGTCGCCGAGAACGTCGCCGGCTTCGGAGTCAGGCTGCGTGACGACGAGTCCATGCGTGAGAAGGTCGACGGCTGGCTGGTGCAGGGCACCAAGTACATCGCGGAGAACTACACCGACGAGATCACTGGAGTCATCAGTGACACCGTCGAGCGGTGGGACGCCGACGAAGCGAGCCAGAAGATCGAGTTGCAGGTCGGTCGAGATCTTCAGTTCATCCGTATCAACGGCACCGTTGTGGGCTCGATCGCCGGACTGCTGATCTACACGATTTCGACGCTCATCTTCGGCTGAGCTGTCCGGTATGTGACGTCCACCACGAGTGCTAGCAGTAGTGCTTGCAATAGTTAGCACCCTCTCCTATCCTGGGAAATGTCCACTGGAAAGGGAGGACGCAATGCCAGCGAAGTCGACGAACTCCGATGACGGAGATCGTGAATCATCCGGTGCCGCAGCCGGAGCAAGCGACTTGGCAGCTCGCGTCGTCAGCTCTGCGGCACACGACATCGGGGGGTTCATTCGTGCACAGCGGGAAGCCGCCCAAGTTTCGATGCGCCAACTCGCTCAACTCGCCGGCGTCAGCAATCCGTATCTGAGTCAGATCGAACGCGGATTGCGCAAACCGTCGGCGGACGTACTGGCGCAAATCGCCAAGGGCCTTCGAGTCTCATCAGAAGTGCTGTACGTCCAAGCGGGATATCTCGAGCAACGCCCGCACAGTCCCATCAGGGACGCGGTGTTGGCCGAGACGGCCATCAACGAACGGCAGAAGCAAGTACTGCTCGAAATCTACGACTCGTTCTGTCGCGAGAACGAGTCGTCAAGACCAGCCGCAGCGCCCGATTTCGCTGAATCGGCCGCAATTCCAGACACCGAGACTTCACTAGGAGAACAAGATGACTGACAAGAACGCCATCGACAGCGTCAAGACCTCGCTCTACGCCGCCGTCGGCGCAGGCGACCTGGTTGTCCAGGCCGTGGCCGATGTAGTTGCTCAGGTTCGTGAGCGCGCCGAGAACACCCAGGGCGATGTCAACGGCCGTGTCGACGGTGCTCGCGAGAAGCTCGCTTCCGTCCAGGGTGACGTTGCCGAGAGCGTCGATGCGCTGCGCGAGCGTCTCGCCGGCCTGCCGTCCGAGCTGCCCGAAGAGCTTGCCGAGCTGCGCGAGAAGTTCTCACCCGAGGAACTCCGCAAGGTCGCCGAGGCATACCTCAAGGTTGCCGGAGATCTGTACAACTCCCTCGCAGAACGTGGCGAAGACGCAGTCGAGCGCATCCGCAAGCAGCCCGCAGTCGAAGAAGGCATCGCTGCTGCAGAGTCGGCACTCGGCGACGCCGTCGAGCTGACCGAAGACGCACTCGGAACCGTTGCTCGTCAGACGCGCGCCGTAGGCGAGCAGGCTGCCAAGCTGGCCGGCCGCGCTGCCGGACGCATCTCCGACACCGCAGAAGAGGTCGGCGAGAAGATCTCTGACGCCGGTGAGAAGATCGCCGACGCAGGCGACGAGGCTGCACTGAAGGTCCTCGACCTCGGTGACCAGGCTGACGAGGCTTCCAAGGAAGCTGCCGCTCGCGTGACTGCTGCTGCTTCCGACGTCCAGGAGCGCGCGACCACCGCCGCGAAGAAGGCCGCTCCGGCCAAGGCTGCACCCGCCAAGGCTGCTCCGGCCAAGGCCACCGCACCGGCTCCGGCCAAGAAGGCTGCTCCGGCCAAGAAGGCCTGATTTGCCCAGCTCCACCTGACGAAGGCTCCCGCGCTCAGCCGAGTGTGGGAGCCTTCGTGTTCGTCGGGAACCGGATGAGAACTTAGGATGTAGTTGTGACTCAAGTCGATGGGCTAGTCGGTCTGATCTTTCTCGCACTCAAAGTGCTCGCATTGGTGGGTGCTGTCTACGCGATCGTTCATGCCGTCAGGCAGCGTCCTGACGCTTTCACCGCGGTCAACAAATTGACCAAGCCGATCTGGCTGGGAATTCTGATCGTCGCGGCGTTGATCCTCTTGGCGACGTCCCCTGTCGGGCTCCTGGGCATCATCGCGGTCGTTGCAGTGTGCGTGTATCTCGTCGACGTTCGCCCGCGGGTGGACGACATTCAGCACGGCGGTTCTCGCTGGTAGTTTGCCGCACTCCCGCTCATTCCGAGCCGTGGTTCCCGGCTCATGGTGTGCTGCCCCACTCTTCTCTCCAACGCTGACAACGGGCGTTGTTCGAGTGATAGTGTCGGTTAACGGCAGTCACACATAGATTGCATCCGTCTGTCGTCAGCAGCAGTCAGGGGTAAATGCATGTCCAGTCGTTCGCGCGCCACAGAGCTTCGAGTACTGGCAGGCGCCGTCGGAGTGGGAGCACTCGTCGCGGCCGTCGCTGGGATCCGTCATCGGCGATCCACGCGTGGGTTGACTCTTTCGAGCGACGTCGAGCCCAATGCACTCCTGAAGACTCCGACTCTCAAAGCTGACATCAGCGAACTGACCACCGACGACGGTGCGATCATCAATGTCCGGGCTTACGGTCCCGTCGACGGCGATCCGATCGTTCTCAGTCACGGCTGGACGTGCTCCACCGAATTCTGGTACCCGCAGGTCAATGCGCTTGCCGGCGAATATCGCGTCATCACCTACGATCAGCGCGGTCACGGCCGCAGCACCGTCGGCAATCTTCCGCTCGGCCCGGACGTCCTTGCCGACGATCTCTCTGCAGTGCTGGCGGCCACGGTTCGCGAGGACAAGAAGGCCGTCATCGTCGGTCACAGCATGGGCGGGATGAGTATCATCGCCTGGGCGGGTCGTCACCCCGACGAGGTCAAGAAGTACGCGTCGGCGGTCATGCTCGCGAGCACCGCGAGCGAAAGGTTGATCGCCGAGACCACGGTCATCCCACTGCCCAATCGTTTCCCTCGCGTGCCGGTCCCCGTGGGCCGCGCCATCCTCAGTTCGCCCGTTCCGTTCGTCTCCTCGGGCGCCATGACGAAGGCGATCCAGTACGTCTCGATGTCACCGAACGCGACCAAGGCCGAGATTCAGTTCTGCGAGAACATCGTTCGTGAGTGCAAGCCCCGCATCCGTGGAGGTTGGGGAGCAGCGCTGAGCACCCTCGACATTCACGAGGGACTCGACAATCTCGAAGTGCCGACCACCGTGCTCGTCGGTTCGCTCGATCGGCTCACTCCGCCGGTCCATGCGCGCAAGCTTGCGCAAGTCCTCGACGACGCCGGCAACCTCGAACGGTTGATCGTGTTGCCGGGCGTCGGTCACATGTCGTCGATCGAGAACATCGACGAGTTCGACAAGGAAATCGTGCGACTGCGCAATCTCTAGCGCAACGCAGCTCTAGCTGAAGACGACCGTCTTGCGCCCGTGGACCAGCACACGATCCTCGAGGTGCCAGCGCAGTCCGCGGGAGAGCACGAGCTTTTCGATGTCTCGACCCTGGCGGACCATGTCGGCGACATCGTCGGCGTGGTCCACACGGATCACGTCCTGCTCGATGATCGGACCGGCATCGAGTTCGGCGGTCACGTAGTGGCAGGTGGCGCCGATCAACTTCACGCCGCGGGCGAACGCCTGGTGATAGGGGCGGGCACCGATGAACGACGGCAAGAAGCTGTGGTGGATGTTGATCGCGCGCCCGGCCCAGTGCTCGCACAGTGATTCGGGCAGCACCTGCATGAATCGGGCAAGAACCACGGCGTCGGGATTGTGAGCGTCGACCAGGGCGCGGACCTTCTCGAAGGACGGTCCCCGTTCTGCCGGGTCCTTGGCGAACGGAACATGGTGGAAGTCGATCCCGTGGCGCTCGGTGACACTGCGCAGATCTTCGTGGTTTCCGATGACGGCGCTGATTTCTGCGGGGAGTTCCCCGCCCGCGGCGCGGCCAAGGAGGTCATGCAAGCAGTGACCTTCCTTGCTCACGAGCAACACGATCTTCTTGGGTGCGCCGGAGTCGTGAAGAGTCCACTCGGTTTCCGGACCGATCTCGGCCGCAACAGCTTTGAACCGTTCACGAAGCTCGTCGATGCTCATGCTCACCGACGATGCACGGACCGCCTGACGCGTGAAGAACCATCCGGTGTCGGCATCGGCGTGGTATGCAGCCTCCACGATCCATCCACCGACGTCGGTGAGAAAGGTCGAGATGCGTGCGACGATGCCCGTGGTGTCGGGGCAGCCGAGGGACAGAACATAGCGACGATCATCGATCGATGGTGCAGCGGTCATGCGGCCTAGTCTCTCAGGTGCGGCTGCAGCGACGGTCGCGTGGTGGTGTGCCAAGCTTTCCAACATGTCTGAAGCTGCACTCACTCGTTCCCAGGTTGCCGCGATGGTGGACCACACTCTCCTCAAACCCGAAGCCACCGCGGCCGATGTGACCGCCCTGATCGACGAAGCACGCAGCCTCGGTGTGCTGGCTGTCTGTGTCTCGCCGTCGATGTTGCCGATTCGCGCCGAGGGACTTGTGACGGCGGCCGTCGTCGGATTCCCGTCGGGGAAGCATCATTCGCTGGTCAAGGGTGCTGAAGCGCGACTGGCCGTCGATCAAGGCGCAGCCGAGATCGACATGGTCATCGACGTAGGAGCGGCGGTCGCCGGCGACTACAGCGCGGTGTTGGCCGATATCCTCACCGTCCGCGAGGCGATGGGGGAGAGTGCGATCCTCAAAGTGATCCTCGAAACCGCAGCGCTGTCCGACGAGGCCATCGTCGAATGTTGCCGCGCAGCTGTGCGTGCCGGGGCGAACTTCGTCAAGACCTCCACCGGCTTCCACCCCGCGGGTGGAGCGACGGTCGAGGCCGTCGCACTGATGGCGCAGACGGTTGGCCCGGGCGTGGGAGTCAAGGCCAGTGGCGGAATACGTACGACGCAGGCAGCGCTCGACATGATCGCGGCCGGCGCCACCCGCCTCGGACTATCCGGAAGTCGAGCAGTATTGGACGGTCTGGCCGACTAGGTCAGCAGGCCGCAGCTGTCCGGAACCGCCGAGGTGTTCTGGTTGTTCGCGTCGGCGACGGGCATGGCGTAAGCGCCGCCCTCCAACGAGATCTGGATAGCGTCGTCGGTGACGGTCAGCTTCGTGGGCTTCATGTCCAGCGGGTAGGTCTGCAGGCTGTCGGTGAGTGTCTGGACGATGCCGTCGACCAGATCGGTCGGCAGACCCAATCCGAGAATCTCGGCGCCGACGGTCTGGACGTCGACCACACCGTTGGTGACGGTGGGCTTGACCGTGAGCTTCGCGAGCCCGACCGGACCGACGTCGAACGCGAGTGTTCCGGCGCTCGAGTCGGCGGTGACGCCGGAGACGAGCCCGCCGAAGGTCTGTTCCTGCAAGGTGGCGAGAATGCCTGCGGTAGACCAGGTGACGTCGGCGCTGGAGCTGCCGATGGTGCCGCTGTTGCCCGCCGAGGGCTGCAAGTTGACGTCGTTCACCTTCGCGTGAACCTGCATTCCCGTTGCGGGGCCGAACGAAGAGTCGTCACTGTCGATGCTGATGTACGGCACCTTCTTGTCGACTGCCTGCAGGAGTACGGGCTTCCAGCTCAACCCGACGTCGACCTGGGATCCCAGTTCGCTCTGGAACTGATCGGCCATGCAGGTCTTCACCTGGTTGCGTACGTACAGTTCTCCACCGACGAGCGCCGCGACGAGTACGGCGATCACCACGAGAAGGATGATGAGCACTCGGTTGCGCGGACGAGGGTTGTTCGCTGCGACAGTCATTCGCCAGATTCTTCCCGACGAGTCTGAACGAACTCTGTGAATACGCACTTCCTCATTCCTGTGATGCGCGACACACTCGCCCGTAGTCTGTTCGAAACGGCGTTTTCGACGGTCACCGGAGGTGGTCATGGCTTCGGACTACGAATCACTCGAGTTGCTGGCGCTGCGACAGTGCGGATTTGTCACGGCTCTCCAGGCATCCGAACTGGGTTTCGGTCTGGCGTTGATGGAAGAAATGACGGAATCCGGAACATGGACATGTGAGTGCCGCGGGCTTTTTCGCCTCGAACGCGTCAGACATACCGCCTTGGACGAGTTCGCGAAGTGGTGCACGTGGTTCGCCGGTAGCGCCACCGTCTCGCACTACAGTGCCGCAGATCTGCATGGCCTCGGGCACCTCCAACCTCGCTTCATTCACCTCTCCGTTGCGCACCCTCTCGCGGCGCCGACCCGCCAGGTAGCACTGCACCGACTGCCGCTCGCGGACGACGAGTGTGAACAGATCGGGCCCATCCGCATCACCACGCCTTTGCGTACCGTGCACGACCTCGCTTCCGGTGGAATTTCTCAAGTCCTGCTCAACGAAGTAGTCGCCGATGCGGTCGCGATAGGTCGACTGGACGCGCACGAGCTGTATCTCTCGTGTGAGAACGCGAGCGTCGACGTTGCTGTTCGGGTCGAGTTGGCTCTGGCCGCAAGCCTGTAGCCGAGAGAGATCTTCGAGGCTCCTGCGACCTTCTGGCATCACGCCCGAAATCGAATATGACGCCGATATCAGAGATTTGTAAATCGCTATTTTCGGGCGACTGGTTTGTCTTTAGCGCAGGTAAGAACGCATCCAGATGTGCGGTTCGGGACGTTCAGCGCACTGTTACTGCAGTTCGGCGATGTCGCCGATGAACTAAATCTGCGAAAAGCGTAGTTACTTTACAGTCAATGGGATAACGTCACGGCATCGAAAGCAGACGGACGCTTGTCCTGGACGCCTGTCTGCCCCGTTGTCGAGAGGGATCTGGATGTCCGTGAGTGGTGTTCGTCGTGTTGTCGGTGGGTTGAGTGTTTTTGCTGTTTCTGCGGGCTTCGCGGTGGTTGCGGGCGTCGGGGTTGCTGGTGCGGCTCCGGTGACGGCGGAGTTCAATTCGAGTGGTTACAAGATCACACGAACGATCAGTAACGCGACGCCGTCGGAAGGTGATGTGATCACCTCTACGACAGTGTTCAAGCGGACCGACTTTGTGGTCAATTACCTCTACGCGGTTCGGGATTTTCATCCGTCGTGCATGACGTATGTCGAGGGCTCGGCGAAGGTGAACGGGAAGGCCTATTCCCCGGAAACGCCGGTGAGCGCTGATTCTGTGCGTGTGAGCGCGAGCATCACGGATTGGCCGTTGTATCAGAACAATACGAAGTCGTTCGAGTTTCAGTATCGGGTCGGCGCAGGATGTGAGCGCGGGACCGATCTGGCAAGCACAGTGCATTTCGACGGTTCGGCTTGGGTGAATGACACGACAAATGGTCGTGGTCCTTCGGTCAACATTCAGAAGAACGTCTCGACGACAGCACTTGCGCCCGTCGGTGGCGCTCAGGTGGGGCAACCGGTGACGCTGAGCGCGACGGTGACCGGTGGTGCCGACGGTGATTCGGTGGAGTTCTTCGACGCCGCCACCAAGATTGGTGCGGGTACCCTCGCCAATGGTGTTGCAACACTTGCCTGGACACCGACCACCCGTGGAGACCACTCGATCACAGCGAAGTTCGCCGACACGGCGCGTGCCGTCGGCTCCGCTTCGGCAGCGCTGATCGTGAACGTTTCGCAGGCCGATGCTCAGTCCAGCACGACTCTGGCGCCGATCTCGGGCGCGCAGGTCGGCAAGTCGACCAATCTCAAAGCGACTGTGTCCGCGTCGGGCACCGGTGGAACGGTCACGTTCAAGGTCGGCGGAACGGTGCTCGCTTCGGTGCCGGTGGCAGGCAACGGTGAAGCGACCTATGCCTGGGTTCCGACGGTCGCCGGTGCACAGACGGTGGAAGCCGTATTCGCCGGTCGATCCGGTGTCACCGGGTCGAGTACCACCGCGAATGTGACAGTCGCCGAACAGCCCGCCGGAACAACAAGCTCCACAACAGATCTCAGCGTAGTAGCGGGCCAGGTCGGCGTTGCCCAGACGATCTCCGCTCAAATCAGCCCCGCCAATGCGGGTGGCACAGTCACCTTCAAGGACGGCGAGACCGTCATCGGCACGGCCACGGTCGATTCATCCGGAAAGGCCAGCCTTTCGTGGAAGCCCGCAACTCAAGGGCAGCGAGTTGTCGCGGCGGAGTACTCGGGCGCCGGCACGGTGACGGCATCGTCCGATCAGGTCTCCGTCCAGATCGCCGCACCCGTCGACGGTGAAGAACCAGGCAACGGCACCGGTTCGCTCGGCAGCCTCGGCAACATCTTCGGCTCCTAGCAATCGATACCCGGTGATGCCCCGCCCGCTTCAGGTGGTGGGGCATCACCCATATCCCTCACTTCTCGAGAAGGAAAATCTATGTCTGTAGGTTCTGCACGTCGTGCAGTTGCAGGTCTGAGTGTGTTTGCTGTTGCTGCGGGTTTCGCGGTGGTTGCGGGTGTCGGGGTTGCGGGAGCTGCGCCGGAGACACCGGGTTCGTTGACGTGGAATGCGAACAACTACGAATACACGCGGACGATCAGCAATGTGACTCCGTCCGAGGGCGAGACGATCACCGTGAAGACTGTGTTCAAGCGGAAGAACATCGTCGTGGATTACCTGTATGCGATCAAGGATGTTCATCCGACATGTCTGACGTACGTCGAGGGTTCAGCGAAGGTGAATGGTTCGACGCGGAGTGTCGAGTCCAAGGGTGCTGATTTTGTTCGTGTGAAGGGGTCACTGACAGAGTGGCCGCTGTACAACAACGACTCGAAGACTTTCGAGTTCAAGTACACGGTGGGCGCGGATTGTGCGCGTGAGGTGCCGTTGGATACTTCGGTGCATTACAACGCGTCAGTGACGAGTTCCGATTTCCAGAACAAGGGCCCGGCGGTGACGGTGTCGAAGAACATTTCGACGACGACGCTGTCACCGACCAGTGGCGTGAAGTTGGGACAAGCTGTTCCGCTGAGCGCGACGGTGACCGGTGGTGCCGACGGTGATTCGGTGGAGTTCTTCGACGGTGCCACCAAGATCGGTGCGGGCGCGCTCGCCAATGGTGTTGCAACGCTTGCCTGGACACCGGCTGACGTCCGAACCCACAGCGTGACGGCCAAGTATCTCGGTAATGCAAAGGTGGCGTCTTCCACGTCGTCGGCTGTCGACGTCGTAGTGTCCGAAGCGGACAAGAGCACTGCAACCGCGATCACCGGTCCCGCAAGTGCAGTTGCAGGTGAGTCCGTGACCGTCGAGGCTACGGTGTCGCCTACTCCGGCGGGTGGCACGGTGCAGTTCAAGGACGGTGCAACCGACCTCGGCGGCGCCGTTCCCGTCGATGCCAACGGCAAGGCTTCGCTGACGAATTCCTATGTAGTCGGAGCGCATTCGATCGTGGCGGTGTACTCCGGTTCCGGTGTCTACCAGACTTCGACGTCGGCGCCACATGCGCTGACAGTCGCTCCGGTGGTGGTCGAGGAGAACACAACGACTACCCTCGTCGGCCCGTCGACAGGTTCGACGGGGGAGGCCTTGTCGTTCACTGCCTCCGTCTCGACCGGTGCTGCAGGCGGAACCGTGCAGTTCAAGGAAGGTGGCAGGGATCTGGGATCCCCGGTTCCCGTGGATGCCTCAGGTAAGGCAACAACCACGCCGACCTTCAACGTGGCGGGCGAGTACAGCATCACCGCAGTGTTCTCGGGCTCGGGCAACTACTTGGGTTCGACATCGAACGCCCAGACCGTGAACGTCAAGGCGCCGGCTCCCACCGACCAGCAGACCCAGACGGTCTTGACCGTTCCGGCGGATGCAAAAACCGGTACGGCAGTTGGTCTGTCCGTAACCGTCACGCCGACGCCGGTGGGCGGCACAGTGCAGTTGAAGGACGGCTCGGGCAATCTCGGCTCGCCGGTGCCGGTCGTCGAGGGCAAGGCGTCGATCATGCACGAGTTCGCGAGCGTCGGCACGCACGACATCACGGCCGTCTACTCGGGTGCAACAGGATTCCTCACCTCTACCTCGGCCGCTCAGTCGGTTTCGGTCACGGCTCCGGCCGCGGAGGATCAGGAAACGTCCATCACCGTGAGCGCTCCGGCGTCAGCGGTCAAGGGCGCGAAGGTCGATCTTGTTGCGGCAGTGGTACCTACGCTCAGCGCAGGAACGGTCCAGTTCATGGACGGAACCACCCCGATCGGTGGACCGGTTGCGGTGGTGAACGGTAAGGCCACGCTCTCGCACACCTTCACTGAACTCGGAGATCGCCGAATCACCGCGGTGTTCAGTGGAACTGACGGCTATCTCGGTTCCGAGACCCAGGCCGCAGTCACCGTCAAGGTAACGGCAGCGTCCGACGGCGGCGATCCCGGCAACGGCGGCAGTTCGACCGGTTCACTGGGAAGCCTGGAAAACATCTTCGGGTCCTAGCCCGACGCCTGCACACGGACGCCCCGCCGCGGAGAACGCCTCCGCGGCGGGGCGTTTCCCGTCTGTGAGTTCAGGGATTCGGCGCTACGACGTGCCAGGGCACGGTCAGGATGCAGTCACGAAGACGTCGCCGCGCGGGTTGCACGGGAATTCCTTGCGCCCGAAGAATTTCCAATGCGGCGGCCCAACGATGGCGAGGTCCGAACGAGGCGTGCGGCGCGGCGGTGGCCCAGGCTCGATCGGCCGCGCTGAGCAACGCGTGGATCGGCTCACCGGGAACGTTGCGGTGGATGAGAGCCTTCGGGAGACGTTCCGCGATGTCGGAAGGACGCTCGATGTCGAAGGGGTCCCAGGCCAGTGTCAGGGTCAATGGACGATCAGCGTCGAGAAGCACCCAAGCGCAACGCCTCCCGAGTTCGTCGCAGGTTCCGTCGAGTAGCAGCCCGCCCGGTGCGAGACCGGACTGAATGTGTGACCACGCAGAGTCCACAGCCTCCTCCGGGTACTGCCGGAGCACGTTGAAGGCGCGTACGAAGACGGGTGTGAGACCGGCAAGTTCGAATCCACCACGGGCGAAGCTGACACCGTCACGACTCTCGACCACGCGGGCGGGGTCGATCTCGAGCCCGATGACGCGTCGATCCCGCCGGACAGCGGTGAGGCGGCTTGCCATCTCGAAGGTGGTGTCCGGCCTCGCCCCGTACCCGAGGTCGACGATCAACGGATCGGTCGCGTTGTTCAGGGCGTGCGCGATAGTGCGGTTGTGCACGATCCACCGGTCACTACGTCGCAGTCTGTTGATTCCCGTCGTGCCACGGGTGATGACCCCCTCGATCTTCGGGGGTGGAGCTTTCTTCACGCCGGGTTCAGCGTGCAGCGAGCCAGGTCGCGGTGACCTGGGCTTCGGTGCGGAACAGATCTACGAGGTTGATGAGCATCAGTTGCTCCAACTTCGCGCCGATGAACGGTATGAAGACCTTGGCCTCGGACGTGGTTCGCAGCGTGGACCCGGTATCGGTCGCGAACAACTCCATGGTGCCGGACAAACTCCCCGGCCCGGCCGGGATGGACGCTTCGTACGTTCCGGTCACGGTGTCACCGAAGGCGCCGTACGACTCCTTACGAGTGATGACAAGATCCTTCTTCATCACTGTCTGAGCGATGTCAGGCAAATCCGTGCGCGGAAGAATGTGGTGGAGCACGAGATCGATTCCGGAATCGGTGACCTCGAAATGTTCCACATGGTTCTCGGAATGCTTGCGCATCTCCTCGACACGGGCCTCCCAGTACGAGCGGTCCGCCAGCGCCGCATAGACCTGCTCGGGGGAGTGCTGATAGCGGGCGGAGTAGTCGATGCGGCGAGCCATGATCGGAAAGAATACCGGTTACACGCTGTGACAAGCCAAATCGGCTGTATCCACAACTGCCGCCGCCCGCAGGGTTTTACTTCGTGATCCACTCCCGGGTGAAATCCTGTTCGGCTTGGATGAGCCGGACAACCTCGTCGACAATCGCACTTTCGATCTTTCCGCCGAGGAACGGGATCTTGACCTCGACCTCACCGTCGATCTCGAGAGTGGCGGAGTTCTCGTCACCTGTCAGCACCTGCGTGCCCTCGACACGGGCGGGAACGCCGTCGACGTGGGCGGAGAAGGTGCCGGTGGCCTTGCCGTCCTTGAAAGGCGCCATCGTTTCACTGCGCTTGATGACGATGTCGCCGTTGACGACTTTCGACACCATGCTGGGGAGATGCTCTGCGGCAATGATCTGCGACATCGTGACCGCGACGGTCTCGTCGCGAACGGTCAGCTCTTCGATCGTTGCGCCGGGACCACCGACAGCGACGATTCGGTCGCGCCAGTACTGCTCGGAGGTCACCGCCTCATGGACCTTCTCGGCGGGGACTGTGTACTTCGACGAATGCTCGATGCGACGGCTCACGATTGTGGAGGCTACCGTTTATCGATGTGTGGGACGTAACCATTGGCAGACGCGTCGTGGAATCAGGCGCTTTCGTGTCCGAGAACGTTGACTTGTCGGGATTGACGACGCTCCGAATCGGGGGACCGGCGCGGCTGCTCGCCGAATGTCCGACGACGCAGTCGTTGATCGACGTCGTGACGCTGCTCGATCGCGAGCAGATCCCGACGCTGATTCTCGCCGGCGGATCCAATCTCGTGATCTCCGACTCGGGATTCGACGGAGTTGTCGTTCGTGTGGCCAACACCACCGTGAGCCTCGACACGGACCGCGTCGTCGCCGAAGCGGGTGCCGTGTGGGACGAAGTAGTCGGTCAATCGGTCGCCGCGGAACTGGGTGGCCTCGAGTGCCTGTCCGGGATTCCGGGCTCGACCGGTGCGACGCCGGTGCAGAACGTCGGCGCGTACGGCGTCGAGGTGGGCTCGCGGCTCCGGCGGGTTCAATTGCTCGACCGACGCAGTGGCGAAGTGTCGTGGGTCGAACCGTCGAAACTCGAATTGGGTTACCGGTCGAGCGTCCTCAAGCATTCCGATGCAGCAGTGGTTCTCGCCGTCGAATTCGATGCGTCGACCGACGGACTGAGTGCCCCGCTCGCGTACCGCGAACTGTTCACCGCACTCGGGGCCGAAGAAGGCGAGCGGTTACCTGCGTCGCAGGTCCGCGAGGCAGTTCTGGGTCTTCGGACGGGTAAGGCGATGGTCCTCGATCCGTACGACCACGACACTTGGAGCGCGGGTTCCTTCTTCACCAACCCCGTGGTGCCGGACGACAAGCTGCCCGCTGTGCTCGGAGCAATAACCGAACAGCTCGGAGACGTCACCGTGCCGCAGTTCCCGGGCAGTGGTGGAACCAAGCTCTCGGCCGGATGGTTGATCGAACGGGCCGGATTCTCGAAGGGTTATCCCGGTGAAGATGCACCGGCCAGGCTGTCGACGAAACACACCTTGGCGTTGACCAACAGAGGGTCGGCAACGAGCGCGGATGTGGTCTCGCTCGCGCGGACAGTGCGCGACGGCGTCGAAGCCGCGTTCGGTGTGCACCTGGAACCGGAACCGGTAACTGTGGGCTGCACCGTCTGATTCCTGACAGAGCCCGCAGGTAGCCTGTTGAAGTGCATGAGCTGGGTGGTAGGAGAAGTCGTTCGCGTCTTGTTGCGTTGGTAGCTGTATTGCTCGCTGTGATGGTGGCCGTCGTCGGCTGCACGATCGGCGGCAAGGACGGACAGGGCGGCGCGGCGGCCGCCGAACCAGCACCGGTGGCGACCGTGGTGTCGACGCCGGCGCCCGGCACCAAAGATGTCAGCCCGGTCGCCCCCGTCTCGGTAGCCGTGACCCAGGGAACGCTGTCCGACGTCAGCCTCAGCAACGCAGCCGGTAAAGCCGTTGCAGGACAATTGTCGCCTGACAAGACATCGTTCACCGTCAGTGAGGCACTCGGCTACGGCACCACGTATTCGTGGTCGGGCTCGGCAACCGGAACCGACGGTAAATCCGTGCCAGTCCAAGGGAGCTTTACGACGGTTGCCCCGGAGTCGACCACCGGCGCCACCCTCAACATCGCCGACGGCCAAGAAGTTGGCATCGCGGCACCGATCACGTTGCAGTTCGACAACTCCGTCGTCGACAAGGCGGCCGTCGAGAAGGCGCTTGTCGTGACCACCGTGCCGCCCACCGCCGGATCGTGGGCTTGGCTGGCCGACGACAACGGCGGATCGCGGGCCCATTGGCGTCCGGCCGATTACTGGGTGCCGGGCACGACTGTCCATCTGGACGCCAAGCTCTACGGCTTGAACTACGGCGGTGGCGCCTTCGGCGACCAGGATCTCACGCTCGACTTCACGATCGGTCGTAGCCAGATCGTGAAGGCGAATGCGCCCAGCCACCGCATGCAGGTGGTGCGCGACGGTCAGACGATCATGGACATTCCCGTCAGCTACGGCGAGGGAAACGAACCTCGCAACGTCACGCGCAGCGGCATTCACATGGTGACGGAGAAGTACGAAGACTTCATGATGTCCAATCCGCCGTTCTACGAGAACGTGCGTGAGCGTTGGGCCGTGCGCATCTCCAACAACGGCGAATTCATCCACGCCAATCCTGAGACCACCGGGGTGCAGGGCTCGTCGAACGTCACGAACGGTTGCATCAACCTGTCGACATCCGACGCGCAGGAATACTTCGGAACCGCCCTCTACGGTGACCCCGTAGAGGTGACCGGCACGTCGATCGACCTGTCTCCTGCGGACGGCGACATCTACGACTGGGCAATCGATCTGCCGACCTGGAAGTCGATGTCGGCACTGCCGTAACTCTGTACTGCGGTAAATCCGTGGATGAGGGAACCGTCCGGGCTCTGCTTGCGTCTGTACAGGTAAGTGCTGTCGGCTCGGGGGAGTCCGACGGGGGTTTTCGACTTCAGGGGGACAGCGGTGGGCATTCCATTTCTGGAAGACGTGCTGGGAAGAATCTCCGAAGCGACGCAGGCCGTGCCTCCTGGCGTGGCGGCATTGCCAGTTGTCGGCACTCCCATCGCGAGCGCAATCGCTACATCTGCTCTGGTGCAATCCATAACCGACGACCGCGGCGCGTTCGACGACGAGATGGCTGCTGCGACCGTCGACGCCGATGTGGAGCGCGCACGAGCCTGGGGTGAGCGCGATGCCCTCACCGCCCAGACGTCGTCGCTCGAGTACAGCGAACACGCAATCGTGGACGACGATCCGTTCGATGCGATGTCGCACTCCGAAATCTTCGACCACGTCAACGAGATGAATCCGGCAACCCTGAGTGCGATCGGTGAGGCTTGGAAGGCCATTGCAGGCCGGGTCGAAGCCGGCATCGGGAAGTTCCAGAACGACGTGAACGGTGCGATCACCGAAGGCTGGCAGGGGCGCGGCGGCTCGGCTGCGCTGGAAGCAGTGCTGGCCTACTCGGCTGATGCGGGTGAGCTGAAGGTGCGGGTCGATCTGATCTCGAACAAGATCGAGGAGGCGAAGATCGCACTCGACGAGGCCAAACGCTCGATTCCGGCCCCCGACGGCGCCTCGACGGTCGAGAGGTTTCTCAGCATGGTTCCCGGGGCTACATGGAAGCAGGCCCAATGCGAAGCGGAAGAAGCCGAACGTCAAGCGCGCCAGGTGATGAAGGACGTGTATCTGCCGTCCATGAAGCGTGCGGACGATCAGGTGCCGATCCTCCCGGCCGCATTCAATCCGGTCACCGGCGGTGGAGGGGCTGGAAGTGGCGGCGCATTCGGTAGTGGTGGTGCCGACGGCGGGAACTTTTCGGGTCCAGGAAACGGGCTCGGCGCGCCGTCTACATCGGGTGGCGGGGTCGGTGGGGGAGCGGACGGTGGAAACTCCGGCTCCGGTCAGAATCCATCCGGCACCGATTCCGGAAATGGTGACAACCGTAGCGGCGTTGATGCCCAAGGGAATCCGAACGTCGATGCAGTTCGATCCGGAACCGATTCCGACCCGGCCCGGACCACGGCGGCACAAGCCGGTCCACTGTCCGCCGGTGCAGCGCCAGATGGCCTACCTCGTGCAACTCCGAATGGTGCTCAGCTTGGTTCCGGAACGCCGTCAGGCCTGGTAGGTAGCGGTTCGGGTGGTGGTCCTGCTGGTGGAATCGGTACCGGAGGCTTCGGGCCAGGCGGAACCGGAGTCGGAGCCCTCGGCCCTGGCGGCGTGGGCGGCCTCGCCGGTGGCGGACGTGGGGGCGTCAACGGAGCTGGCGGTACCTCGGCGACGGGCGCGCAGAGCGGTCGGGGCGCGATGGGTGGCGTCGGCGGCATGGCACCGGGACGAGGGCAAGGGCAAGACGAAGACAACGTTCACGACACCCCCGGCTACCTCGTCACAGTCGAGAACGGCAATGCCCTGGTCGGCGACCTACCGATGGTCTCCCCGGCGGTGCTGGGCGAATGACCACCATGCAGTGGCAGTTCACCGGCCTCGAATTCCAGATTCTCTGGGAAGCGGTCGGACGTGACCGACTCCCGTACCCGCTGCGGTTTCGTCCGACGGCCGAAACCATGAACGAGCTGACAGAAGAGCGACGTCGAGCGGGAGCACACCTGGCTTGGTTGCTCGACGATCGGCTGCATCACGTTCTCGGTGCTCTTGCGAATCCTGATGCTCGCGTTGAGGTTTCCGGTTTTCACGGGCAGAACATGAGTACGGTGACGCGATTGCACGGCGTTGTTGCCGGCGACCTGGGGGTGCTCCTGACTCAACTGCCCGGCAGAACTGTCGACTGTGGCTCCGACGTGGTTTTCACCGTGGTACGCCCATCGGCAATTCCACGGATGCTCGTCGATCACCTGCCGACCTGCCCCGCTGGATCGGAGCGTGGTGTGAGCATCGAAAGGCCGAAAACTTCCGGTAGAGCGAGCTTTCTGAGCAGTGCTGCCGGTGCGCGCGGGAGCGAGGAAGTGAGCAGATTCTTCGGCCGAGAGCGGACCTCGATCGGTGAAGTCACCACATACCCGGGAGGAGCGGTGGACAGCAGACCGACAGACGACGGAATAACGTTCCACTGGTACGACTATGCCGGAGATGGTCGGTACATCGTCACCGCTGATGAAACCGTAAGTGCCCGTAGCGCTTCCACGGAAATGACGGAGGCCGAGATTGCACGCAATCTCGGCCTCGTCCTGCGCCGGGTGATTCGCACTGGTTAGTCAGAACGATTCGAACTAGCTGGTGGTGCGGTGGAACCGACCGGGGCTTGCCTGATCCCTCGGCTTGACGATGATCTGATCGAGGTTCACATGTGACGGCCGCGACGCGACAAAACCGATGATCTCGGCGATGTCCTGCGCCACCAACGGTGTGATTCCCTCGTACACCTTGTCGGCCTTGTCCTGATCGCCCTCGAACCGGACGAGTGAGAACTCCGTCTCGACGGCTCCCGGCGCGATTTCGGTCAGTCGAACGGGCTTGCCCAACAGTTCACCACGCAATGTCCGATGAAGGACGGCTTGAGCGTGCTTGGCGGTGGTGTAGCCCGAGCCGTTGTCGTATGCCTCCAGCGCGGCCACCGAGGTGATGGTCACGACCAGACCGTCACCCGAATCGATCAGCTTGGGCAGCAGTGCCTTCGTCACACGCAACGTGCCCAGAACATTGGTCTCCCACATCCACCGCCAGTCGTCCAGATCGGCGTCCAGGACTGTTGCCAGACCCTTTGCACCACCCGCGTTGTTGACCAACACGTCGACACGTGGGACCACGGCCGCAAACGCGTCGACGGAATCCTCGTCGGTGACGTCGAGTTCGAGAGCGGTACCACCGATTTCCTCGGCGATCTTCTCGAGACGATCGACGCGGCGAGCACCGATCACGACGTGGAATCCCTGAGCTGCCAGGGTGCGGGCGGTGGCCTCACCGATTCCGGAGCTGGCTCCGGTGACTACGGCGATGCGGGCATCGGAAGAAATGGTCATGATGCAATCGTAGGGCTAGTCGGCGGCATACTCTGCTTCCCGTTCGATGGATTCGATGTGACGACGCGGTACTTGTATCCGACCGGGTGTGTAGGTGACGGCGCGCAGCGCGCCGCTGTACCGGAAGGGACCATGGCGTCGTCGTACCTCCCACGACACAGGTCCCCTGGCGTCGACACCGACCGAGATACCGGTCCACGGCGCCATTCCCACCAGTTGTACTTGCCCGAGCAGCTGGCCCGCGTGAATGCCGTCGACGCTGACGTGGAGATCCCAACGCAACCGCGGTACCACCGTCACCGACAGCTCGATGCGTTCGGTGCCGAGCGCCAGCGGTCCGGCGTCGACAACGGAGTAGGAACCGAACGCGTTGTACCCGAGATGCAGATGCCCGTCCTCGACGTAGAGAAGGTACCCACCCTGCGGATCGCCGTGGGCGACAAGGACACCGGCGTCACCTTCGCGGTAACCGTCGAGTTCGACCGTGATGTCGAAGTCGCGGAACCCGATCAGCTTGGATGAGCGGTAGCGCTCCAGCGGGGGCGTTCCGGCAAGTAGTCGCACCGGGCGTGAGAGTGCTCCTTCCTCCGGACGGCGAACCGCGCCGACGGTATTGCCGAGTAGAGGAAACACGGTGTTCGCCCACGCCGAGTGGTCCCAGGCCTCGGCGAGTTCGCGAACCTTGTCGGGAAACCGTGATGCCAGGTCGTCGAGCTCGGTCGGGTCGGTGCGGACGTCGAACAACTGCCAGTGCGGTTTGTCGATGTCCGCCGGGGTGAGAGCCAGCAGTTTCCAGCCGTCCTTGTAGTAGCCACGGTTGCCGGTCATCTCGGTGTACTGCTCGGTGTGAGTGCTCGGAGCGGCAGACGAACGCAGAACGGACGCGGAAGACACCCCGTCGAACTCTTTCACCGGGAGCCCGTTTCGCACACTGGGTGCGTCGATTCCGGCCAGTTCGAGCAGCGTGGGGGTCAGGTCGGTGACGTACGCGAACTGGTCGCGAATCCCGTTGTCGTCTGCTCCGGGTTTCAATCCAGCGGGCCAGGACAGGAGAAAAGGAACACGGATCCCGCCGGCAAAGGATTGCCCTTTGTAGAACCGGAACGGGGTGTTGGACGTCTGTCCCCATCCACGTGGATAGTGGACGCCCAATTCAGGTCCGCCGATGAGGGATTCGTCGTGGGGGACATCGCCCACCCAGTCCGAATCCTGAATATGCGCGAACTGTGCGAAGTAGCTTCGGGTCCCGTCCGAACCGCCCTCGGCGGTGCCGCCGTTGTCGGAGGTGAAGACGATGATCGTGTTGTCGAGCTCGCCGAGTTCGTCGAGGGTGTCGACGATGCGTCCGACGCTCTGATCGATCGAGTCGACCATCGCCGCGTACACCTCCATGTAGCGGGCGAACCTGGACTGCACTTCCGGCGTGAGTGATTCCCATTCGGGGACGTCGAAGCCGGGTTCGGAGTTTCGCGGTGCTTGTTGCGTACCTTCCGGAAAGAGGCCTTGCACGAGCTGAGAGGCGAACCGCGACTCGCGGATTCGATCCCACCCTTCGTCGTAGCGGCCGCGGTACTTTTCCTGGTCGGCAGGCTTGGCCTGCAACGGTCCGTGCATGGCGACGTGTGCGAAGTAGAGGAAGAACGGCTTGTCCTGATCGTGGGCGCGGAGGTCCTTGATGTACCCGACCGCTTTGTCGGTCAGATCGTCGGTGAGGTAGTACCCCTCGGGGTACTCGTCCACGTCGACCACAGAATTGTCGGAGATCAGTTGATTGGGATAGTAGAAGGAGTTGAGGCCTTCGAGTGAGCCGTAGTAGCGATCGAAACCGCGCTGCGTCGGCCAGGAGTCACGACTTCGTCCCGGGGCCAGGTTGGCGTCGCGTACGAGGTGCCACTTGCCGACGGCATAGGTCGCATAGCCCGCGCCGCGGAGGATTTCGGGGAGTGTCTGGACGTCGTCGGCCAATTCCAGACGCAGTCCGGGGTAGCCCGGATCGGCGTTGGCGACAAAACCGTACCCGGCGCGGTGCGGATTCAGGCCGGTGAGAAGAGCTGCGCGCGACGGCGAGCAGAGGGGCGTCGTGTGATAGTTGGTCATCCGAATGCCCTGCGCGGCAAGGCGGTCGAGGGTGGGAGTCTCGATCTCGGAGCCGAACGGCCCGATGTCGCTGTACCCCATGTCGTCGATCAGAACCACGACGATGTTGGGTGATCCGGGAATCGGGGTCGTGGAGGTGGGCCACGACGGGGTCGAATCGGCTGCGGTGCGGCCGATTCGACCCTCGAAGCCTTCGTATCCGCGGGCGTGCGGAGGAGGGGCGGAATCCGGTGAAGTCATGGGAGAGTCGAGGCGCCTTCGATGATCGAGTATTCGGAAGCGTCGCCGGCGATGCTGCGGCTTCGTTCCCCGTGGATGTTGACCGGGATGTCGCCGGCAAGAGTGATGCGCTCCAGACGCCGGTACTGATCGTCGTAGTCGGCGATCGCGTAGTGCTGGGTGGCGCGGTTGTCCCAGATCGCGACATCACCCGCTTCCCAGTTCCACCGCGTCGTGTACTCGAGCTTGATGGCGTGATCCTGCAAGAGCTTGAATACACCGTTCGACTGTTCGGTGCTCAACCCGACGAAGTTCTTGACAAAATGTCCGAGGACGAGCGTGCGTTCTCCGGTTTCGGGGTGGACCCGCACCACCGGGTGTTCCGTCTCGAAGTACGTGGACTGGAACTCCTCGCGGTAGGCGGCCGTGCGATCTTCGGTGAGCCGCTCGGCGCTGGTTGCCGCATAGTCGTAGACGTTCGTGTGGCGAGCCCAGAGGTTCTCCGCGAGCGCCTTGAGCGGATCCGGCAGTCCGTTGTAGGCGGCTACCCCTGACGCCCACGTCGTGGAACCGCCGTATTCGGGTAGCTGCACCGCGCGCAGGATCGAAGCCTTGGGGATGCGGTCGACGAAGGTGACGTCGGTGTGCCAGCTGTTGGCCTTGCCCAGGTCCGAGTCGATGGGCAGAACTTTTGCGCCGTGCGACTTCACGGTGGGGTGGGCAGTGGTCGGGGTACCCAGCAGATGGGCGAACTCGTACTGCGAATCGTTGTCGAGGTGGTCTTGCCCGCGAAAGAAGATCACCTTGTGTTCGAGAAGTGCTTGCCGGATGAGGGAAATCGTCGCCGGGTCGAGATGCCCGCCGAGAGTGATTCCGTCGATTCGGGCGCCGATATGCGCGCCGAGGGTGGTGACAGTGCCGCGAGCGGCGTCAACGGCCGCTCCGTTCGTTGATACCGAATTCGTGAGGGTCGGCTTGGCGAAAGCTGTAGACATGGTGCACCTTTCGTGGGGAGTGTGCCCACCCAAACACGCGAGATTTCGCCCCGACAGGGTTGCGTTCAGTGTGATCGTTACCGCACCTGATTTGTGAATCTCGGTGAAGCTGCTACTTTTGGAGCCATGTCGACCGACCAGCCTGCCGCTTTGCGGGTCACCTATGTGACCGCTGCGCTTGGTTCGCGTCTGCCTCTGGCGCGAGAGCTGTGTTGTCGCCGCCGTTCTTTCTGCAGCTAATTTCTGCGCCTTTTCTGTCTATTTCTTCGTGTGACCAGTGGAAACGCTGATTTCTCGGTCGACAGAGATATGCGCCTTCTCCTCCTTCTGCAAGGGACAGCCATGTCGACACCCACAATCTCCGCCATTCCGAACATCCGATCGCGAACCGCGCTCTCGGGAACCCGGACCCGTACCCAGATAGTTGCGCCCGAACTACGCATCGCCGACGGTCCGTCCGCGACTGTGTTGCGCATTGCTCGATCCCGTGGGCCGCTCTCACGTGACACTGCGGCAAAGGCATCAGGACTGAGCATCGCCACCGTGAACCGGCAGGTCACGAGCCTGCTGGACCTCGGGATCCTGCGCGAACGCGCGGACCTGACGGCCTCCGGAGCAATCGGGCGTCCGCGAGTTCCGTTCGAGGTCAACCACGAGCCTTATCTGACAGTCGGCATCCACATCGGTGCCGTCGTCACCAGCATCATTGCCAGCGACATTCGTGGAAAGGTGCTCGGCGCCGTCGAGATTCCGACGCCTGCCACCAATTCTGCTGTCGCGCTTGCCACCATTGCGCGCTCGGCCAAATCCTTTGCCTCGCGGTGGCACAAGCGTCGTCCGCTCGCCGTCGGCGTGGCCATCGGCGGTCGCGTCGATTCAGCGACCGGAGTCGTCGATCACCCGCGTCTGGGATGGAAGGGCGCCAAGGTCGGGTCCATCATCGGAGCCGGCTTGGATCTCCCTGTATCGGTAGCCGCCCACGTCGAGGCGATGGCTGCGTCGGAACTTCTGCTCAGCACCGATCGTGCCGAAGCCCCGACGCCGGGCACTACCGGCTTGTACTTCTACGCTCGTGAAACTGCCGGCATCGCAATCACTTTCGAAGGGCGAGTACACACGCCGTCCAGCGGACCCGGTTCGATCGCGCACCTCCCCACCGGTTCGTCCGCACGGTGCACCTGCGGAGCCGTGGGTTGCCTTGAAGCGACGATCAGTGACCGCGCCGTAGTCGCGCAGGCTTTGTCTTCGGGCGCCGTGATCCAGGGCAGCGAGCGTGTCACGATCGCGGACGTCTACCGGGCAGCGTCGTCGGGTTCCATTCCGGCACACGAGCTTCTGGTTGATCGAGCACGCGTCCTCGGCCGGACAGTGGCGATGCTGCGTGACCTGTTCAACCCGGATCGGGTGATTTTGGGTGGTCAGGCATTTACCGACTATCCGGCCGGGGTGCCCCATGTCGCCGAGGCCTTCTCGACGGCATCCTCCTTGGAGCGTAAGGACATTCGAATTACCGGTTTCGGCAATCGGGTTCAGGAATACGCTTCCACGGTCGTGTCACTGAGCTCGCTGTTCGCCGATCCGGCGGCGGCCATGCGGCGTGCGTCGGCCGTCTGACTGCGAAGAGGGTAGTCAGAGTTCCGGTCGATCCAAGACTCGCAACCATGATCCGTCGGGCTGGCGGCGCGCCACCTGTGTGCGTCCGCCGGTTCCGTCGGAAGGTTTGGTCGAGGTCATGGCGAGGTCGTCGCTGATCACCGTTGGTAGGGCTTCCTCGACGGTGAATCTCGGTGCAGCTGCCAGCATCTGAGAGATCACTTCGCGGATAGCCCGACGGCCGATCGTGAGGGAGCCGGGTGGAAACGCCATCACAGCGTTTTCCTCGTACAGTCCGGCGACAGCGTCTGCGTTTCCGGCGTTCGCGAACTGGACGAAGAGTCGGGCAATGTCTTCGGGGGTTGCGGCCTTCTGAACTTCATGTGTTGTTGTCATGCTTCCATCGTGCAAGCACAGTTTCGATAAGTCCAAGATCTAGTTTGTCTCAAAGCTAGAATCAACAGTTATGGAACTTCGGCAGCTGGAATACTTCGTCACGGTAGCGGAGGAAGCCAACTTCACTCGCGCCGCCGAGCGGCTTCACGTAGCCCAACCGGGTGTGAGTGCGCAGGTCAAACGGCTGGAACGTGAGTTGGGGCAGGAATTGCTCGATCGTAGTGGTCGAACCGTTTGTCTGACCGACGCCGGGCGAGCTGTCCTCCCGCACGCCTACGCTGCACTCGCTTCCGTTCAGAGCACCCGCGACGATGTCGATGCCTTGAACGGACTGGTTCGGGGTTCCGTTTCGGTCGGGATGGTTACCGCCTGCGCTTCCGCCGACCTCACAGATCTGCTCAGTCGGTTGCACAACAAACACCCCGGACTGGACATTTCGCTGGCCGAGGACGATTCGCGCAGTTTGCTTGCCGGAGTGTTGGACGGAACCTTCGACATAGCCGTCATCGGGGTGGCGGGCAAGCTGCCGGAAGGGCTCGAATCGAGGGTGATCACCGACGAACGACTGGTGGCCGGAGTGGCGGCGGATCATCCGCTGGCCGAGGTGTCGTCTCTGCCGTTTGCCGAACTCGCGACGCAATCGGTCATCTGTCTGCCGGAGGGAACCGGCATCAGAACGTGTCTGGACTTCGCGTGCGCCGCAGCCGGCACCAAGCCGACGGTTGCGCTCGAGGCAAGCAACCTCGGCATCATCGTTTCATTGGCAGCGCAGGGGCTGGGAATGGCCGTGCTTCCGGAGTCGACAGTGGGGGAGTTGCATCGGATCGATCTCGAACCGGAAGCACGATCTCGGCTGGAATTGGTCTGGCGTTCGTCGGGCGGCAAGAATCCGGCGGCCTCTGCTCTCATCGATCTTGCGAGAGCTGTTCCCGCCGAGTGAGTTCGGCCTGCGCCCGATCCAATCCGCCGTGCTCGAGAGCGGCCAACCGTGACCTGTCCTTCCAGACTATGGTGCCGCGCCGGCGGACGATGACCGACATGGTTCCACCGAGATGCTCGAGCGCTCCTGGCACGTTTCGACGCTCGGCAGGTATCGGAACAGGAAGAATATGTGCGTCGGCGATGGGCGCGGTCCCGTCGATGTCGACGCTCCACTTCCGGCTGTAGCCGCGAAGAGTCCAGCGATCGTCGGACACCGTCGTCTCCACCTGTGACGTCAGAGGATTACCCAGCCGCAACACCGTTCCGTCCGGTAGCGCGGCAACGACGGCGGTGACTTCGGTGCGCAGAGGTCCGGCGCTGACCTGTCCGCCGGCAAACGCCACGCAGGCTCGAGGATCGGTGAACCCCTGTGCCTGTCCCCACCACCAGGATTCCGGGAATCCTCCCTTTCCCCAGTTCTTCTCGCCGTACACCTGCGCTCCGGTGAGATCCCAGCTCTGTCCGTCGATGACGGCGCTTCCCTCGACCCGGCCGCCGAGCAGCCACGGATGCCAGTACTGATTGAGTGCGGGAACTGATTGGAAGTAACTCGACCCCCCGAAGCGGCGGTGCGGCCAGAATCGCTGATTACTGATGCGTACGTCGAGATGACTGTCGCCGAAATCGACCTGGAGTCGATCGGCATTGCCGCGGAAAGCGTTGTCGGCGTAGGCCCCCAGGATACGGGGATCGGCCGATCCGTTCGGATGCTCAGCAGTGCGGAGGAATCCGCCTGGGTGTGCCGCGAGACCGAGCGTCGACCAGCTGCCGCCGTCGGCCTTGTTGATTCCGGCGAGCGCGATCACCACCCGTCCGCTGTCTGGCATCGTGAATCGCCAGAAGTAACCCTCCATCGCAACGTCATGGGAGGCAAGCAGATTGCCGTACGGCAGGGTGGCACCCGAGGCGCGGTACGCGGGAAGCTTCACGATCCCAGTACTGCCTGTGATGCGGTGACCTGAGCGACGAGGCGGCCCTCGTCGTCGCGGATCTCGGTCACCACCGCGACGGTGCTGCGCCCCGCGTGCAGTGGCCGGGCGGTGGCGGTGACCGTGCCCTTGCGCACGCCGCGAGTGAAGACGGTCGACGAACTGGTGGTGGACGTACTTGCGCCGGGCGGCAGATTGAGGAATGCACAGACGGCGCCGACGCTGTCTGCCAGCGTCATCAAGGCGCCGCCGTGCATTCCGTTGCCGGCGGTGGTGCGGTGGCTGTCCCAATCCAGATGGCCGACAACCTGTTCGGGTGCCGCGCTGTCCAACTGAATTCCGGTGTGAACTGCAAAAGGCATGCTCGCGACAAGTTGTTCGAGGTCCATGCCTACCGATGTTAACGAGCCGCCGAAACCTCCGTCGGGACTTCGGTTTATCGAGGGCGGTGACTCACAGGGGCAGGGCGGTTTCCGACAGCCCTTCCGGCGCGTTGCGACGACGGAACCACTCGGTGCCGAATGCCGCGGCGAGCTGCTCCGTCGGCATTTCGAGGAACGGGCCGAAATCGCCGACCTGCGTTGCGTGCGCGTACATGGCCGCGCGCTTGGACGAGATCACCGAACTGACGTCGACCGCGGTGGTGAGTTGGTCAGCCGGAAGCCCGAACGATTCGATGTCCGGCGGCTGCGCCTCCTCGGTCCACTCGGGGTTGGCCTGCATCAGCATCTTCATGTGATCGCGGTTGGTGGACGCCTCGTAGACGAACGGCGTGCCCGCGAGTTCTGCAGCACGAACGCCGACGTGGTGGACCTGGATGTGATCCGGGTGGCCGTATCCGCCGTTGGGGTCGTAGATGGTCAGGACATCGGCGTTCTCTTCACGAAGAACCTCGGCCAGACGCTCGGCGGCCTTCTCGACGTCGACGTTGCAGAACGCTTCCGGATTCTCGTTCTCGGGCGTACCCACCATCCCCGAATCCGGGTAGTGCAGGGACACGACGCGACTGGCACCCAACGCGTCGGTGGACGCCTCGAGCTCACGGCTGCGGCGCTGAGCCAACGTCTCGTATTCGTCCAACAGTCCGTCGGGGAATTCACCGAGAGCACCGTCGGTAGCGGTGACGACTACGACGCGGTGACCTGCGTCGGCGGCCATTCTCATCACGCCGCCCGTAGTGAAAACTTCGTCATCGGGATGGGCGTGGAAACACACCAGGACACTCATTCGCGCAATCGTAAGGCAAGTTACCGACAGGTCAACCCGAGCGCACAGTGAAAACGATTTGTCGAGTCGGCCTCGGCTCTGTGAACCTTGTTCAGTGCACGAGAAGCTGACATGAGCGAATCCACCAACAAAGGCCTGCTGAGCGCCTACCGCGAGATCTTTGCCGCCCCCGGATCGGTCGCCTTCTCGGCCGCCGGATTTGTCGCAAGGCTGCCGATCGCCATGATCGGTATCGGAATCGTGACGATGATCTCGCAACTTCGTGGTGACTACGCGCTCGCCGGCGCGCTCGCCGCGGTTTTTGCGCTCTCGTCGGCGATCATCGCGCCCGCGGTCTCGCGTGCCGTCGACCGCTTCGGACAGCGAGCGGTCCTGCCGATTGCCGCAGCCGTGAGCGTCACCGCGATCGGGGCGCTCCTGCTCGCAGTCCGGATGGAAGCTCCCGACTGGCTGCTGTTCGTTCTGGTCGTCCCCGGCGGCGCCACTCCGACGATCGGCGCGATGATTCGCGCCAGGTGGGTGGCGATCTATGTCGGAAAACCTCAGCTGCGCACCGCCTTCGCCTTCGAATCGGTGGTGGACGAGCTCTGCTTCGTGGCGGGCCCGGTCATATCGGTAGGTCTGAGCATCGGGCTCTTCCCCGAGGCTGGACCACTGGCAGGGTTGATCCTGCTGGTCACCGGAACCCTGCTGCTGGTCATACAGCGCGGAACCGAACCGAAGGTGCATCCGCGTCGACCCGGCCGCGGACGATCGGTTCTCGGTAACCACGTGATGTGGATCGTCATCGTGATCATGGTGATGCTCGGAACGATCTTCGGCGTCATCGACGTCGGCGCCATCGCGTTCACCAAGGAACAGAATTCGCCGGGGTCGGCGACGCTGGTCCTCGCGCTGTTCGCCGGCGGTTCGGGAATCGCGGGACTGATCTTCGGGTCGATGCACCCGGCGCGATCGCTGCGCGGGCAGTTGATGATCGCGTCCTCGGCGGTCGCCGTTCTCAGCGTCCCGCTTCTGTTGGTCGGAAACGTGGCCGCACTTGCGGGTGCCTACGTGCTGGCGGGCGCGACCATCGCACCGACGCTCATCATCGCGACAGCCCTGGTCGAACAGATCGTCCCACCGGAAAAGCTCACCGAGGGAATGACCCTGACGGTTACCGGCCTCGGCGTCGGCGTGGCGCTCGGGTCTGCGCTGGCCGGACAGCTGATCGATCGCTACGGCGTCCCGTCGGCCTACATGCTCGCCGTCGGCGCCGCAGTCGCAGCCTCTATCGTGACGGCATGTCTATTCGTGAAGCCGTCAGCGTCGACGGCACGTCCATCGTCTATCGAGTAACCGGAAATTCGGCGGGGACCCCGCTGGTGTTGCTGCACGGCTGGGCTCAGTCCTCGCAGTGCTGGGGCGAGCAGGTCCTCGCGGACCTGGCCGCGGACTATCGGCTGATCGCCGTCGATCTGCGCGGCCACGGTTACTCAGATGCGCCCGAATCCGGATACGACGATTCCGCGAACTGGGCCGGCGACGTCGCGGCTGTTCTTGCGGCCGAAGGCGTCACCGAGAACGCGATCCTGCTCGGCTGGTCGTACGGCGGTCTGGTGATCTGCGATTACCTGGCAGCGCACGGCACCGGCGCGGTGGCGGGCGCGGTTCTGGTCGGGGCGATCACCAGCATCGGGCGCGGCGAAAAAGGTGGCAAGGTCGGCTCGGCGATGCGTAGCGCAGTTCCCGGCGCGATGTCCGAAGATCCCCGCGAGGCGATCCGTGCACTCGGCGCTTTCGGCAATGCTCTCACCGGCCCACCCGAGGGCAAGGGTGCAGCGTCGCAGGCCTTGTTCGGGTACAGCCTCTCGACGCGTCCGCGGGTGCGCGCAGCACTGTTCAACCGTGCTGTCGGTCACGACGAGTTGCTTCGCAACCTGGACATCCCGGTCCTCGTTCTGCACGGAACCGACGACTCCGTCGTCGACGTGAGCGCAGGTAAGCACGCCGAGGAACTGATTCCCAAGTCCCAGGCGTCGTACTGGGAAGGCTGCAATCACGGCCCGTTCGTGGAGGATCCGACACGATTCGTGTCCGAAGTGCGAACCTTCATCTCGAGCCTCGGTTAGAGTTCGCGCCCGGTGAGGGGGCAGTATGGAGTCGTGACGCCCATGCACATTTCGCGCCCTCGCCGGGTGGCCGTTCTCTCGGTCCACACCTCGCCATTGGCGCAACCCGGCACCGGTGACGCGGGTGGGATGAACGTCTACGTTCTGCAATCCGCCATTCAGCTCGCCAAACGTGGCGTCGAGGTGGAGATATTCACCCGCGCGACGTCCTCGGCCGACGCACCCGTGGTGGACGCCGCTCCCGGAGTGCGGGTTCGGAACATTGCTGCTGGTCCCTTCGAAGGGCTGGACAAGGCGGATCTGCCGACTCAACTGTGTGCCTTCGTCGCAGGAGTTCTGCGGGAGGAAGCGCGCCACGAGCCCGGGTACTACAGCCTGATTCACTCGCACTACTGGTTGTCCGGTCAGGTCGGCTGGCTGGCCCGCGACCGCTGGGGCGTGCCCCTCGTACACACCGCCCACACCCTCGCGGCGGTGAAGAATCTTTCGCTTGCCGAGGGAGACACCCCGGAGCCGGCAGCACGTCAGATCGGCGAGCAGCAAGTAGTCGCCGAGTCCGATCGCCTGGTCGCCAACACCACCGACGAAGCCAAGGCGCTGCACGAGTTGTACGGCGCAGATCCCACGCGTATCGACGTCGTGGCTCCCGGCGCCGATCTCACCCGCTACCGACCGGGCGATCGCGATTCCGCCCGCGCGTCGTTGGGGTTGGACCCGGGCGAGGTCGTCGTGACTTTCGTCGGCCGGATCCAACCTCTGAAAGCGCCGGACGTTCTGCTGCGTGCTGCCGCCGAAGTGATCAGCCGTCGCCCCGAGTTGCCGTTGCGCATCCTCGTCGTCGGCGGGCCGTCCGGAACTGGCCTCGCGCGGCCGGACGTGCTGATCGAACTGGCACGCTCACTCGGCATCACAGCGCAGGTGACGTTCTTGCCGCCGCAGGCTCCTGAGCGTCTCGCCGATGTCTACCGTGCCTCGGATCTGGTTGCGGTGCCGAGCTATTCGGAGTCCTTCGGATTGGTCGCCATCGAAGCTCAAGCCTGCGGAACTCCCGTGATCGCCGCCGACGTCGGCGGACTGGGAGTAGCCGTACGCAACGGGGAGACAGGCCTGCTGGTTCAAGGACACCGCACCGAAGACTGGGCCGGCGCCCTCGAATCTTTGGTGACAGCACCGACGCGCTTGGCCGAACTCGCCGCGCAGGCACCGCGTCACGCCGAAAATTTCTCGTGGGAACACACCGCGGACGGTTTGCTCGAGAGCTATCGCAAAGCCGCAGTCAACTACAACAACGGAACCGGTCCCAGCGACTTCTCGCCCCGCCGTGCGCGGGGTCTGTGGCGTCTGCGCCGGACCGGGGGAGTGCGTACATGAGCAGCATTTCGGACACCATCGAGCAGGCCCTCACCGAGCGTGAACTCGACTTCACCAGAAAAGACGACGCGCATTTCATCGTCGAACTTCCCGGTGAACACAAACTCAAGACGTCGACTCTGCTCACCGTTGGCAATCACGGTGTGCGGGTCGAGGCCTTCGTGTGCCGCAAGGTGGACGAGAACTTCGAAGGCGTCTACAAGTTCCTGCTCAAGCGCAACCGCCGTCTGTACGGGGTGGCGTACACACTCGACAAGGTCGGGGACATCTACCTGGTCGGCAAGATCGCGGAGCATGCCGTGACCGGCGATGAACTCGACCGAGTGCTCGGTCAGGTTCTCGAAGCCGCCGACGGCGATTTCAACGTCATCCTCGAACTCGGCTTCTCCTCGTCCATCAAGCGTGAGTGGGCGTGGCGGGTGTCGCGAGGCGAGTCGCTGGCGAATCTCGAACCGTTCAAGCACCTCATCGAGGAGGAGCCCGCGCAGAGCTGATCGAGCGGGGTGAGACACATCGCGGATGTGTCACGTAAAGTGACCTTTACTTGTGACTGTCGTCACGGAATAATACTGTTCCCGTGAGTCACAGTAAGTTGGTCACACCACCCCGCCGCGCAACTTTTCGAGGAGCACAGTGAGCTTCAAGAGTCCGTTCCCCGACGTTGAAATCCCCAACCTCAGCGTCTACGACTTCCTGTTCGGAAACACCGACCCCGCAGACCTCGACAAGACGGCATTCGTCGAGGGCAGTTCGGGCGCAGTCACCACATACGCTTCGCTGATCGCACAGATCAACGGCGTTGCAGGCGCTCTCGCAGCGCGCGGACTCAGCGTCGGCGACGTGGTCGGGCTGCATTCGCCCAACGTCCCGGCCTTCGGTTCCGTCTTCCACGGCATCCTTCGTGCCGGTGGCGTCGCGACCACGATCAACGCGCTCTACACCGCCGAGGACATCGCCAAGCAGCTCACCGATTCCAAGGCCAAGTTCCTCTTCACCGTCTCGCCGCTCCTGCCGCAGGCAAAGGCCGCTGCTGACCTGGTCGGTATCCCGGCCGAGAACGTGTTCGTACTCGACGGGGCCGAAGGCCACCTCTCGCTGCGTGATCTGCTCGGCGAGGGTGCAGCGGCGCCCGAGGTCTCCTTCGATCCGGCCACCCAACTCGCGGTGCTGCCGTACTCCTCGGGCACCACCGGCCGACCCAAGGGGGTCATGCTCACCCATCGGAACCTCGTGGCCAACGTCTGCCAGATCATTCCGCGGATGGGCATCGAGACCGACGACAAGATTCTCGCGGTCCTGCCGTTCTTCCACATCTACGGCATGACTGTCCTGCTCAACGCTGCGCTCTATCGCCGCGCGAGCCTCATCACGATGCCGAAGTTCGATCTCGTCGAGTTCCTGCGGATCGTCGCCGAGCAGAAGTCGACGTACATCTTCGTCGCACCGCCCGTTGCCGTCGCGCTGGCCAAGCATCCGCTCGTCGATCAGTACGACCTCTCGAGCGTGCACACCATCTTCTCCGGTGCGGCCCCGCTCGACGCGGCGCTCGGCAAGGCCGTCGCCGACCGGTTGAACTGCCACGTCCGCCAGGGCTACGGCATGTCCGAGATGAGCCCGGTCTCGCACGCGATTCCGTTCGACCGCGACGACATCGCGCTCGACACCTGCGGTCCGACCATCGCCAACATGGAATGCAAGCTCGTCGACCCCGGAACGGGCGAAGAGGTCGCGTACCCGGCTCTCGGCTCGGACGGCGTCAGCGAGCCCGGCGAACTGTGGTGCAAGGGCCCGAACATCATGCTCGGCTACCTCGGCAACGACCAGGCCACCAAGGACACCCTCGACGACGACGGTTACCTGCACACCGGTGACATCGCGACCGTCGACGGCGACGGCGTCGTCAAGATCGTCGACCGCCTCAAGGAACTGATCAAGTACAAGGGCTACCAGGTTCCCCCGGCGGAACTCGAGGCCTTGCTGCTGACCCATCCGCAGATCGCCGACGCCGCAGTGATCGGTGTGCTCGACGCTGAGGGCGAAGAGGTTCCGAAGGCATTCGTCGTGCTCCAGGACGGCGCCGAGTTGACCGAAGACGACGTGATCACCTTCGTCGCCGAGCGCGTCTCGCCGCACAAGAAGGTTCGCCAGGTTTCGTTCATCAGCACCGTGCCGAAATCCGCGGCCGGAAAGATCCTCCGCAAGGATCTGCGAACTGCGGAAGTAGCCCCGAGCTGATTTCCGGACAGGGTTGATCAAGAAGGGTTCCGGTACTCGTGCCAGGATGAACGCCATGAGTATCGGAACCCTGGTCCTGCTCCGCCACGGCGAGAGCGAATGGAATGCACTCAATCTGTTCACCGGCTGGGTGGACGTACACCTGACAGACAAGGGCATGGCCGAGGGCAAGCGCGCCGGCGAACTGCTCGCCGAGCACAACCTGTTGCCCGACGTTCTCTACACGTCTCTGCTGCGCCGCGCGATCAGCACCGCCAACCTCGCGCTCGACGCCGCCGATCGCCACTGGATCCCGGTAGTGCGCGACTGGCGTCTCAACGAGCGCCACTACGGCGCTCTGCAGGGCAAGAACAAGGCGCAGACCAAGGAAGAGTACGGAAACGAGCAGTTCATGCTCTGGCGTCGTAGCTACGACACCCCGCCGCCCGCCATCGAAGCCGGCAGCGAGTACAGCCAGGACACCGATCCCCGGTACGCGAACCTCGACGAGGTTCCCTTGACCGAGTGCCTGCTCGACGTCGTCAAGCGTCTGATCCCGTACTGGGAGGACACCATCTCCCAGGAGCTGCTCGCCGGTCGGAACGTGCTGGTCACCGCGCACGGCAACTCGCTGCGTGCGTTGGTCAAGCACCTCGACGGCATCTCGGACGAGGACATCGCGGGCCTGAACATCCCGACCGGAATCCCGCTGCGTTACGACCTCGACGAGAACCTGAAGCCGCTCAATCCCGGCGGCACCTACCTGGATCCGGAGGCCGCAGCTGCCGGCGCCGCCGCGGTGGCGAATCAGGGCGGAAAGTAGCAACCCGATGATGTGCGTCGAGGCCCCCCGAACAGTGATTTCGGGGGGCCTCGGCCAACAGCAGATGAACGACGAACCAACGCCGTCCACCTGGCGGATTACGCGGGTGGGAACGTCCGAACCCGCCGTAACCGACTCTTCGCGCGAACGTACGATTGCGCCGTGAGTGTCGTGATTGCAGTGCTGCTGGTCGTGGTCGCCGGCTTGGTCGGCTACCTCGTCGGCGGGGTGCTGGTACCCAGGCTGTCGTCGCGCCAGAGTCAGCGCTCGGACGAACAGACCGGGCTCACGATGTCCCAGGTTCTCGACCTCATCGTGTTGGCTTCGGAAAGCGGTATCGCCGTCGTCGACGGTTTTCACGACGTCGTGCTCTTCAATCCTCGCGCCGAGGAACTCGGTCTCGTCAAGAATCGTCTGGTCGACGAGCGAGCTTGGCGGGCTGCTCAGGAAGTTCTGCGGACGGGTCAACCCGTCGAGGTCGATCTGACGGCGCAGACCGCTCAGCGCGGCCGCGACAAGATCGCGGTACGTGGCACGGCCCGGTTGCTCAGCAAGGACGATCGCAACTTCGTGGTCCTGTTCGCCGACGACGATTCCGAGCAGGTCCGCATGGAGGCGACCCGACGCGATTTCGTCGCGAACGTCAGCCACGAACTGAAGACGCCGGTCGGTGCGATGAGCCTGCTCGCGGAGGCACTGCTCGAGTCCGCTGACGACCCGGAATCGGTGCGCCACTTCGGCGAACGGGTGCTCGGTGAGTCGATTCGTCTGGGCAAGATGGTCACCGAGTTGATCGCACTCTCGCGTCTGCAAGGTGCCGAGAAGCTGCCGGATCTCGACGTGGTCGACGTCGACACCGTGGTGTCCGAAGCACTGTCGAGGTCGAATCTGTCGGCCGAGGCCGCCGGGATCACGGTCACCACCGACCATCCGAGTGGGCTGGAAGTGCTCGGGGATCAGACTCTCCTCGTCACGGCATTGTCCAACCTCATCGAGAACGCTATTGCGTACTCGCCCAAGGGTTCTCCGGTTTCCGTCAGTCGTTCGGTGCGCGGCGACAATGTCGCGATCGCAGTCACCGACCGAGGAGAAGGCATCGCGAAAGCGGACCAGGAGCGAGTGTTCGAGAGATTCTTCCGCGTGGACAAGGCGCGGTCACGGCAGACCGGTGGAACCGGTCTGGGGCTGGCGATCGTCAAACACGTCGCGGCCAATCACAACGGCTCCATCGAACTGTGGAGCAAACCGGGTACAGGGTCTACCTTCACGTTGCAGATACCGGCACACGTGGAGTCGGACGACGACATCGACTCTGACGACGCGGGAACCGCCGGTTCCACGCGGATCGGCAGACGAGAACAAGGCAGTAGAGAAAACGGCATGGAGGCCAAACGATGACGAGTGTGCTGATCGTGGAGGACGAGGAGTCCTTGGCGGACCCGCTGGCGTTCCTGCTCCGCAAGGAAGGCTTCGAGACCACCATCGTCAACGACGGACCGTCGGCGTTGGCGGAATTCGATCGCTCCGGAGCGGACATCGTCCTGCTCGACCTCATGCTGCCCGGCATGAGTGGCACGGACGTCTGCAAGGCGCTGCGGTCGCGCTCCGGCGTCCCCGTCATCATGGTGACGGCGCGTGACAGTGAGATCGACAAGGTCGTCGGACTGGAACTCGGTGCGGACGACTATGTGACCAAACCGTATTCGGCGCGTGAGCTGATCGCTCGCATCCGTGCGGTGCTGCGCCGCGGGGTGGAGAACGAGGCGGACCTCGCCTCCGACAACGGGGTGCTCGAGGCCGGACCGGTACGGATGGACGTCGAGCGCCACGTCGTGCAGGTCGCGGGTAACCCGGTGACGTTGCCGCTCAAGGAGTTCGATCTCCTCGAGTACCTGCTCCGCAACTCCGGTCGGGTGCTGACCCGCGGACAGTTGATCGACCGCGTCTGGGGCGCCGACTACGTCGGTGACACCAAAACCCTTGACGTACACGTGAAGCGGTTGCGTTCGAAGATCGAATCGGATCCGGCCAAGCCGGAACATCTGGTCACGGTCCGTGGATTGGGTTACAAGCTCGAAGCGTGATCGAACCTCGTCGAGAAGAAATGTCGAGAAGAATTCAGCCGCTCACACGATCGTGTGAGCGGCTGAATTCTTTTTGTTCAGGCGGAGTCAGCCCTGAGCTTTGTTCTGAGCGATCGTGGTCGCCGGATGGACTGCGATGAGGCCGAGGCCCGCGCGACGCCTGCAGAGGCGAGCCAGCTCGTCGTACGCGCGCTTTCCGAGAAGTTCCGTCAACTCGGGCCCGTAGGACTGCCAGACCTGCCGCTCCCCGACATGAGCGTCGGGGGAGCCGGAGCAGTACCAGGCGAGGTCGTCGCCGCCCTCACCCCAGCCGCGGCGGTCGTACTCGGTGATCGTGGTCTTGAGGATCTGGACGCCGTCCGGCCGGTCGACCCAGTCCTGGGTGCGGCGGATCGGTAGCTGCCAGCACACGTCCGGTTTCACCTCGAGCGGCTCGATGCCCTTCTTGAGCGCCATGGAATGGAGAGCGCAGCCCTCGCCTCCGGCAAAACCCGGCCGGTTGAGGAAGATGCACGCTCCTTTGTAGCGGCGGGTGCGCAGCGCGGGCGCGTCCTCGAGGTCGTCTTCTTCGACGTAGCCCTTCTTGCCGAGACCCTTTTCCATGAACTGCCAGTCTTCGGCTGTGAGCATTTTCACTGACGCATCGAGCTTGTCCTGATCTTCCTGATCGGAGAGGAAAGCGCCGTGCGAGCAGCAACCGTCGTCCGGGCGGTCTCCGATGATGCCCTGACACGCCGGCGTGCCGAACACGCAGGTCCAATGCGAGAGCAACCACGTCATATCAGCGGAAATGAGGTGTTCGGAGTTATCCGGATCGACAAATTCGACCCACTCGCGCGGGAAATCGAGATCGACCTCGGGGCTCGGAGTCATCTTGTGGGACCGGTCTGGGTTACCTGCTGTCACAAGGGCCGACCGTAGACCCAGTAACGTGGCGATGTGCGACTAGGGGTACTCGACGTCGGAAGCAATACCGTCCATCTATTGGTTGTGGACGCCCATCGGGGCGGCCACCCAACACCCATGAGCTCGACCAAGTCGACGTTGAGGCTGGCAGAGAACACCGACGACCGCGGCGATATCACCACGTCAGGAGCCGATCGGTTGGTGTCGACGGTCTCCGAATTCGCCGGTATCGCCAAGACGTCAGGGTGCGAGGAAATGATGGCTTTTGCCACTTCCGCCGTCCGTGACGCCAACAATTCCGAAGCCGTGCTCGCCCGCGTCCGCGCCGAGACCGGAGTCAATCTCGAGGTTCTCTCCGGGGTCGACGAAGCCCGCTTGACCTTTCTGGCAGTGCGCCGCTGGTACGGCTGGAGCGCCGGACGCATCCTGAACCTGGACATCGGCGGCGGCTCGCTCGAACTCACCGCAGGTGGTGACGAGGATCCGGACGTCGCCTTCTCACTGCAACTCGGTGCCGGACGGTTGACGCGCGACTGGCTACAGGCCGATCCGCCGGGCAAGCGCCGGGTCGCTGTATTGCGCGACTGGCTGGACGCGGAGTTGGTCGGACCAGCCAAGGAACTGCGCGCCGCCGGCGACTGGGACCGCACGGTCGGGACTTCGAAGACCTTCCGATCGTTGGCTCGGCTCACCGGCGCGGCCCCTTCTGCCGCAGGCCCCCGGGCAAAACGGACCCTGACTTCCAGCGGACTCAGGCAACTCATAGCCTTCATATCCAGGATGACGGCAGCGGACCGTGCAGAATTGGAAGGAGTGAGCTCGGATCGGTCACAGCAGATTGTGGCCGGCGCGCTCATCGCAGAGGCAACCATGCGGGCGCTCGGAGTGGACGAACTGGAAATTTGTCCCTGGGCACTGCGTGAGGGTCTGATTCTGCGAAAGCTCGACACAGAAATGGGCGGTGAATTGGTGGTGAGTGCTTGATGACCGAGGACAGTCAGCAGATTTCCGTAGCGGAACTGCTCAAGCGGAACGGTCAGAGCGTCGAATCCCGAGGTGGACGACGCCGGCGCGGCGTAGCCGGTGGCATCTCCGTCGCCGAACTGACGGGTGAGATCCCGATCGTTCGCCAGTCGGGATCGCGCGCGGCCGCCGAGTCCGAGTCCGGCGAACCAGCAGCCCAGCCTGAAGCCGCTGCGCCGGAAACCGCTGCACCTTCAGCGCCGGCCGAGGCCGTCGCGGAAACCGCCAAGTCAGTCGAACCGGCACCGAAGGTTCCCGCCGATCGCACCGCAGCCTTCGCCGTCTCGTTCGACGACGACGATGACGATGACGAGCCGCAGGCACCCAAGGGCGAGTCGAAGCCGGTTGCTGCGCCGCCGGTCACCACTCCGAAGCCGACTTCCACGCCTTCGCCGGGACAGACCTCGAAGTCCTCGCCCGGGCAGTGGGTGAGCCGGGCACCGCTCAACTCCTCGTCACCGACGCAGGTAACGCAGGAACCAGCCCTGCTGTCGGGTCAGACCCTGGCGGGCGACCTGATGCGTCAGGAGCGCGCCGCAACGCAGTCGCCGTCGTTGCGTCCGCCGATCCTGCCGCCGCGTGTCCCCACTCCCGTCGCCAAGGCACCTGCACAGACCGCTCCCGCTCCGGCCGCGCCGGAAGAGAGCACCGAACTGATCGACAAGATCGCAGACGCGGATGTCGGCGAGGCCGAATCCACCGCTGTTGTCGATCTGGTCAAGGCACCGGCAGTCGATGACGGTGCAAAAAAGTCCAGTGCCGTCGCGGAGTCCGATGTCGAAGCCGAATCGGCAGCGGAAGAGACAGGCGAGCGTAACTCGATCCGTGAATGGGCAGTGCTTGCCGGTCAGGTGGTTGTTGCACTGATCGTCGGCGGCGCGATGTTCAAGGGCTTCGAGAAGCTGTGGGACATGCTGCCGTGGGTGGCGTTGGTGCTCGCGCTGATCGTGATCGTCGGCCTGGTTGCTGTCGTGCGGGTTCTGCGGAAGACGGACGACATCACGAGTTTCGTGATCGCGGTGGTCGTCGGCATGATCGTGACGCTCGGTCCACTGGCGTTCTTGTTGACCTCGGGTTGATCGGACGATGATCGGGGGATCGCAGCGCATGGTTCGTCGGCCGATAGCCGTCGGCCTGTCGACGGCTTCGGTATATCCGGAGAACACGGAAGCAGCATTTCGCTACGCCGCTGATCTCGGATACGACGGTGTCGAACTGATGGTGTGGGCCGAATCCGTGAGTCAGGACATCGGTGCTGTTGCCGCCCTCGTTCGCAAGTACGCCATTCCGGTGCAGGCCGTGCATGCGCCGTGTCTGCTGATTTCGCAGCGCGTGTGGGGTTCCGATCCGGTCGAGAAGCTCGAGCGTTCGGTGCGCACCGCCGAAACCTTGGGAGCGACGACGGTGGTCGTCCACCCGCCGTTCCGGTGGCAGCGCAAGTACGCCGAAGGCTTCGCGGAACAGGTTGTCGAACTCGAATCGAAGAGCAGCGTCGTTGTGGCAGTGGAGAACATGTTCCCCATGCGCGCCGACAGCTTCTTCGGCGGCAAGGACAAGTCCGCGGAGCGTCTGCGTAAACGTGGCGGTCCAGGGGCAGCGTTGTCCGCGTTCAGTCCGTCGTACGACCCGACCGATTCCGATCATGCTCACTACACACTCGACCTGTCGCACACCGCGACGGCGGGCATGGATGCCCTGGAGTTGGCCTCCCGTATGGGCAAGGGGCTCGAGCACCTGCACCTGGCCGACGGTCGCGGGGCGTCGATGGACGAGCACCTGATTCCGGGGCATGGCTCACAGCCGTGCGCGGAGTTGTGTCAGCAATTGGCTGCGAGCGAATTCAGCGGCCAGGCAGTCATCGAGATCAACACGCAGAACGCGCGCACCCGGCGGGAGCGGTCGTCGATGCTGGCGCAGGCGCTCGCGTTTGCACGCGAGCACCTGGCACGCTCAGCGGTGGCCGGCAAGTAGCGCAGCTTCGAACTGCGCGCGCACCTTCTCGACGTGTGCGTCGAGGTCTTTGGTCTCCCAGCCTTCGGTCGAGATGGGATCGAGCACCGAGACATAGACCGGGCCTGGATGGGCGACAAGCGAATTGCGCCACATCCGTTCACCCGCGTTGTGAATCACCACGGGTACGATCGGCACACCGGCTTGGATCGCCAAGTGGAATCCACCCTTCTTGAAAGGGCCCAGACGTGGCGTCGGAGAACGGGTGCCCTCCGGAGCTATGACTATCGAGACACCATTCTTCAGCTTGTCGACTGCCGGTTGCAGTGCAGCCTTCGCCTTCGTGGTGTCGGTGCGGTCGATGTAGGCGACGTCGAGCAGTGCACCGACGGGCATGAACCGCGGATCGCTTGCCGCTTCCTTCTTCGCGACGCCGGTCACGTCACGCTTGATCACGGTGCCCAGGACCAACATGTCCAGGGAACTCTGATGGTTGAACATGAACACCGCCGGGCGGTGATCCCACACGTTGTGCTCGCCGTCGATCTCGACGTCGATGCCCAGCAGTGAGAGCGAGATGTCGGGGCCGTACGTGCCGACCAGGTTCGCACCCAGTTGACGGTTCCCGGTGACAATGCCTGCCGACGCACCGAGGGCGGCGGTGGCAGCAAGCGCGCCCATGGCCGTCGCCGTTCGGATCGTGGAGATCGGTGTTGCGCCTCGTTGCGGTTTACGCAGGCTGACCGAAGGCCAGTGATTGCGCAACGCGATCTTGGCCAGACCACGATCGGGATTCAACGCGACAGGTCGCCCGACGGCCTCGAGCATGAAGACGTCTTCGACACCGTTGGAGTACGCAAACGCGTTCTTCAGATCGGCGCCCATCTTCTCGGCATAGCCTGCAAGGGCATTGGCCTTGGCCGGCCCCCACAGTGCGGGCGAAGACAGTTCGCCGGTGAGCATGCCGTCGACGACTTCGGGCTCGGTGCACAGCACGTCTTCGATGTCGAGATCTTCGGCGACGTACTTGGCCTGGAACGGAGTCGCCGACGTAGCCATCACGATCGTGTGGCCGGCTCGCCGGTGTGCCGCCAGTAGCCCGCGGGCTTCCGGGTAGATCATCGCGGCGATTTCCTGCTTGAACAGCCGTCGCCCCCAGTCGTTCAGTTCCTCGACGGTACGGCCGCCCAAGGCTCGAACGCCGATGTCCATGAGTGCTCCGACGTCAGCACCGCGGAATTGGGTGTCGATCGCGGCACCGGTGGTGCGCAAGAGTTCGCCGACGCTGATATCCAAGCGTCGCAGGCGGTCTCGGTACACAACGCTGGCCGAGTACCCGCTGATCAAGGTGCCGTCGAGGTCGAAGGCGGCGATCGTTCCGGGCCCGGGCGGGGCGGCTTCGATGGCGGAGTGCAGACGCTCGAGTCCGGTCACAGTCCTACTTCCTCGTTCGCGGCGGGCGCTCGGTTTGCTTCTGGAATGGTCACTACCGCAGCGGCGTCCGGTACCGGCATCGCCACCTGATCGAGTCGTGCATGCGCGAGTGCGCGAAGGTGACGCAGGCGCTCGACCTGAACCTTGATCTCGGCAGCGAATGCCAGGCGCCGGGCCCGGACTCCGTCGTCGTCGACTTCGATCAAGTTACGGTTGCGCGCCAAATTCAGTGCGGTGGCGAATAATTCGCCGGAGACGGATTCGTTGCTGGCGATCTGCTGCCGCAGTCGACGCTGATGTGCGACGTCGATGCAGTTGCTGATGAACGACTTTTCGTCGAACGATGTCGAAATCGGCGCGAGCACAAGCTGATCGGCGACAACCTGGTACGCCTCGAGGAACGGTTGGAGCACGCGGTGCGCGAGGTACGGGCGAACCGTCTCGATCATGTGCTCGGTTCGTTTGTCGTCGGCCATGACGGTTTCCCACTCGGGGTCGATCAGCGTCAGCTCGGTCCGCATCTCCTGCTCGAACGTGTCCCGGTCACTGAAGAAGAACTCGAATTTCAACAAATCTCGGATGCGCTTGGCCTCTGCCCACCCGTCCCCGATGGGGTCCTCGAACCGCTCTTCGACGGCTGCCTGAAGTACGAGTTCGGTGATGGCACGCACGACAAGAAAGTGAATCGTGTTGTTGCGGTAGAAGGCAGCGACAAGATGCTGGTCCTTGCCGAGGTAGAAGACCTGCTCGCCGCCCCGATCGAAGCGCTCGAGCACCCCGGAATCGACGTGTGTCTGCAATGCCTTCTCGATGACACGCGGATCGGACAGTTCGACGTCGCCGGCGATCGGAAGATTTCGCGCGGTGATGTAGCCGAACAGCGGCGTGAGAATCGCGGTGAGTTCACGAACTGTCAACGCCCGGTCTTCGATTCCGAGGAACGCCAACATCGCCAGTGAAGACACGGTCACCGGGGTGACCTCGTTGATGCGGTGACACACCTCGATGCCGGCCTTCTGAATGGCGAGGCGTTGATCGGTTTCCTGGCTGAGTGCGTCCGCGAGTGAGAGCGGCCGGCCGATGGTCACGTGCGCGACACCGTTGCGTTTTCCCTGGGCGCGTACGTAACCCACCATCCAGCGCAGGCCTTCCGGTGTCTTCTCGGCGCCGAGCGCCTCGGCAGCCATGGCCCCGACCTCGTAGAGTTGGTCGTAGCTCAGCGCAACCGGGACGAGGTACACGTCGGACGCTCCGCTGACCTGAAATGCCTTGGTCAGGTAGGTCAGGAGACCGAAGCGCGGCGGGCGTAGTTTCCCGGTACGTCCGCGTCCACCTTCGATGTACCACTCCAGATTGAAGCGCTTGGTCAGCAGATAGCGCATGTACTCGTGCATCGACCACTTGTAGACCTCGTCGTTGCCGATGCTTCGACGAATGAAGACGGTGCCGCTGCGCTTGAGGATCGAGCCCATGGGCCAGAAACTGATGTTGAGGCCGCCCATGACGTGATTGAGCGGCAAGCCGTTCGCGATCAACGCCGGACGCAGGACGAGGGGATCGAGGTACGAACGGTGACTGGGGAGGAAGACCAGTGAGTGTTCCTTGTTCAGCTCACGGAGTTCCTCGAAGCGGCTCGTGTCCACGTCCAGCTTGTAGGCGCGAGCGAAGTAGCGGCCCAGGCGATCCCACACCGCGATGGCTTGGCGACTCTGGGTGGCAACCATTTCTTCGAGAGCTTCACGTGCGCGGCGATCGACTTCGGCGACGGCGATGTTCAACCGGTCGGCCAAAGCCATGACCTCGGTGGCGAATCGGCGGGTGTCGGTGATCTCGTCGACGACGAACCGTGACACCTTGTACTGGCCACCCAGTAGGCCCAATTCGGCGCGTTCGAGTGCCAGAGCGGCCTGCCGTCGGATGAACTCCGGTAGCGAACCGCCACCGCTCTTTTCGAGGCGACGCTCGAGATCGCTCAGTGGTGCGGGTTCACCTTCGATGACCTGGCACCGAGAGGGGTCGGTGCGCAGGGTTCTGCGTTGTGCACCGCGTCCGGGGTGGAGAGGATCGCGTGGTGCCAGCGCATCACGTAGTCGCACCGCGACGTTGTGCTTGGTATGGGTGTCCGGAATCCACACCACGCGAAGCGGTGCGAGCATCGGGTCGTCGGTCCGTGCCGCCAGTTCTGCCAGGGTCTTGTCGGTGATGTTGACGGTGACCGGCCGAGTTTCGGATGAGCTTGCCTTGTCGGCAAGCCACTTTCGCAGCACGCCGGCTTCGGCCTCTGTCATGGTTTCGGTGAGGTACACGCGCGGGTTGGTCGTGTTCTCGCTCATGACTCACGCACCTTCCGTTGTGACTCCGAGAGCGACGATCTCGTCCAGGCTCTCCTGCAAGCACTGCATCAGCAGCGCGGGTTTTGTGATCGCAGCGGTGTCGAGATTGATTCCGATACAGCACACCCCGACGTGGGAGACCAGTGTCGCCATTGCCGCGCAACCGGGCGCCGGGCCGAACGGGAACATCCGCTCGATCTTCGCTCCGGCGAGATAGACCGGTACCGGTACGCCGGCGACGTTGCTGGCCTGCAGGTCCAGACCCGTCGACTGTGACAGATACCAGTTCGCGAGTAGATAATTCGGCAGGCGGGCGAGGATCGGGGCGGCGACGTCGAGAGCGTCCAACGCGGGCTCCTCCCGCAGACCCAGTACGATCTCTCGCACCTGCCTGATGCGTTTGGCCGGATCGGTTTCGGAGACCGGGCCGTTGAAGCGAACGGCTGCAAACCTGTTGCCGCCGTTGGCGTCTGCGCCCGTACGCATGCTGATCGGCATACCCATCGGAATGCTGTCGACGGACTGTCCGAAGGCTTCGTGGTAGCGACGGAAGCCGCCGAGCAAAGCGGCGACGTACGCGTCGTTGAGTGACCCGCCGGCAGCTTTTGCTCCGGCCTTGAGCTCGGGAACACCCACTTCGAGAGTTCCGAACCATCGTCCGAGACCACGATCGTGGAGCAGAGGGGAACCGGAACGAGCTGGGGGAGTGACGATCTTGCGGAGTGAATTGGCGTAACCGAGGACCTCGGAAGCTGTCGTGATCGGACTCGAGATCGCCGTGGTCGCAACATTGGTGGCACCACGGACCAGCTTGGCGATACGCGAGGGCGCACGCCGGATCTCGCTGACCACCTCCTCGCCGAAGGCGCCCACCGACGACAGATGCTCAGGAGCAGGCGGTGTGCGGTCGGGCTTGTTCGGAGTGGGGTCCGGGCGTCTGCTGTGCAGGAGCGTCATCATCTGGATGCCGCCCATGCCGTCGGTGATGGAGTGGTGAGTCTTGACCACGAACACGGCGCGACCGTCGTCGAGACCTTCGATGAGCAGCGCGCTCCACGGCGGTCGAGCCTTGTCGAAAGGTTCCGTCGCAAGGTGACGACACATGCGCAGTGCGTGATCGAAGTCCGCCGGTGCAGGTAAGCGGACGCGTCGTAGGTGGTAGCCGATGTCGAACTCGGGATCGACGGACCACACCGGGTTGCCCAGCTGCATTGCCGGTTCCACTGCTCGCATACGAATACGCGGAACCACGTGCGATGCCCACTCGACTGCGTCGAGAAGTCGATCCCAGTCCGGGGCACGATCGAGTACCTCTACCGCAACGATCGGTGAGCGCAGTTGCGGCTGCGCCTCTTCCATCCGCCACATTCCAGTCTCGAAGTCGGACATCGTGCGGTTCGCCCCCCAGGCGACCGCGGAAAGGTCGACGTCGACCGCGCTAGGAGGAACAAATGGATTGCTGTTGGCCATACGTCAAGAACTCCCTCGGTCTGCGGATCCACCCCGCGCATCTCTGCTTCTAAGTGTGGACCCGCGACCGTGGGCGCGTCCCGGTTTCGGTGTCAGCCGACAGGTGTGACGTTCGTCAGTTAAGGGCTAATCGGACATGCCGGGAAGTTCAGTGCTCAAGAAGTGACGCCGACGGCTTTCAGGGCTATCTCGCGGTAGAGAACACTGACTTCGCGCGGAGTCTGCGGTCCGTCGAGTCGATACCAGAGGACGACGGACTGACACATTCCCAGTAGCGCACGGCCCGTTCCGGTGATGTCCGGGACCGTGAACTCACCGCTCTCGACGCCTGCCGTCAGTACGTCGACGAGTAGGTTCTCGAGCTTCTTTCGCTTGGCGGCGTAGCTCTTTCGTTCCGCGTCCTCGAGGTATCGCAGTTCGGAATCGAGGAAGGCTATGTCGGAGCGACTGGTCATGTGCAGAACACACGCCTCGACGAGATTGCCGAACTGTGCCGTCGGCGACGGTCCGGCAGCGTCGACCGCAGCGCTCGCGCGTGCGGTGACGTTCTCGATGCCCGGTTCCATCAGCGCGACGAGGATGCCCTGTTTGTTGCCGTGGTGGTAATACAGCGTCGGCACGGTGACACCGGCACGTTTTGCGATGTCACGAACCGACGCTCCGTGGTAACCGAGTTCGTGGAACACCTCGAGTGCGGCGGTGAGCAGGGGAGTCAGCGTCAGTGGTTCCACGATGCGCCACTGTTCGTCGGGCTGAGCCTCCGACTGCAAATCCGTCATTCCGCCTGTTCGCTCCGTTCGGAAATTTCTGGTGGTGTGCGCAAAGAAGGTTCAACCCTAGCGCAAGGCGTGTCCTCCTTACCGATGCTCGGCCCCCATTGGATAGCATCACTATCCAGTAATGGGTCGAGCGAGTTGGACGGAGGAGCGGTGAAGGTTTCCGAACTGGCCGCACAGTCCGGCGTTGCACTGGCCACTATCAAGTACTACCTCCGTGAAGGTCTGCTGATGCCGGGTGAGCCGACCAGCGCAACGGGAGCGAGGTACGGCGAACAGCACGTCCGGCGACTCGCGTTGATCAGGGCCCTGGCCGGGGCGGGACTCGCGATTCCACGGATTCGCGCGGTGCTCGAACTGGTGGACACTGACGAGCGATCCGAATTCGAGACTTTCGGCCGCGCAATCGCGCAACTACCCCCGTACGTCGAACCTGAACCGGATCCAGAGTTCCCCAGAGCTCGCAAGGTTCTGGAGTTTCTCGGTCAGGTTTTCGAGCCGAGGTACGTGGCGGTCGCGCACCTCGAGCGGGCACTGATCGGCCTCGAGGATGCAGGACTGAGTCTCTCGGACGAGCGCCTGCGCGCCTACGGCGACCACATCCGAGGGATTGCCGAAGTGGAAATCGAGCTGATGCCTACCAGTTCGACCGAGGACGGCATTCGCTATGCGGTCCTCGGAACCGCCATGTACGAACCCGTCCTGACAGCATTGCGACGCCTGGCGCACCAAGACTTGGCCGCACGACATTTCCCGCAACACCGAGAAAGCACCGAACAGGAAAATCGATGAGCACCAGTCCCTTTCAAGATCTCAATCGCCTCACCTCGCTCGGCGACGGGCGATACACCGCAACGATCGATTCGATCTGGACCATCGGGCCGAAAGTGCACGGCGGCTCCATGATGGCTGTGTGCGCCGCTGCAGCGCGTCGATGTCTGCGAGACGGCGCAGGTGAGAACGACTCGCTTCTGAAGATGCAGCCACTCGCGGTGAGCGCCAACTATCTGTCGGCCCCAGATCCGGGTGAAGTCGAACTGGAGGTGATCGTCCGAAAGCAGGGACGCCAGGTCGCGTTGTTCGACGTCGAGTTGAGCCAGGCGGGTCGCAGCGCTGTTCGCGCGGCGGTCACGCTCGGATTCCCCGATGACGGCGACCCCACCTTCGTCACGGCCTCGTCGATCGACGACATGTCACCGGAACCGCCGGAGAGTGCGGTGGCAGTCATCGGCGATCACCCGATGGCGCAGGTCGTGCATGTCGGTCAGGGTTGCGACATGCGAATCGACACCACCTCGGCGCACTTCCTGACCGGCAGCCAAGGCGAGGCCGAGGTCAGGATGTGGGTCCGTCCTCGACCCGAGGACGAAAACGACCTCGACACCGCTGTGCTGTTCGCGATCATGGCGGGTGACATCAGCGCGCCGGTGACGATGAACCGCGGCCTGTTCGGGTGGGCGCCGACCGTGCAGTTGACGACGTACCTGCGCCGACTGCCGACGCCGGGATGGCTTCGCGTGCGGGCGAGCTCGGATGTTCTGGGCAGCACGTGGTTCGAAGAGGATCATGCTGTTCTCGATTCGACGGGCGCAGTCGTCGTCCAGAGTCGTCAATTGGCGATGATGCCCCGCTAGGGTCGATCGCTGCGGTCGTGGCAGGCTGTTCGCCATGACAAGAATTGCGATTATCGGTGGCGGCAAGATCGGCGAGGCGCTGATCTCCGGGCTGTTGCAGGCCGGCCACGCCATCAAGGATCTGGTCGTCGCCGAGCAATATCAGCCTCGCGCAGACGAATTGATCGCCGAATACTCCATCCGCGTCAGCACGGTCGCCGATGCCGCCGAGGGTGCGGACGTCATCGTCATCGCGGTGAAGCCGAACGACGTCGAGTCAGCGCTCACGGCGTTGACGAAGGTCGATCTGGACGGCGACCTCGAACAATTGATCGTTTCCCTTGCGGCGGGAATCCCCACGGGATTCTTCGAAACGCGTCTGCCCGCAGGGTTCCCGGTCATCCGCGTCATGCCGAACACCCCCATGTTGGTCGGGGAGGGCGTGAGCGTGCTCTCGCCCGGACGGCACGTCAAGGCCGAGCATCTCGAGCTCGTACGCGGCATCCTCGGCAGCGTCGGCAAGGTGGTCACGGTTCCCGAATCGCAGATCGACGCGGTCACGGCTGTCTCCGGTTCCGGCCCGGCCTACTTCTTTCTGGTCGCCGAAGCGATGATCGACGCGGGAGTCGGTCTCGGCCTGACGCGCCCGGTCGCTACCGAATTGGTGGTGCAGACGATGGTCGGTTCCGCAGCGATGCTCGATCGCACCGGCGACAGCGCGACGGATCTTCGCGCCGCGGTGACGTCACCGGGCGGAACGACGGCTGCGGCACTGCGTCAGCTCGAAGCGGGCGGCCTGCGGACGGCGTTCTTCGATGCCTTGGATGCCGCCAAGTCGCGCTCGGCCGCGATGGGTGCAGCTGCGGATTAGTCGTCCGTTTAGCCACACCCGTCGCTTTAACCCCACCAGTACAGCTAAGCTCGACTTAGTACGTACGTGTCTGTTCCGCCGGAGGGGAAGCCGGCGGCGCGAGTCGTGCTGGAGGTATGTGGATTAATGGTGTCTGCAAACAAGCCGTCCATGGGTTCGTCCCACGACGGAAAGCCGGCAGTGGCCGGCACGCAATTCCTCACTGTTGCTGAGGTAGCAACTTTGATGAGGGTGTCGAAAATGACTGTGTACCGGTTGGTACACAGTGGCGAATTGCCTGCTGTACGAGTGGGCCGTTCGTTCCGTGTACATGCGAAGGCAGTACACGATTACCTCGAAACCTCGTACTTCGATGCCGGCTGACCAGCCGGTTCGAAGAGGATGACCTCGGCGTGAGCCGAGTCGCGGGCACAGCGGTTGCTGTGCCGGAGGCTCGGTTTATGCCGAGTGACTCCACACCGGTACGATGAGTCACTGTCGTACCAGCAAGCTGGTGTCGTAAGGCGCTGAGCTAGTTAAAACGAGGGCCAGGCGCCAATTGCTTGGCGCAGGCGTACGTGACCGGCGTGCGCAGGAACGCTAGAGAAGAACGTGAGGGACACCCGCTATGGGTTCAGTGATCAAGAAGCGTCGCAAGCGCATGTCGAAGAAGAAGCACCGCAAGCTGCTTCGTCGTACCCGAGTACAGCGCAGGAAACTCGGTAAATAAGCAGTACCTGTTGATGCCCGCCACCCCTTCCGGGGTGGCGGGCATCAGCATATTCGGGGGAAAGCGATGTGTGCCACGTCTCATTGGCTGGGCGGTTTGTCTTGAATGGCCGAAATTTGGGTAGTCAGCGCGGGACCCCCTCTGCCCGTAAAGTGGGGGAAAATCGCGGGAGGGACGCTTCGGCAGAGCGCGTTTCTACTGGATATGGGGGTACTTGGTGGTTGAAGGTGACAACACTTCAGGGGGCACGACGCCTCGCGTCGTACTGGTGACCGGGGCGAGCAGATTTCTCGGCGGCTACCTGGTGACCAGGCTTGCGCAGAATCCGTCGATCGAGCGTGTCATCGCCGTCGACGCCGTCAGTCCGAGCAAGGACATGATGCGCAGAATGGGCCGCGCGGAATTCGTGCGAGCAGACATCCGCAATCCGCTGATCGGCAAAGTGATCCGAAACGCCGAGGTCGACACCGTCGTGCACGCGTCGACGCTTCAGAAAGCCCCCAAAGCCGGCAGCCGCGCCGCGATGAAGGACATGAACGTCATCGGCGCCATGCAACTGTTCGCGGTCTGTCAGAAAGCTCCGACGGTTCGCAAGGTGGTCCTGCGCTCGGCTTCGGTCGTCTACGGGTGCAGTGCCAAGGATCCCGCTCAGTTCACCGAAGAAATGAGTGCGCGCCGCCGGCCGCCGGGCGGATATGCCCGCGACAGCCTCGAGATCGAGGGATACCTCCGCGGAATGGGGCGTCGGCGCCCGGACATCTCGGTCGGGATTCTGCGGTTGGCGCCGTTGATCGGACCTCAGCTGACTGCAACCGTCGGGCACTACGTCACCGCCCCACTCGTGCCCACCATCGTCGGGCGCAACGCGCGCCTGCAATTGCTCCACGTCGAGGATGCCCTCGCGGCGCTGGAGAAGGCGACCATCGGACACGCTTCGGGTACGTACAACATCGCCGGCGACGGAGTGGTCATGATGTCGCAGGCGATCCGCCGGGCAGGCAGGGTGGAAGTTCCCATGCCGCTCGCTCTGTTCCGCAGCGTCGGGAGCGCGTTGGTGGGGTCGTCCATGAGGCTGTACACCGACGAGCAACTCGAGTACTTCCGGTTCGGCTGCGGACTCGACACCACTCGCATGCGCAGCGAGCTGGGGTTCGAGCCGCGATGGACCACCATGCAAGCACTCGACGATTTCATGCGTGCGATGCAGACGCGCCGGATCATCAAGTCCGAGTGGATCGATCGGGCGGAGAATGCGTTGACCGCCATCCTCGGCGGTGACACCGCCGCGGCGGCAACAAGTGCAGACGTGATGCACATGCCGCTGTCGGGACGAAGTGCGGTGAAGGGGTGACTGACGTGGCGAAGGTAATTCCCCTGCGGCCCAGCGCAACTCACACCGGAAAGTCGGCAACTTCCCGTTCGCGTGAGTCCGTCACCGGTGCGGAGCGTGACATCCGTGAACAAAGTGAACGTCGGCATCCGTCCGGAGTGTCCTCGGCGGCCGACCACGGCGGTGAGAGCACGTTCGTCGATTCGGCCAGGTCGGCGATCGTCGACCAGATCGCCTCGGCAGCAGAATTCTTCCGACGTCGGGTGTCGGGCGACTACGAGGTCGACGAGTTCGGATTCGACCCGCATTTCGCGGACAACGTCGTCATGCCGATGTTGCGCCCGTTGTTCGAGAAGTGGTTTCGCGTCGAGGTCAGTGGGATCGAGAACATTCCCCTCACCGGGGGAGCGCTTGTGGTCGCCAACCACGCCGGTGTGATCCCGATCGACGGACTGATGACGTCGGTTGCCGTGCACGATCACCATCCAGCGCATCGTCCACTGCGAATGTTGGCTGCGGACATGGCATTCGAGATGCCAGTGGTGGGTGGACTGGCGCGCAAAGCCGGTCATACGTTGGCCTGCAACCCCGACGCCGAGCGTCTGCTCAACGACGGTGAAGTCGCGGCCGTGTTCCCGGAAGGATTCAAGGGCATCGGGAAACCGTTCAGTGAGCGGTACAAGTTGCAGCGGTTCGGGCGCGGTGGCTTCGTGTCGGCCGCAATGCGAACCGGTGTTCCGATCATTCCGTGCTCGATCGTGGGTTCGGAGGAGATCTATCCCAAAATCGGTGATCTCACCACACTCGCACGCGTTCTCGGTCTTCCGTATTTCCCGGTGACACCGCTGTTTCCACACTTCGGGCCGCTCGGCCTGGTTCCGTTGCCGTCGAAGTGGTACATCGAGTTCGGAAAGCCCATCGTCACCGACACCTTCGAGAGCGGTGCCGCCGACGATCCGATGGTCCTGTTCGAGGTCACGGACCACGTCCGGGAAACCATTCAGCAGACGCTGTATCGACTGTTGGCCAAGCGTCGCAACGTCTTTCTCGGCTGAGTTCGGTCCGGATCGCTGCTCGATCCGGACCGAACCCGCTCAGGCGTTCTGTTCTTTGCGCCTGGCGAGAATTGCCGCGAGCGCCCCGCCGACCGCTCCGAGCACCAGCGCCGTCGGTACGCCGATCTTGGCGGCCTTTCGTCCGGTGCGGAAATCGCGAACTTCCCACCCGCGGTTCTTCGCGAGTTCACGAAGATCTGCGTCGGGATTGATCGCCACCGGTGTCCCCACCAACGAGAGCATCGGAACGTCGTTGTGGCTGTCGGAGTAGGCGGAACAGCGCTTGAGATTGAGTCCTTCACGCACCGCCAACGTCCGTACGGCGTGCGCCTTGCCCATGCCGTGCAGGATGTCGCCGACGAGTCGGCCGGTGAAGACGCCGTCCTCACTCTCGGCGACAGTGCCCAAGGCGCCGGTCAATCCCAGTTTCTCGGCGATGACCTGAGCCAGTTCGACCGGAGTTGCCGTCACCAACCACACCTGTTGTCCGGCGTCGAGGTGCATCTGGGCCAACGCCCTCGTGCCTGGCCAGATCTTGTCGGCGATGACCTCGTCGTAGATCTCCTCGCCGAGGCGGGCGAGTTCGGCGGTGGATCGACCGGCCACGAAGGACAGTGCTTTCTCGCGGCCTTCGGCGACGTCGTCGCTACTTTCTCGGCCGGTGACTCGGAACTTGATCTGCTTCCACGCGAAATCCACCAGATCCGAGGTCTTGAGATACTTTCGTGCAGCGAGACCACGGGCGAAGTGGATGATCGACGCACCCTGCACCATGGTGTTGTCGACGTCGAAGAATGCGGCGGCCGTGAGGTCGCGCGGAACGGCCGGGGGCTCTTCGCCGGTTTCCGGTTCTGTGGGGTTGGCAGCTTCGTGCAATGCCAGAGCTGCGTCAGCGCTCGCCTCGCCGGCGAGATTGGCTCGAACTTCCGACTCACTCGGGCCCAGCGGATTCTTCACATGGCGACGTCCGGGGAGAATGACCCCGGCAAGCCCTGATCCGAATCCGGAGCCGTTCGGTAGTGATCGCGCAGGCACCCGCACCTCCCGTGTTGCATTCTCGAGCAGAGAACTCTTCGAGTCAGCCTATCCTCCGCGATGAGGCCCGATGGGTTGGATGGTGACCTTCCCTGTGGTGTGTGACGTTCCTCTCCGCCGATTTGGCACCGAGTGGGGCTCCGAAGGCACACTCGACCGATCAAGTAGATGGCGTCCCCGTAGAAGAAAGGTATGCGTCGATGACTGCAGCTACGCATGAAGTGACCCTGTTGACACGCGCAGGATGCGCGTCCTGCGTCGGCGCGGCGGAGGTCCTGCGACGGGTCTGTTCCGAGTTCGAGCTGGAATTGACGTGCATCGACGTGGACGAAGCTGCCGCGACGGATCCAGAGCTGAGAGCGGAGTACGGAGACAGATTGCCCGTCATTCTTCTCGACGGACGCGAGCACGGTTACTGGGAAGTCGACGAGGAGCGCCTTCGTGACGATTTACGCAAGTAAGGCAACCCTCAAAGTTGTCCGCGGAGCCGCTTTGCAGGTGAACGGCACATCGAACCCGTCTCGAGCAACTTTGTGCATGGGTTCACAAGCGGTTACCGTGGTGTGAACATTCCCCCGGAGCATCGTGGAGGTCGACAGTCGTGTCGACCGGACGAGGAGCCAGCGACGTGACCGAACCGCACCAGACGCATGAGCCTGTGGCTCAGCGCGTCACCGGCGCTGCGGGCTCTTCCGTCACCGACGCTGCCAGCGCCTCGGTTACCGACCCGATCGCTCAGGATCGCGTCATCCCCCAGGCTACGGTGACGCGCTTGGCCGCATACCTGCGGGTCCTCGGAGTGATGTCCGACCGGGGTACCTCCATCGTCTCGAGCGAGGAACTTGCCCAGGCGTCCGGCGTCGGATCAGCGAAATTGCGTAAGGATCTGTCGTTCCTCGGACCCAACGGTGTCCGCGGCGTCGGGTACGACGTCAACAGGCTCCGCATCCGCATCGAGCGTGCACTCGGACTCGATCGTGGGCACAAGGTCGTTCTCGTCGGAGTCGGAAACCTCGGCAAGGCGCTGGTCGGCTACGGCGGATTCAGCCGCCGCGGTTTCGAGATGGTCGGACTCTTCGACAGTGATGCAGATCGAATCGGAAGCAGAGTCGGGGATCTCGTCGTGCGCAGCACCGAGGAACTGACCGTCGCCTGCCGTGAACTGAATGCGACCATCGGCGTCATCTCCACACCGGACGAGGCAGCTCAGGGCGTGTGCGACCAGTTCGTCAGCGCCGGGCTGCGCTGCATCATGAGTTTTTCGCCGATCGCCCTCGACGTTCCCGATCACGTGGAACTGCGACGTGTAGATCTAGCCGTCGAGATGCAGGTTCTCTCCTTCAACAGTGCGCGCAACGCCGATCAGGCATCCAGCGCGCCGCGAGTACGAGTGGCTCACGCCGCATCCGCTTCGTCAGTCCCATCCACCAGTTCACCCGCTCCGGTCGGAGCAGGTTCGACAAGAAACGGATCAGTGATCGCGCCGTGAGTGTTCTGCTTGTCGGGGTCTCGCATCGAACCGCGCCCGTCCCGGTGCTCGAGCGAGTAGCTGTCACCGACACCGATCGTCCGAAGCTGATCGACAAGCTTCTGGCGTCTTCGCACATCTCCGAAGCGATGATCGTCTCCACCTGTAACCGGGTGGAGGTCTACGCGGTGGTGGACGCGTTCCACGGTGCACTCACCGAGGTCGGTGAAATCCTGGCCGACCATTCGGGTCTCGACCTGACAGCGCTGCACGCTCACGCGTACGTCCGCTACAGCGAAGCAGCCGTCGAGCACCTCTTCGCGGTGGCCAGCGGCCTCGATTCCATGGTGATCGGCGAACAGCAGATCCTCGGCCAGATCCGTTCGGCCTACGCATCTTCGGATGCGCAGCAGGCCGCCGGACGCGTCGTCCACGAACTGGCTCAGCAGGCACTGCGCGTCGGCAAGCGAGTGCATTCCGAAACCGGAATCGACTCCGCCGGAGCATCAGTCGTGTCCGTGGCTCTCGATCGTGCAGCGGGCATCATCGGTGAGGGCGGCCTGGTCGGCCGCACTGCCGTGGTCGTCGGGGCAGGATCGATGGGCGGTCTGTCGGTTGCGCATCTCACCCGCGCCGGAATCGCACGCATCGTCGTCGTCAACCGGACACAGGAACGCGCCGAGCACCTGGCAGAGACGGCACGCTCCAACGGCGTCGACGCCGACGGTGTTGCCTTCGATCAGCTTTCGGCCGCGATGGCGCAGGCAGATGTCATGGTCACCTGTACCGGCGCGGTCGGGGCAGTGGTCACCCTGGCGGATGTGCACCGCGCACTCGCCGAGACCGATCGCGACAACACCAAGCACCTCGTCATCTGCGACCTCGGGCTGCCGCGCGACATCGATCCCGCCGTCGCCGGCCTGCCGGGTGTGACCGTTCTCGACATGGAGACGCTGCAGCGTGATCCAGCGGCGGGCGCAGCCGCCTCCGACGCAGATGCCGCACGCACCATCGTCGCTGGCGAGCTTGCGACCTACCTTGCCGGACAGCGCCTCGCCGAGGTCACTCCGACCGTGACGGCTTTGCGTCAGCGCGCCGCCGACGTCGTCGAAGCCGAACTGATGCGGCTCGATTCGCGTCTGCCCGGCCTGGACGATCCGCAGCGCGACGAGGTTGCACGCACCGTGCGACGCGTCGTGGACAAGCTTCTCCACGCCCCGACCGTGCGCGTCAAGCAACTGGCGTCGGCCCCCGGCGGCGACTCCTACGCAGCAGCGCTGCGCGAACTCTTCGAACTCAGCCCCGGATCTCCCGCGGCCGTGGCCACACCCACCGACCTGGTGGACGGCGACCGCACTGGAAGGGACCTGCAGGCATGAGCGTCACCACCCCTCGATCGGGGAGCCCGCTGCGGATCGGCACTCGCGGAAGTCTTCTCGCGACCACGCAAGCCGGTACCGTGCGCGATGCCCTCATTGCAGCGGGACATCCCGCCGAGTTGGTCATCATCAAGACCAAGGGCGACCAGTCCACCGATCCCGTCCAGAAGATCGGCGTCGGAGTGTTCACGGCAGAGCTTCGAGAAGCTTTGCTGGACAACCGCGTCGACGTTGCTGTGCATTCCTACAAGGACTTACCGACCGCGCAGGATCCGCGTTTCGTCATCGCGGCGATTCCGCCACGCGAAGATCCGCGTGACGCGCTCGTCGCCCGCGACGGTCTGGTCCTCGGGGAGCTTCCGGCCGGCTCCAAGGTGGGAACCTCGGCGCCCCGCCGTGTTTCGCAGCTCAAGGCACTCGGACTCGGCCTCGACATCGTGCCGTTGCGGGGCAACCTGCAGCGCCGTCTCGGCAAAGTCGAATCCGGTGAACTCGACGCCGTGATCCTCGCTCGCGCCGGCCTGTCCCGTATCGGGCTGCTCGATCTCATCACCGAGAATATCGAGCCCGTGCAGATGCTCCCCGCTCCGGCGCAGGGTGCCCTGGCCGTCGAATGCCTTTCTGCCAATGCGGAATTGGCGGCGATCCTCGCCGAGCACGACGACGCGGGTACCCGGGCGGCAGTTACTGCCGAGCGCGCCCTGCTCGCCGAGTTGGAAGCCGGCTGCACCGCTCCGGTGGGAGCGATCGCGGAGATCGTCGAATCCCTCGACGACGACGGCAGAATCTTCGACGAACTGTCGGTACGCGGCTGCGCAGCCGCCATCGACGGTTCGGACGTCATCCGTACCGGCGCAGTGGGTGCGCCGGACAAGGCCGAGGAACTCGGCCGAGCGGTAGCGCGCGAGTTACTCGAACTCGGCGCCCGCGAGTTGATGAACGTGACTACAGGCGAGGCAGCCGATGTTTGACGCCCCACTTTGCACTTGCACCAAGTTCCCATTTCGATACAGCGCACTGGAGAATCACCGATGACCCGAGTCCGAAAGAACACTCCCGGACGGATCCTGTTCGTGGGATCGGGACCGGGCGACCCCGCCCTGCTCACCGTTCGCGCACGTGACGTCCTCACCGGCGCCGCAATGGCATTCACCGATCCGGATGTCGACAAGGGCGTCGTCGCACTCGTCGGGATCGACATGGGCCGCGACGAGGAGACCGGCGAGCTGATCGCGGACGTGCGTCCGGCACTCGGCGAGCCTGCCGAGGTTGCAAAGACATTGGTGCACGAGGCCAAGAACGGTCACGACGTCGTGCGTCTGGTCTCCGGCGACCCGCTGACCACGGATTCCGTGATCGCAGAGGTCACCGCAGTCGCCCGCACGCAGGTTCAGTTCGAGGTTCTCCCGGGTCTGCCTTCCGGTTCGGCTGTGCCGAGCTACGCCGGCATGGCGCTCGGCTCGGGTCACACCGAGGCCGACGTTCGCGGTGAAGTCGACTGGGCTGCTCTGGCCGCTGCACCGGGACCGCTTGTCCTGCACGCGACGTCCGGACATCTCGCCGAGACCGCCAGCGCGCTGGTCGAGAACGGCTTGGCCCCGCAGACGCCTGCTGCGATCACCGTCCGCGGTACCACTCGTCAGCAGCGAACCGTCGAGGCAACTCTCGCGACGCTCAACGAAGCCGGATCCGAACTGGTGGGCTCGCTCATCGTCACCGTCGGCAAGGTTGTCGCGCAGCGCAACAAGATGTCGTGGTGGGAATCGCGCGCTCTGTACGGCTGGACCGTCCTCGTGCCGCGCACCAAGGATCAGGCCGGCGAGATGAGCGACCGTCTGGTCACTCACGGAGCGATCCCGATCGAGGTTCCGACCATCGCCGTCGAGCCGCCTCGCAGCCCGGCTCAGATGGAGCGTTCGGTCAAGGGACTCGTCGACGGTCGCTACCAGTGGGTCGTCTTCACTTCCACCAATGCTGTTCGCGCAGTGTGGGAGAAGTTCGAAGAGTTCGGCCTCGACGCTCGCGCCTTCTCCGGAGTGAAGATCGCCTGCATCGGTGAAGCAACCGCAGCCAAGGTGCGCTCGTTCGGCATCAACCCCGAGCTGATCCCGACCGGTGAGCAGTCCAGCGAAGGCCTGTTGGCCGAATTCGCCCCGTACGACGACGTTTTCGATCCGGTCAACCGGGTTCTGTTGCCGCGGGCGGACATTGCGACCGAAACCCTCGCAGAGGGCCTGCGCGAACGCGGTTGGGAGATCGACGACGTCACCGCCTACCGCACCGTCCGGGCAGCGCCGCCGCCGGCCGAGACCCGCGAGATGATCAAGACCGGTGGATTCGACGCCGTCTGCTTCACCTCGTCCTCGACCGTGCGCAACCTCGTCGGCATCGCCGGCAAGCCGCACGCCCGCACGTTGGTCGCGTGCATCGGCCCGAAGACGGCCGAAACCGCTATCGAGTTCGGTCTGCGCGTCGACGTGCAGCCCGAGACCTCGCAGGTGGGACCGCTGGTGGAGGCTCTCGCCGAGCATGCTGCTCGTCTGCGCGCCGAAGGTGCTTTGCCGCCCCCGCGCAAGAAGTCTCGAAGGCGCTAGCGCATCCGTGAGGGGTTGAGGAGTCTGTGGACTCCTCAACCGCTCACAGGTTCCGACGAAGGAGGGCTACTTCTCGTGTTTCCCACTCATCGCCCTCGCCGGCTCCGGCGCACTCCTGCGCTCCGGCGACTCGTGGCAGAGACCTCGCTCGAACCCCGGCACCTCGTTTTGCCGATGTTCGTCGCCGACGGCATCGACGCACCGCGTGAGATCAGTTCCATGCCAGGCGTTTTCCAGCACACCCTCGATTCGCTGCGGTCCGCAGCGGTGGAGGCGGTGGAAGCCGGCGTCGGTGGCCTGATGCTCTTCGGTGTCCCGAAGGCGGAGGACAAGGATCCCCAGGGGTCCGGTGCCTCCGATCCCGACGGCATCCTCAACGTCGGATTGCGCGCTCTGGCAGACGAACTCGGCGATTCGACGGTCATCATGGCCGATACCTGCCTCGACGAGTTCACCGATCACGGCCACTGCGGCGTGTTGACTGCCGGCGGCGCTGTCGACAACGACGCGACCTTGATCCGATACGTAGAAATGGCTCTCGCGCAAGCTGAATCGGGTGCGCACCTGCTCGGCCCCAGCGGCATGATGGACGGTCAGGTGGCTGCGATCCGTGGTGCACTCGATGCTTCGGGGTATGTCGATGTCGGCCAGCTCGCCTATGCCGCGAAATATGCGTCAGCGTTCTACGGGCCGTTCCGTGAAGCCGTCGGATCCTCACTGCAAGGCGACCGTCGTACGTATCAGCAGGACGGCGCCAATCGCCGCGAGTCGATGCGCGAGGTAGACCTCGACGTCGCCGAGGGCGCCGACATGGTGATGGTCAAGCCTGCAATGTCCTACCTGGACATTCTGCGTGAGACCGCCGACCGGTCCCCGGTTCCGGTCGCTGCGTACCAGATCTCGGGGGAGTACTCGATGATCACTGCGGCCGCGCAGAACGGGTGGATCGATCGGGACGCGGCGATTCTCGAATCGCTCATCAGCATTCGCCGCGCCGGTGCCGACGTGGTCCTCACGTACTGGGCGTCGGAAGTTGCCGGATGGCTGTGACGGAGTCACGCATGGTGGCTGCGCCGGTATCGACCGATACGCTGGTGTCATGACCGAGCAGTGGCCGCCGTCGCGCCAGGAACCGCCCCGCCGGGAACCTCCCTACGAGAACCAGCCGTTCGAGAATCAGCCGTACCGCGAACTCGGACCGATGCCGACGGGTCAGATCCCGGGATACGGCCCCGGTTACAACGGATACCCGGGACCTGCGCCGAAACCCGAGCCGCCGACGGACGTCGTGACTGCGATTCAGTTGTGGTGGGCTGTGACGGCGCTGGGGTTGGTCCAGGGCGGCGCGATGATCTGGATGCTGCTCGGGCAGAAGTCGATGTTCGTCGACGAGATGCTCAGAAATCAGGCAGCTGTCGACGCCGGTCTGACGCGTTCCGACGTGGAGGGCATGTTCCCACTGGTCATCGTATTCTCTGCGGTTTTGGTCGTGATCGTCACCGCCGTGTTCCTTCTGTTCGTGCGCGCGATGAGTCGCGGCAAGAACTGGGCTCGAATGTTGCTGACGTTCTGTGGCGTCTTCATGCTGGTCTCCGCGATCCCGGTGATCTTCGGGCTCGGCGGAGACGGCGGCGCGGCCACTCTGCTGTTCGGCGGAGCGGAAATCCTGCAGGCAGTTGCTGCTGTCGGGGCGATCGTGATGATGCACCGAAAAGAGTCCAATCCGTACTTTCTTCGTTTCCCCCCGGCGGGGAACCGGTAGGTAGCTCGGGGTACTGTGAAACGGGTCACTGAAGTAGTAGGGGAGAGGTCGGACGCGATGAGTTCTCAGGAAGCCCTGCGTACGGAAAGCACCCACGACGCGCCACTGCGCCAACGTGGTTCACGCACCGAAGTGATCTTGTTCGCGATCCTCGGAGCCTCTGTTCTGGTGACACTCCTGATGCTCATGATTCCGGGCATCGTCAGCGGATAGCGCACACTTGAACCCGTGAGTATCTCTACGAAGGTCAGGCGCCCGACGGCTGTCGAGGCAGCATTCTGGCTGTGGATCGCCAGCGCGTTCCTGCTCATACTCTTCGGCCTGATCAATGTCACCAGCGCTTCGTACTCGTTGCGTGAGCAGTTCACCGATCAAGGCGTTTCGGCCGGAAACATCGACATCTACGTCACCTTCGTGCGGGTGTCAGGGCTGGTTCTGCTGTTGACCGGCCTCGCGATCGGCGGCCTCGCCGGTCCCACTCGCGCCGGAAGGGCGCTGTGCCGACGGATCCTGGTGATCGTGTCCGGAGTGTTCGCGGTGCTGCAGATCGCGCTGGTCGTGGCCGGGATAAGTACCGTGCTCGCGCTGGTTGTTCCCGTCATGCTGATCTGTGCCTGCGTCGCGATCTACCGCGACACCACCCGAAGTTGGTTTGCCCGTGGCTGATCGCGCGCCGGAAATCGGCCCGGACGTTCTGTACTACGAACCGGGTTCTCGGTGGTGGGCCGTCGCGTTCGGTCCGATCTTCTGCCTGATCGCCTTGGTCATCGAGCTGTTCACCGGCCCGGTGGTGCATTGGTTCGGTCTGGCGATGTTCGCCGTGATCCTCACCGGATTGGTCTACGTGCAGGTGATCGCAGCACGGCGGCACGCGAGCGTACTTCTGACGGCGACCACGTTGCGTCAGGGAACCGAAGAGGTGCCGATCACCGAGATCGCCGAGGTGTTCCCGGAGTCCGACGACGCTGCCTACGAGGACGAAATGGAACCGTGGGAAACGGCACGCGCGCTCGGTGAGCTGTCCGGAGTGCCCAGGCGTCGGCACGGTATCGGCTTACGTTTGACCACCGGGGGATTGGTGCGGGCGTGGGCAAAGGACGATCAGGCACTTCGCGAGGCGTTGAGTCAGGTCGTTGTGGTTGGTGTCGAACCGGACGGGTCTGCCGATGACTGAGCCACCGCCATCCCCGCGTGTCGACGTGAAGACGTGGATCGGTGTACTCGGTATCGTCGCCGCAACGATTCTGGCGGTCGTGTGCTGGCGAGCGGGTACGACGACGTCCGACTTCGGACCGATACTGGAGGGCGCTCCACCGTTCGAGAGCACGCACTACGACGGTCTCTGGATCTCGGGCGCCGGGTTGTCGATTCTGGTTGCGGGGCTGATGGCCATCGATGTCGTGCGCCGCGTCCGGGTGGGCTTCGTCGCATCGCAGTAGCCCTCATACGGGTAGGGGGTATAGTTGCGGTATGAGTAGTTACAGCCCCGAGCAGGACGATCTGCTCAAGCGCCTTCGTCGTATCGAAGGTCAGGTAGCCGGAATTTCACGCATGGTCGCAGACGACCGGTACTGCATCGACGTGCTCACCCAGGTATCCGCCGCGACGAGCGCGTTGCAGTCCGTGTCCCTGAAGCTTCTCGACGCCCACCTTGCGGGTTGCGTCGTCGAAGCTGCCAAGCAGGGTGGTCCGGAAGCGGACGTCAAGATCAAGGAAGCTCAGGCGGCCATCGCTCGCCTCGTTCGTTCGTAAGGTGTCGGTCCGTCACTCCGTGATGGACCGCGCGAGCGCCCGGGCGGAGAAGCTCACGAAGTACTCGGGTGTGACTTCTTTGGCGATGTTGATGACGATGGTGTCCGACAGGCCTTTGAGTCCGGAGAGCACGAGATGGATCAACGCGGGGTCGTCGATCAACCGGCTCCCTTCGGCTGCAGCAGATTCGGTGAGCGCTCGAATCAATGCCGAGTTGTAGACCGCTACGGATGCGTGAAGTTCCCGCATGCTTTCTCGGTCGGACCCGGCCATGCCTTCGATGTCGCGCCAAGTGGTGGTGAGTCGACCCACCCGTGCCCAGTGCCGAGCAAACTCGGAAATCATGGACTCGAGTAAGGCGCTCAGTCCCTGCTCGCGGGGGAGCGAGTTCACGAAGTCCGCCATTTCCAGCTGACTTTCGCTGAGGAGGGCGGCGAAGATGTCCTGCTTGTCGACGAAGTACTGGTAGATCAGGCCAGTGCTGGTGCCGGCTCGTTTGGCGACAGCGCGGATCGTGAGCGCGGAGTAGCCTCCTTCGTCCAGAAGCGAGATCGCCGCGTCGAGAGTTCGGCGTCGACGCACTTCGGCGTCGCCGTAGATCGACTTGCTGCTGGTACTGCTCATTTGATCACCGTAGTCGCGGTGGTCGGCATCCTCAATTCACATCGAACACTGTTCGTTGTCGAACGCCACCCAGAAACCAATGTGACTCAGATCATAGAATGAACATTGTTCGAAATAGAATGAACATCGTTCATTCTGGTGTTACGGTATGGCGCAGACCACATCGAGGCCAGTGCAAAGCGCTGGACACTCTGCGGTCTGCCTGACCTTTCTTCCCGTATCGATCGGGAGGTCTACACAGTTGTGGAGTACCTATGACACGCACTAACGATGAACGCGCGGCGATCGACATCGCCGCTGCGGCTGGAGAACTTCTGCTCGACCATCGGAAATCCCTCGGCGAAAACGACGGTGATGTCGCGACTTTCAAGAACGCGGCCGATCGGCTCAGTCATGAATTCATCGTCGCCGAACTTGCCCGACGCTTTCCTGCGGATGCAGTGCTGTCGGAGGAAGGGGCTGACGACCTCGCGAGGCTGGCTGCGGATCGGGTGTGGATCGTCGACCCTCTCGACGGCACCCGTGAGTACGGCGAGGCCGGACGATCGGACTGGGCCGTTCATGTTGCGCTGACCGAAAACGGTGTCCTCACAACCGGTGCGGTCGCAATGCCTGCCCTTGGCGTCACCTATTCGAGCAGCGATGATCGGACCGAACGGGATGCCGCGACGCCGGTTCGAGTCGTCGTATCGCGGACGCGTCGTCCGGAACCGGTCATGCGCATGGCCGACTCGATGGGCGCGGAGTTGATCGAAATGGGATCCGCCGGAGCCAAAGCAATGGCGGTCGTCTCGGGTGAGGCAGACATCTACGCACATGCGGGCGGACAGTACGAGTGGGATTCGGCGGCGCCCGTTGCTGTCGCACATGCTGCGGGACTGCATGTTTCGCGTATCGATGGCAGCGAACTGCGCTACAACCAGGAAAACCCGTGGTTGCCGGATCTGCTGATCTGCCGACCCGAACTCGCCCCGAAAGCACTGGAGGAACTGGGCCGATGACCGCGACACTGACGCACCTCGAACGACTCGAAGCCGAGAGCATTCACATCATGCGTGAAGCTGTTGCCCAGAGCGAGAACCCGGTGATGTTGTACTCGGTGGGCAAGGACTCCGCCGTGATGCTGCATCTGGCGCGCAAGGCCTTCTATCCGTCGAAGCTGCCGTTTCCGCTTCTGCACGTCGATACCACGTGGAAGTTCCGTGAAATGTACAAACTTCGTGACAGTACCGCCGCTGCAGGCGATCTCGATCTGATCGTCCACACCAACCCGGACTGCGTGAAGCAGGGGATCAACCCGTTCACTCACGGCAGCGCTGTCCATACCGACATGTGGAAGACCGAAGGCCTCAAACAAGCCCTCGATCACTACAAGTTCGACGCTGCATTCGGCGGCGCCCGCCGTGACGAAGAAAAATCCCGCGCCAAGGAACGCATCTTCTCGATCCGATCAGCTGCGCACCGTTGGGATCCCAAGCAGCAGCGACCGGAACTGTGGCGGATGTACAACGTCCGCAAAGCGCCGGGCGAGAGCCTGCGCGTCTTCCCTCTCTCGAACTGGACCGAGCTGGATGTGTGGGAATACATACGCCAGGAAGAGATTCCGATCGTTCCGCTGTATTTTGCCGACAAGCGGCCCGTCGTCGAGCGGGACGGTGCGCTGATCATGGTCGACGACGACCGGATGCCCTTGCTGCCGGGAGAGACTCCGGAACTCAAGAGCGTTCGTTTCCGCACCCTCGGCTGCTACCCGCTGACCGGAGCCGTCGAATCGACCGCCACGAGCCTGACCGAGATCATCTCGGAAATGTTGCTCACCACCACTTCCGAACGCCAGGGACGGGTCATCGACCACGACTCCAGTGCGTCGATGGAGAAGAAGAAGCAAGAGGGGTACTTCTGATGACTGTTTCCTCGGATCTGATCGCTGACGACATCGAGGCGTACCTCGAACGTCATGCGAACAAGAGCATGCTGCGATTCATCACGTGCGGCAGCGTCGACGACGGCAAGAGCACCTTGATCGGCCGTCTGCTCTACGAATCGAAACTCGTCTTCGACGACCAGTTGACGGCGCTCGAAGCCGATTCGCGCAAGAGCGGAACCCAGGGGGAGGGGCTCGATTTCGCGCTCCTGGTCGACGGTCTCGCCGCCGAACGTGAGCAGGGCATCACGATCGACGTCGCCTATCGCTACTTCACGACCGAGCGACGCAAGTTCGTCGTCGCCGATACTCCGGGGCACGAGCAGTACACCCGAAACATGGTGACGGGCGCGTCGACCGCCGATCTTGCTGTGATCCTTGTCGATTCCCGCAAGGGGATACTGACTCAGACCCGCCGGCACTCGTATCTGGTGTCGTTGCTGGGGATCAAGCACGTGGTGCTTGCCGTGAACAAGCTCGACCTCGTCGACTACTCGCAAGAGGTCTTCGATGCCATTACCGCGGATTACGCAGAGTTCGCTCACGAGATCGGTCTGGACGGGTTCGTCGCCATCCCGATGTCGGCATACATGGGTGACAATCTCACCGAGCGCAGTGCGAATACCCCGTGGTATTCCGGACCAAGCCTGATCGAGCATCTCGAAAGCGTGGACATCGACGATGCTGCCGCCGCGGCTCCGTTCCGGATGCCGGTGCAGTGGGTCAACCGGCCGGACCTCGACTTCCGCGGATTCTCCGGCCAGATCGTTTCAGGCACCGTATCTCCCGGAGATCCCATCCGCGTGCTCCCCAGTGGAAAGACGTCCACAGTCGAGCGCATCGTGACCATGGGTGGCGACCTCGACGTTGCCGGTGCGGGCCGCTCGGTCACCATCACGCTCGCCGACGAGATCGACATCAGTCGCGGTGATGTGCTGTCCATCGGCGACAATCCGCCGGCCGTAGCCGATCAGTTCGAGGCCTGCATCGTCTGGATGGGTGAGGCTCCCATGCTGCCCGAACGGCCGTTCCTGTGCCAGATCGGTACCGTCACAGTCACTGCGCGCATCACCAAACCGAAACACAAGATCAACGTCAACACTCTCGAGAAGACCGCAACGACTACTCTCGCGCTCAACGAAATCGGTGTGTGCAACCTCAGTTTCGATCGACCGGTCCCGTTCGACCCGTACGTCGGCAACCGTGACACCGGTAGCTTCATCCTCATCGACCGCCTCACCAACGGCACTGTCGGTGCGGGCATGATCACGCACTCGCTGCGTCGATCGGACAACATTCACTGGCAATCCGTCGACGTCGACGAGGCCGCGCACACCAGGCTCAAGGGACACCAACCCGCAGTTCTGTGGTTCACCGGTCTCTCCGGTTCGGGAAAGTCGACCATCGCGAACGATGTCGAGCGTCAACTGCACGCACTCGGCGCGCACACCTACCTCCTCGACGGAGACAACGTCCGTCACGGGCTGAATCGAGACCTCGGATTCACCGAAGCCGACCGCGTCGAGAACATCCGTCGCGTCACCGAGGTCACCCGACTGATGGCGGACGCCGGTCTGATCGTGCTCGCGTCCTTCATTTCACCGTTCGAGGCCGAGCGTCATGCCGCCCGCGAATTGATCGGCGACGAACAGTTCGTCGAAATCTTCGTCGACACCGCGCTTGCCGTCGCAGAGGAGCGAGATCCCAAGGGGCTGTACAAGAAGGCTCGACGGGGCGAGTTGGTGAACTTCACCGGCATCGATTCGCCGTACGAACCGCCGCAGAACCCTGACATTCACATCGACACCAGTGTCACGACGACCGAGGACGCTGCGATCGCGATCGTCGACCATCTCCGCGCCCGCGGAACCATTTCTTGATCCGCCTGAACACGAGGAGCATCCATGCCTGACAGGGCTGAAATAGTTTCTGCCGTAGAAGATTACGTCAAGTGTCTCGGACGTCACGACGTCGACGGACTGGTTGCGCTGTTTGCGCTCGACGCAGTTCAACACGAACCGCTGGGGGTCCAGACCTACCGCGGAATCGACGAGATTCGCGAATTCGATACCGCGAACGCGCAGGTCGATTTCACAGTCAGCCTGCTCGGTCCGATTTCGGTGACGGGAAAGTACGCAGCCATGCAGCTTCGGGTGCAGCGCGCCGGTATCCCTGACTTCGCTGCCACCGATGTGTTCGAGTTCGACGAGAACGGCAAGATCATCTCCCTGAGTGTTGTTCTCGATCCGCAGGCGCTGTGCTGACCCATCAGGGCCTGCTGGCAGGCAAGGTTGTCGTCGTCTCGGGAGTGGGCCCGGCGCTGGGTCGTTCGATTGCGCTGCAGAGTGCGGCGGCCGGAGCGAAGGTTGTTCTGGCTGCCCGCACACCCGAGCGCTTGGAATCGGTGGCAAGGGAGATTCGAGACCGCGGCGGAATCGCGTTGGCCGTCCCGACGAACCTCACCGACGTCGATTCGATCGCTTCGTTGGCGGAGACAACTGTCGCTGAGTTCGGTGCGGTGCATTGCTTGGTGAACAACGCATTTGTTCAACCCGCGCAGGTCCCGCTCCTGGACGCCGACGTGGCGTCCATCCAGTCGGGCATCGACATCAACTTGCTCGCGGCGTTGAACGTCACCAGAGAATTTGCTCCGGCATTGATCGAGTCGCACGGGTCCGTCGTGATGGTCACGTCCATGGTGTTGCGCAACCAGCTTCCCGGGTTCGGGGCCTACCGCATCATGAAATCCGGGCTCCTGGCAATGGCACGCAGTTTGTCGATCGATCTCGGTCCCAAGGGCGTTCGAGTCAATTCGGTTGCTCCCGGCTATATCTGGGCGGACTCGGTCAAGAACATGTTCGAGAAGAAGGCGGCGGCGGCAGGAGTCGACCCCAAGGTGATCTACGACGAGATCGCAGCGGGCGCCGATCTGCGCCGATTGCCGGAGCCAGATGACATCGCAAACGCTGTCGTCTTCCTCCTGTCCGATTCAGCCAGGGCCATCACAGGGCAATGTCTCGACGTCAACTGCGGTCACACGCACCACTGATCAACTCATACAAGGACTAGCCATGACACAGGATTACGACGGCATCGGTTCCATCGATGACCTGCACCAGGCTGCGCGCGAGGCGGCCGGGTACGAAAACTTCGGCAGCGAAAGCTATCTCGAAGGACTTCGAGTTCTCCTCGAGTCGTTCCAGAACGAGGCCGACCTCACTCCTCACGGCAAGGTGATCGCTCGCAAGATGATCGTCGGAGCGCTCGCGGGTCGCCTGACCAGTGAGGCCGGATTCGCGAAATATCCAGAGCACGTAGATGTTCCGATCGAACGCCCGATCTTCGTGGTCGGGTTGACCCGCACCGGCAGCACCGCGCTGCACCGCTTGCTCGGTGCCGACCCAGCGCATCAGGGCGCCGAGATGTGGCTCGCCGAGACGCCGCAGCCGCGCCCCGAGCGCGACAAGTGGTCGGAGAACGAAGATTACGTTCGCTCCGACGCCTTCTACCGTGCTCGCCAGCGTAACGAGGCAGACCTGATGAAGGTTCATTTCATGGGGGCGGAGGAGGTCGAGGAATGCTGGCGGCTGCTGCAGCAGACGATGCTCTCGACCGCGTTCGAGACGGTGGCGTACGTGCCGAGTTACACCCGGTGGCTGGCGGAGCAGGACTGGACCGAAACATATGCGCGGCACAAGAAGAACCTGCAGTTGATCGGGCTGCACGACCAGGACAGACGGTGGGTGCTCAAAAGCCCGAGCCATGTCTTCGCGATCGACGAGATCATGTCGGTCTATCCGGATGCACTGTTCGTTCGGACCTTCCGGGACCCGTTGACATCGATGGCGTCCACCTTCAGCCTCGTAGAGCAGGGCGGACACGACATGTCGAGGGCCTTCGATCGTCCGGCCATCGGGCGCACGCAACTGGAGTTGTGGGCGCGAGGGAATGCGAACGTCAACAATGCCCGTAGCCGTTACAACCCCGATCAGTTCATCGACGTCGACTACAAGGACTTCATCGCCGATGCGGTCGGCACCGTCGAGAAGATCTATGCACAGTTCGCCCTGCCCTTCACAGACGACGCCCGCGCCGCGGTGGAGGCGTCGCATCAGGCCAGCCTTGCCGAGCACCGTCGTCCGTCGCATCGCTATTCGCTCGAGGATTTCGGCGTGAGCGCTGCCGACGTCGAAGCGAAGTTCGCCACCACACCCTGAAGGCCACCGGCCCTGTGCGCCTTTTTGGTAGTGCCGACTACCAAAAAGGCGCACAGGGCGAAGCCCCAACCGAAACAAGGAGATTCACATGAATGCTGTTTGGGAAAAGTTCTGCGCAGATCTGCTCGAGGTCGGAAAGGTCCTGGAAGACGAGATCGTCCCTCAGGATCCGCTGACTCAAGCCGAGGGCGTCCGCTACCTGAGTCGGTTGCTTCGGTACGGCACGATCAACTGTGTCGAGTACACCGATCCGCGGTGGCCGCAGTTCTCGTCGGCTCCGAACCCGAACATGATGACGAAGATCGGTGCCGACAACCCGGACAACGTCTACATGCGCGCCAACATTTCCGGTAAGTACAACTACCGGATCATCGGCACCCGAGGCACCGTCCCGCTGATCACCTTCGGCTCGCGCGTAAATCGGTACCACATCGACGGCACCATGCTGCAGACCGGCGATCTGCATATCCACGACCTCGAGGTCGACGAGAACGGCCGTTTCGAGTTCATCGCGAGCGTCGACAAGCCCGATGAGGGCGCTTGGCTGCCTTTGGCGCCCGACAGCAACCTCATCTCCGTTCGGCAAACTCACCAGGATCGACGCAACGAGATTGTCGGTGATCTGACCATCGAATGCCTGAACCCGGACGGGGAGTTCGTCCCGTTGACTCCGGAAGAGATCGGCGAGCGCCTCACCAAGTCCGTCGGGATCGTGAAGGGGATGGCGGAGACCTTCCTGGAATGGTCGCGCAAATTCCAGCCGCACACCAACGAGATCTTCGACTGGGGACAGGACTACTTCCAGGATGCCGGCGGCGATCCGACGATCTTCTACTTCCACGGTTACTGGAAGCTCGCCGAGGACGAGGCGTGGGTCATCGAGACCGAGGTTCCGAACTGCGAGTACTTCAACTTCGTGCTGCAGAACTTCTGGGTCGAGTCCCTCGACTACAACCGCACGAACATCTACATCAACAATCACACCGCGAAGCTCAACGACGACGGCACCATGACAATCGTCGTGGCGGCGAAGGATCCGGGTTATGGCAACTGGATCGACACCGATTCGCATGCCGAGGGGACATGGGCGCTGCGCTGGATCAAGGCGGACTCGCACCCGATCCCGACGTCGAAGGTAGTCAAGATCTGACACGCTGACGGAGATTGGGAACGTATGTACACCAGGAAGATTAGGTTCGGCCCTCGCTTTGTCGCGCTCGGGCTTGCCGGTGCATTGATGTTGGCCGGCTGCGCGTCGAGCAGTGGGGACAACTCGGGATCGGCTTCACCGAGCAGTAGTGGCGCAGCTGGTTTTGTGGGCGCCCCAGATGTGGGGGAGCGGATCGACGGCGGTGTTCTCACCTTCGGGTCCTATTCGTTCCCTTCCTCGTTGGACCCCACGAGAACGCAAGCCGCCGGTTCGACCGGCGGAACCGAAATGGCCGCGATTTACGACACGCTGGTACGCAGCGACTCCACAAACGGGAGCTTCGTGCCACAACTCGCGAAGACACTGTCGAACAACAGCGACTTCACCTCGTACACCGTCACTTTGGCTGACGGCCTCACCTTCAGCGACGGAAGTCCGCTCGACGCGGAAGCGGTGAAGTGGAGTATCGATCGATTCGTGGCAGGCAAGGGTGATGTATCGCAGACCTGGCTCAACATCGTGGATCGGATCGAGACGCCCGACGCCACCACAGTCGAATTCGTGCTCGAGCGGCCCTGGCGTCAATTCCCGGCGCTGTTGTCGCTCGGGCCCGGAATGATCGTTGCGCGAAGTTCAGGGGGAGAGGCAGGGTCGGTTTCAGGAACCGGGGAGAGAGCGTTCACACCGATCGGGGCGGGTCCGTTCACCTTGGCCAAGTTCGCCCCGCACGAAGAACTGGTACTCGCCGCACGCACGGATTATCAGGGCGGTAAACCTCCACTGGACACAGTGCGGTTTGTTCCCACGTCGGGTGCGCAGTCTCAGTACGAATCGTTGAAGAGCGGCCAGATCGACATGACGTACATCCTCCGCGACGAGGCCGTGATCGAACAAGCTCTCGACGACGGATACTCGGGTTACCTCAGTCCGACCGGACAGAACGGGATCGGCACGATCAACAACCGTGAGGGCAAGCCCGGGGCCGATGTTCGCGTCCGTCAGGCGATCGCCTACGGGGTGGATCCGGCGGCGGTCAATACCCGGGCGAACAACGGATTGGGCACCGCCAGTTCCGAACTGGTCCCGCAGACGTCACGTTGGTACAACAACACAGCAGGCATTCCGTTCGATCAGGTGAAGGCAAAGGCGCTGCTCGATCAAGCGAAGTCCGACGGGTACGACGGGAAACTCCGCTACCTCACCACCTCGGAGCCGAGCCAACAGGCGACGGCACTGACGGTTCAGGCGTCGCTGAACGCGATCGGTTTCGACGTCACCATCGACTACGCGACCGATGTGACCGATCTGGTTCGACGGGTATACAAGGACCACGATTTCGACATGACCAGAGGTGGCGCTCCGGTCGGAGAAGAAGCGCCGTACCTCAATTTGTACAACAGTATGGCCAGTGATTCGAGGAACAACCCGTCCGGCTTCGCGGACCCGGAGATGGACGCGATGATCACAGCTGTGCAGACGGCATCGACGGACGATGCTGTCCGTGAGGCGATCAGCAAGGTGCAGGAGTACGCCAACGCGACTGTGCCTTACGTGATCTGGGGGCCGGCGTCGGTGTTGACCGCATGGGACGGCAATGTTCACGGCGTCGTACGCAACATCACCGACATCATGTTCTTGGGCGGCGCTTGGATCTCGCCCAACGGCGAAACGGTGGAACGATGAAGTGGTCCTTGGCCGGTGCGATGATCGACGCCCTGGAACTGTGCGAGTTGGCGCAGGTCGCCGAAGAGGTGGGGTTCGACGGAATCGCGATGCCGGATTCCGTGTTCTATCCGGAGCAGGTGTCGGCGCCGTACCCGTACACTGCTGACGGGAAGCGGATGTGGGCGCCCGAGACGCCGATGCCTGATCCGTTCATTGCCATGGCGGCGATGGCGGCCGTCACATCGCGAATTCATTTCTACACCAACGTGTTCAAACTTCCACTGCGCGATCCGCTGTTGGTAGCCAAGCAGGTCGCGACCATGGCCGTGATGTCGAGGAACCGCGTCGCTCTCGGCGTCGGTTTGTCCTGGATTCCCGAGGAATTCACCTTCACCGGTACCGAGATGCGCACCCGCGGCGCGCGTACCGACGAAGCCATCGAGATCATCAAGGCGGTGTGTGCGGGACGTGGGCCGGAATGGGTCGAATACCACGGCAAGCACTACGATTTCGACGCTCTGATGATCAGTCCTGCTCCGGAGATTCCGGTTCCGATCTACATCGGTGGGCACAGCGAACCGGGGTTGCGTCGTGCAGCCAGGCTGGCTGACGGTTGGATGTCGGTGAACACGACCAAAGCCAAATTAGCCTGCGCCATCGATTGTCTCACGGAATTGCGGGTCGAGTACGGTCGTGCCGATGTTCCTTTCGGCGTCAACGTCTCGCCGACGGATGTTCGTGATCTGGACGGATATCGCGAACTCGAGACTCTCGGAGTCACGGAAATCAGAGTTTTGCCCTGGTATCGCTACGGAGTTGACGCCGGTGATCGTCAGGGGCGACTCGACTCCGTTCGGCGGTTTGCCGAGGAGGTCATCGCTCAGTACTGATCGATCAGCGTCTGCATCGCCCGGCCGTAGAGTTTTGCCAACTCGTCGCGATCTGCGGACTGGGGGATGCTCTCGTCGCTGAGGACGCTCAACAGCCCGGACACCTGGGCGGAGACCAGGAGTGCGCGGGTGTACGCGTCTTCGCCGTCTAGACGAGCGGCGAGATTGGTGGCGAATACTCCGGTCATGTCTCGGAGTCGCTCCCGGATGCGTGGACTGTCCGACGCTCGCATGAGCGCTGTGTACACCGACAGCATCCGGGCGTCGGCCTTGCCCAGGACGAAGGCGGCGATTCGCTCACCGAGGGTGTCGAGTGGGCCGTCGAACTGGCCTTCGAAGTAGTCCGCAACCGGCGTGGTTTCCAGGAACAGTGCTTCTTTGGACCCGAAATGCCGGATGACCAGGGCCGGATCGATTCCGGCAACTTTGGCGATGGCGCGAACTGACGTGCCGCCGAACCCGTGCTCGCCGAACAGTTGGAACGCCGCCGCGCGAATCGCCTCGGATGTCGAGGGTTGCTTCTGCTCTGGCGTGTGCCTCGTGGGTGTCACGACATCGACCTCTGTGCTCGCTCGCCGACCGCGTTGTCAACGGCGTTGACTATAACGTGTCAACGGTGTTGACTGTTGAGTCTGTCAACGGTGTTGACAGCTAGATGCGGTTAGTGAAGAGAGCGTGGAATATGACAGATACCGACGTCCGAGTACCCAGCGAAGAAGTTGTCGATCCGCCGACCAATTGGAAGATGGTGGGCAGTGGACTCGCATTTCCGTTGTTCTTCGTCATCATGTTCTGCCTGTGCTACGTCAGCGCCTTCCATGCGCCGACGCCGAATCAGGCACCGATCGTGGTGGTCGGGTCGCCGTCCGTCACGGCCCCGCTGATCGACGGAATCCAGGCTTCGTCGGGTGACAAGTTCGACATCGTTGCCACAGCCAACGCCGCCGACGCACTCTCTCGGATCGACAACCGCGATGCGATCGGCGCCATCGAGATCGGTGACACCGTGACCGCACATATCGCCACCGGCGCGGGCGCCTCGACGGTTTCCGTGGTGAGCAGCTTGGCGCATTCGGTTGCGGAGCAGACGGGGCAGCAGGTCACGGTGATCGACTCGGCGCCTGTCACGGCGCGAGACTCCTCGACCGTCGGACTCTTCTACTTCCTGATCGTCTGCACCCTCGGTGGCTACCTGACCATCACGGTGCTCAGTCAGGTTGCGCCGAGAATGCGGTTGCGAGAGCAGTATTCGATCCTGGCCGGTGCGGCGATACTCACCCCGCTCATAGCCTTCGGCATCACCAGCATCTTCATGCACGCCTTCGGGGCGTCGTTCGGCCAGATCCTGCAACTGCTGGGAATCTCGATGGTTTACACGTTCACCGTCGGTGCGGTGAGCATCCTGCTCAATCGACTGCTCGGCCAAGCCGCGATCTTCGCGGTGCTGACGGTGCTCGTTTTCATCAACTTCCCGAGTTCGGGTGGTGCCATTCCGGTGTCGTTCCTGCCGGGATTCTGGCAGCACATCCATTCGTTCTGGCTCGGATCGGCAGCCATGGAGCCCATCCGCTCCGTCATCTACTTCAGTGGCAGCGGCGCCGGACCGCACCTGCTCGTTCTGGGGATCTGGCTGGTCGCGGCACTCGGCCTGACCGGACTGCTCGCCTCTCGCCAGTCGAAAAAGGCAGCAGCGCACTGAGTGTGGTGGGGCCGGCGATTGCCGACCCCACCCGAACCCTTTACTTCAGCCGTACCGCGTCGGTGCCCGGTCCGTCGAGCATCGCGGACCCCAGCAGGATGTCCGGAATGCCGAACCCGTCGATCAGTGTCTCGACGTGGGGGCGCAGGGTGCGGCAACGCTCGTTGATTCCGCGCGTCACGGCCTTCGAACGCTCCACCGACAGATGCCGGTGCTCCATGAACCAGGCCTTGTCCTCTTCGATCACGGACAGTGCGTAGAGATCGCACACCTCGCCGAAGAGTTCCTTCGCGGTCTCGTCCTCACACGAGTCGATGCCGGCGACGAATGCTTCCAGGATGACGCGCTCGATGTGCGCCTGAGCGGCTTTGAGCACGTGGTCCTGCACGAAGTTGAACGCGTCGAACGGGTTCTCCTCGCGCTTCTGCGCTGCCTGCAATCGCCTTGCCGCAGTGGCGAGTAGGTACTCTTCGCGGTCTTCGAACATCTTCATCTGGGTGCCGCGATTGAAGAGGCTGCCGTCCTCTTCGTTGTCCTGGCGAGTGTCGACGATCGTCTGCAGGATCTGCTGCGCTGCCGTGCGTTTCTTGACCACGTCGGAGACCGTCGTAGCGGCGAAGCGCATCCAGTCGACCGGGCTCATGCCGCGGACTTCGTCGGCGTAGGAGGTGAGGAGTTCTTTTGCGACCAACTGCGTCAGAACGTGGTTGTCACCCTCGAACGTGGTGAAGACGTCGGTGTCCGCCTTGAGTGCGGTGAGGCGGTTCTCGGCGAGATAGCCTGCGCCGCCGCAGGCTTCGCGTGCCTCCTGGATGGCCCGAGTGGCATGCCAGGTGTTGGCGGCCTTGAGTCCGGCGGCGCGACCTTCGAGTTCGCGCTGCTCCTGCGGATCTGGGTCGTCGCTGCTCTGGATGTCGTGCATCGCGGCTACGAGTTCGTTCTGTGCGAACTGCAGAGCGTACGAGCGGGCGATCAACGGCAGCAGACGCTTCTGGTGGACGAGGTAGTCCATGATCAGGACTTCGTCGTCACTCTTCGGAGCACTGAACTGCCTGCGCTGCAGGGCGTATCGACCGGCGATGGCCAATCCGACGCGGGCGGCCGCTGCCGCGGAACCACCGACGGTGACACGTCCACGAACCAGTGTGCCGACCATCGTGAAGAAACGACGGTTCGGGTTCTCGATCGCCGAGCTGTACGTGCCGTCCTCGGCGACGTCGGCGTAACGGTTGAGTAGATTCTCACGCGGGATGCGGACCTGGTCGAAGACGATGCGGCCGTTGTCGACTCCGGGCAGTCCACCCTTGAGCCCGCAGTCGGACGTCGTGACGCCGGGGAGGTCGTTGCCGGCGTCGTCACGAATCGGCACGACAAAGCAGTGGACGCCCTGACTTTCGCCTCCGGTGATCAGCTGTGCGAACACCGCTGCGACGGTGGCGTGCTGGGCAGCGCCGCCGATGTAGTCCTTGCGAGAGGACGGAGTGGGGGAGTTGACGACGAACTCGCCCGTCTCGACGTCGTAGGTCGCCGTGGTTTCGAGTTCCTGGACGTCGCTGCCGTGACCGGTCTCGGTCATCGCAAAGCAACCGAGCAGGTCCAGATCGATCAGCGGCTTGACGTACGCCTGGTGGTGACGCTCGGTGCCGAGGTTTTCGATGGCGCCGCCGAACAGACCCCACTGGACGCCGGCCTTGACCATCAGTGAGAGGTCGGACATCGCGAGCATCTCGATGCTGGTGACGGCGCCACCCGCGTCGCCCGTTCCGCCGTGAGAGACGGCGAAACCGTTTGCGGCGTAACCGAGATCGGCGAGGACCCGCATCTGTTCGAGAGCCTTGGAGCGCGCAATGGCGGTGTTGGGTGTGTAGTGCGGAGCAAAACGTTCGTCGTTCAATTCGCCGCGAACGCGCTCACGCACCTCCCGCCAGCGTCCGTCGAGTGTTGTCCTGAGGTGGTCCGCTGTGGTGGCCATGGAACCGACGATAGCGCGTAGCGCACCGCGGGCAACCCGGTTCGATCCCAACCTCACATTCAGCAGGAGCCCGCGGCACCCGCTTCGATTCCTTGGCGGAAGAGTTCCTTCTCGCTCTCGGACATAGCCTGGTACGAAGGGTCGTTCTCGACGATCTTCAGGAAGTCGGCGCCCGCCGTCTGGGTCGACGTGTCGCCGCTCTGAACACGCTGCTGAACGTAGACGGACACCGCCGAACACCCGCCGAGAAACGCGGGGTCGGTGCTCGTCGCCGCGGTGGTTCGAGCCGAGTCGGTGGCGCTCGGCGGCGACGAAACTGTCGCCTTGTCGTCGTTCGAAGCGTCCGAACCACACGATGTGAGAAGAATCGCAGCCGAGACCATCAGCGTCGTCAACAGTCGCTTCATGCCCGGAATCGTCTCACGCGGGGCCCGGTTCGACCGGAAAACTCGCCTCGAGCACCGAAGTCCTACACCCTGTCGTTGTCAGATTCGACAGAACTGGGACACTGGAAGCCGTGACTGTGTCTTCCGGTGATCCCGACGTGCATGCAACGAACTCCGCTCGGCTCTTCGAACGTGCCGGCAACGTGATTCCGGGTGGCGTCAACTCGCCCGTCCGCGCGTTCGGTTCGGTCGGCGGAACACCGCGATTCATTCGCGAAGCATCCGGCTACACCCTCACCGACGTCGACGGAAACAACTACGTCGACCTGGTGTCGTCCTGGGGTCCGATGATTCTCGGGCACGCTCACCCGGCAGTCGTCGAAGCCGTTCGCGAAGCCGCGCTCGGAGGTCTCTCCTTCGGTGCGCCGACCGAAGGCGAAGTCGCTCTCGCCGAGGAAATCGTCGCCCGCGTCGCGCCCGTGGAAAAGGTTCGCCTGGTCAACTCCGGAACCGAAGCCACGATGAGCGCAGTCCGCCTCGCCCGCGGATTCACCGGGCGGACCAAGATCGTCAAGTTCTCCGGTTGCTACCACGGCCACGTCGACGCCCTTCTCGCCGACGCCGGATCCGGCCTCGCGACGTTCGGGCTGCCGACCTCTCCCGGCGTGACCGGCGCTCAAGCAGAAGACACCATCGTCGTGCGCTACAACGATCTCGACGCGGTGGCCGCGGCCTTCGCGGCCAATCCCGGCGCCATCGCGTGCGTCATCACCGAAGCTGCCGCCGGAAACATGGGCGCCGTCGCACCGCTTCCCGGTTTCAACGAAGGTCTGCGTCGTCTCACCCGTGAGCACGGCGCACTCCTGATCATGGACGAGGTGATGACCGGATTCCGCGTCAGTGCCTCGGGTTGGTACGGCATCGACAACGTCGCAGGCGACCTCTACACCTTCGGCAAGGTCATGAGCGGCGGCCTGCCTGCCGCAGCATTCGGCGGCCGCGCCGACATCATGGGCCACCTCGCACCGGACGGTCCCGTCTACCAGGCAGGCACCCTCTCGGGTAACCCCGTAGCCGTCGCCGCCGGACTCGCGAGCCTGCGCGCCGCCGACGCCGAGGTGTACGCCAAGCTCGGCCGGAACGCGACCGCCCTCGGCGACCTCATGACCCAAGCACTCACCGCCGAAGGCGTCGAACACCGAGTGCAGTACGCAGGCACCTTGGTGAGCGTGTTCTTCACCGAGAACACGGTGACCAACTACGACGAAGCCAAAGCCGCGCAGACCTGGCGATTCCCCGCCTTCTTCCACGCACTGCTCTCCCGCGGCGTGTACCCGCCGCCGAGCGCGTTCGAAGCGTGGTTCGTCTCCGCAGCCCTCGACGATCGAGCCTTCTCGATCATCGCCGACGCCATGCCTCACGCAGCCAAGGCCGCAGCTGCTGCCGTCAAGCCCTGACCAGTTCCCATTCCAGAACACCCGCACGCTTCCGACATCCATCATCTTCAGCGAGGACCCTCGACTGTGACCGACGCCGATCACCCCGACCACACGTCCACCCGCACCATCGTCCACGTCCTGCGCCACGGCGAAGTACACAACCCGCGCGGGATCCTCTACGGACGGCTCCCGGGCTTCCGGTTGTCGGTGGCGGGCGAAGCTCAGGCTCGTGCGGTCGCGTCGGTGCTCGCCGATCACGACATCACCCACGTGGTCGCGTCGCCGCTGCAGCGGGCGCAAGAGACCGCGACTCCGATCGCCGAGGCACACAAGCTCGACATCGTCACGGACGAAAACCTGATCGAGGCAGGCAACGAGTTCGAGGGTCTCAAGGTTGCCGTCGGGGACGGTGCGCTCTCGCGTCCGCGTCACTGGTGGAAACTGCGTGACCCGTTCACCCCGTCCTGGGGCGAGCCCTACCTGCAGATCGCGCATCGCATGCTCGCAGCCGTCAATGCCGCACGCGTCGCGGCAGTCGGACACGAAGCCGTCGTCGTCAGCCATCAGCTTCCGGTCTGGACTCTGCGTCGATTCCTGCAGGGTGAGCGTCTGTGGCACGATCCCCGTCACCGTCAGTGTGGACTGGCGTCGTTGACGTCACTGGTCTACGAAGGCGACACCCTGGTCGACATCGTCTACTCCGAACCTGCCGGCGCCTCCGACCCGAGAGTGACAGGAGCATGATTTCGCGCCGCATCGCCGCAGCATTCGCAGCCGCTGCGTCGGCGATGCTTCTTCTCTCGTCCTGCGCGACCGGCGACGACGCCGTCGCACAGGGCGGAACTTTCGACTTCGTCTCACCGGGCGGACAAACCAAGATCTTCTACGATCCGCCGTCCGACCGAGGCACCATCGGCAAGCTCTCCGGGCCCGATCTGATGAACGAAGGTCAGAAGGTCGGTGTCGAGGACTTCGAGGGCAAGGTCGTCGTTCTCAACGTCTGGGGTCAGTGGTGCGGACCGTGCCGCGCCGAAGCCGACGACCTGGAACAGGTCTACGAGCAGACCAAGGATTCGGGCGTGCAGTTCCTCGGCATCAACGTCCGCGACGACACCAAGAACAAAGCGCAGGACTTCGTGGTCGACAACAAGGTCTCGTACCCGTCGATCTACGACCCGTCGATGCGTTCGCTGATCGCCCTCGGTGACGGCTACCCCACGTCGGTCATTCCGACGACGATCGTCCTGGACCGCCAGCATCGCGTCGCCGCGGTGTTCCTCCAAGAACTTCTCGCCGAGGATTTACTGCCCGTCGTCCAGCGAGTAGCTCAGGAAGACGCGCAGTAAAGATGACAACCACGACCACTACGCTGCTGGCCGGCAGCGACACATTGAGTGCCGGTGTGGGCGAAGCGTTTCAGAACGCGGCGTCGTCCGGTCCGCTTCTGCTCGCCCTCGGCGCCTGTGTGCTCGCCGGTCTGGTGTCGTTCGCTTCACCGTGCGTCGTGCCGCTCGTTCCCGGCTACCTGTCCTACCTGGCCGGCGTCGTCGGTGCCGACGCTCCCGCGATCACCGCCGAAGAGGCGAAGACGCGGACGATCACCCGGAGCAGTCGACTGAGGGTGGCCGGTGCGGCCGGACTGTTCGTCGCGGGCTTCACCGTTGTGTTCGTCCTCGCGACCGCGTCGGTATTCGGCGTGATCTCCACGCTGCTCGTCAACCGCGAGGTCCTGATGCGAGTGGGCGGTGTCGTCACCATCGCAATGGGTCTCGTCTTCATCGGGCTGATTCCGGCGCTGCAGAAGGACGTTCGTTTCGAACCGCGTCGCGTGTCGTCACTGGTGGGTGCGCCGCTGCTCGGGGGAGTGTTCGCTCTGGGCTGGACGCCGTGCCTCGGTCCGACATTGGCAGGCGTGATGTCCGTAGCGGCGGGAACCGACGGGATGACCGCCGCGCGTGGTGTCACGTTGATCGTCGCGTACTGCATCGGACTCGGCCTGCCGTTCATCATCTTGGCGCTGGGATCGGCGCGCGCGCTGACCGGCGTCGGCTGGTTGCGTCGTAATGCACGCACCATTCAAATTTTCGGCGGAATCATGTTGGTGGCAGTGGGAATCGCCCTCGTCACCGGCGCGTGGGACCAGTTCGTCGGCTGGGTTCGCGACGCATTTATCTCGGAGGTGACGCTGCCGATATGACAGCTGACGACAATAACGACCACCCGAAACCCGTGCTGCCGAAGCAGTCGGTGATCGGTCGAGTCGTTGCACTCGGGCGCAACACCTGGCGCGGGCTCACCTCGATGCGGACCGCGCTGGTACTGCTGTTCCTCCTCGCGCTCGCTGCGATCCCCGGCGCCCTGCTGCCACAGCGAACCCTCAACGAGGGCAAGGTCACCGACTACATCGCCGCGCGTCCGACGCTCGGTCCGTGGATGGACCGCCTCGAATTGTTCGACGTGTTCAGCAGTTTCTGGTTCACCGCGATCTACGCATTGCTCTTCATCTCGCTGGTCGGCTGCATCCTGCCGCGTTGCGTGGAGCACGCGAAGGCGCTGCGCACCCGTCCGGTGAATGCGCCGCGCAATCTTGCTCGCCTGCCGCACCACACCACGAGCGTCGTGGACGGCGAGACTCCCGACGAACTTGCTGCCCGGGTGTCGAAAGAACTGCGCGGGTGGCGCGTCGAAACGCGTCGCGGCGATTCGAAATCACGACGCGAAGGCGAGATCACCATCTCGGCGGAGAAGGGATACCTCCGCGAGTTCGGCAACCTCGTGTTCCACCTCTCGCTGGTCGGATTGTTGATCGCGATCGCCGCGGGCAAGTTGTTCGGCTACGAGGGCAATCGCATCGTCATCGCCAACGACGGCCCCGGGTTCTGCACGACCTCGCCGGCAGTGTTCGACTCCTTCGTCGCCGGTCTGAGCCTCGACGGCACCGGCATGACCCCGCTGTGTGTACGTGTGAAGAATTTCCAGGCCGACTACCTCGAGACCGGTCAGGCCGAGATGTTCACCTCGGACATCTCGTACCAGGCAGGCGACGACCTCGAGTCCGATACCTGGCGGGACACGACCATCCAGGTGAACCACCCGCTGCGGATCGCCGGCGATCGTGTGTACCTGCAGGGACACGGATACGCGCCGACGTTCACCGTCACGTTCCCGAACGGTGAGACCCGCACCGAGACGCTCCAGTGGCGTCCGGACGACGCCACGACGTTCCTGAGCAGTGGCGCGATGCGCTTCGACCCGCCGGGCGGCATGTATCCCGATGCGGACGAGCGTCGGAAGAATCAGATTGCCATCGAAGGATTGTTCGCGCCCACCGCGCTGTTCCACGGCAACCTGCTGTCGTCGAGTTACCCGGCGATGAACGATCCGGCAGTCGCCATCGACATCTACAAGGGGGACACCGGACTCGATACCGGTAACCCGCAATCGCTGTTCGAACTCAACACCGAACTGATCAATCAGGGCCGACTGGTCAAGCAGGATCGAGTCAATCTGTTTCCGGGGGAGAGCGCGACGCTTGCCGACGGAACCCAGGTGCGATTCGATGGTGCCGTCGACTTCGTGAACCTGCAGGTCTCCCACGATCCCGCTCAGGTGTGGGTGTTGGTTTCGGCGTTGACCATGATGGCGGGCCTACTCGTCTCGCTCGTGATCAAGCGTCGCCGCGTCTGGGCACGTATCTATCCAGATGACGAACGACGTACTGTAGTAGAACTTGGTGGGCTTGCCCGCACCGACCACGCAGGCTGGGGCGACGAGTTCGACCGCCTCGCCGACCGCTTGCTGAAAAGCAATCCGACCACCGCGGTGAACCAACCGCACGCGCAGGAGAACGCCCGATGACAACGAACGAGACACTCGCGCAGTACAGCGACTGGGCCTTCAAGTCCGCCTTCACCGTGCTCGTGCTGGCGTTTGTGCTGCTCATCGTGCAGTACGCGTCGGCCAGAGCAAAGGCGGTTCAGGACAAGGAACTGGTCTCCGCCGGCGGTGTCGACGCATCCGTGCCTGGCAGGGTCGCGGAGACTCCGAGCAAGTCGCTCTCGGAACGATTCGGCGGAATGGGCCGAGCTGTCCTGGTCGTCGGAACGGTGCTGATCATCGCGTCGATCGTGCTCCGCGGATTTGCGACGGAACGATTCCCGCTCGGCAACATGTACGAATTCGTGGCGATGGCGTGTGCGGCGTCGTTGCTGGTCGGGCACGTCCTGTTGATCAAGCCGGCGTACCGTCCGATGTGGGTCTTCTTGCTGGTGCCGGTTCTGATCTTGATGTTCCTCGCCGGCACGGTCCTCTACGCCGACGCGGCTCCCGTGGTGCCGGCGCTACGCTCGTACTGGCTTCCGATTCACGTGACGATCGTCAGCGTCGGCTCCGGAATCTTCATGATCGGCGGTATCGCGAGCCTTCTGTTCCTGCTGCGACTGAAGTTCCCGCCCGGTGAGGAAGGCACGAGCATCGGTGGCCGGATCGCAGAGCGACTGCCGGATGCCCAGACTCTCGACCGCTTGGCGTACAAGAGCACGATCATCGCGTTTCCGCTGTTCGGCGCCGGCGTCATCCTCGGTGCCATCTGGGCGGAAGCTGCGTGGGGACGCTTCTGGGGTTGGGATCCGAAGGAGACGATGTCCTTCATCGCCTGGGTGATCTACGCGGCCTACCTGCATGCGAGGGCAACCTCCGGGTGGCGGGAGACGAAGGCCGCCTGGATCAACATCGCCGGTTTTGTTGCGATGCTGTTCAATCTCTTCATCATCAACATGGTCGTCTCCGGCTTGCACTCCTACGCGGGACTCACCTGATCCTCTCGAGGTACCGTGGGTGGCTGCCGACCGGTCTGTAGGTATTACCGGTAGGTACGTCAGGGGCGGGCAACAGTTACGATGCAGCTTGGCGAATTACTAGCTGTCTGGTAGCTGTGGGATCGACGAGGGGGAGCGGCGAGATGGCCGACAAGATTGAAGACGCCGGAGCAGGATTGTGGGAGCCGGTGCGCCCTGCCGAGCCGACGCGGCGCGAGCCGCGCGCATCCGCGCCCGAGCCGTCATCGGACTCGGTTCCCAGCGACGTTCGTAGTCTCTTCGTGGCCCCGGTCGACTCCGGGCCGCTCCAGCAAGTCGCCGGCCAGGCGCCCAGTGCACCCGCCGCTCCGCCGCCGACGACGACCCCAGCGGCTCCGGTACCAGGTCCCAAGACTCCGGTCATCCAGTATCCGGCAGCGCAGCCAGGCCCGATCAACGGCCAGTTCTCGACCTCGCCTGCGATGCCGATGCAGACCTACGAACCTACGAATCGTGGAGGGTCGCTTCCGGATTCACGAACTGGCGTTCCGCAGCCTGTTCAGAATTCGCAGCCTGTTCGGAACTCGCAGCCTGTTCAGAACCTGCATCCTGTTCAGAATTCGCAGCCCGGCCCGACGGCGCATTCATCCGCGAGACCGCTCCAGCAACCGCAGGCACCTTTTTCGCCCGGCGTCCATCCGCCCAATCCCGCGATTCGGCAGTTCGGTCATCCCGGCGCTGCGCCGGTGCAGAACGGCCACACCCTCCAGAATGGTCAGGCCGTGCCGATGGCCCCGCCGACAGTGCCACCTACTCGCGCTCCGATGCCGCAGACCGGACTCACCTCGGCTCCGGACAGTCGCTTCGAGTCCGCTCTCCCGATGACTGCGCAAGATCTCTCGGCTGCGCTCCTCGTCAAGCGGCCTGTCCGGCCTGCGCCGGTGGGCGGCTGGCGCAAGGCGCTGTACACGTTGTCCGGCCGATCGGTGAACCTCGGAAACGGTGCAAAGGAGCAGCACCTCGTCGAGTTGACGCGCCAGATCAACCAGCCGCTGCAGGGCTGCTACAAGGTTGCGGTGCTCAGTCTCAAAGGCGGCGTCGGAAAGACCACGACCACAGCGACACTGGGGTCGATGTTCGGCTCGATCCGCGGCGATCGCGTCGTCGCTGTCGATGCAAACCCCGACCGGGGAACGCTGAGCCAGAAGATCCCGCTCGAAACTCCGGCAACAGTGCGAAACCTGCTGCGCGACGAGAACAGCATCGAGAAGTACAGCGACGTCCGTGGCTACACATCGCAAAATCGACACCGGCTCGAAGTGCTTGCCTCCGACAGCGATCCAGCAGTTTCAGAGGCCTTCAGCGGTGGGGACTACACGCGCACGGTCGACATGCTCGAGAAGTTCTACAGCATAGTTCTGACCGATTGCGGCACCGGATTGATGCACTCGGCGATGCAGGCCATTCTCGAAGGTGCAGATTCGTTGATCGTCGTCAGTTCCGGTTCCGTCGACGGTGCACGTAGCGCCTCCGCAACACTTGACTGGCTCGACGCTCACGGTTACAGCAGGCTGGTCGCCACGTCCGTGGCTGTCATCAACGCGGTACGGCCTCGCTCGGGCAAGGTTGATCTGCCGCGGGTCGTCGAGCACTTCGAGCAGCGCTGTCGAGCGGTGAAACTGATTCCGTTCGATCCGCATTTGGAAGAGGGCGCCGAAATCGATCTGGACCGGCTGCGTCCAGGTACTCGGGAAGCGGTGCTGGAGTTGGCTGCGGTGGTTGCGCAGGACTTTCCGGCCTCCCCGTTCGCGTTGACGGGGCGGTAATCGGATAGCCGGGCGAGCCCGGACGCTACGTCGACGCGTCAGTCGGCGGTACGTCCGGACCTTCCGTGCGCTTGCGTCGTGTTTGCTGGTTCACATTCCACAGGAATTCGGGATCGTCATCCGGCCCGCGTACACCGCTCACCGGGGTGCGCGTCGACGGATCGGGCCCGAATGCCTTCCACATCAGAACGATCAATGTCACCAAACCCACCAACGCCAACAGATACAACACGGCGCACCTCCTCAGGGAACTGAAGTCGAGCCTACTCAGTCTCCGCCCCGCTTCACCAGAAGTGGTGCGGACAAGCGTTTCGGCTCAGTGCGCTAGTGCTGTATCTGTCGGGTACTGCAAGATCTGTCGGGTACCGCAAAGTGCTTCGAAGTGAGCTGAAGTTGCTCAGTTGTTGTCTGCTTCGGTGGTCAGCGAGCGCAGAAGCTGCATGACCTCGGTCTCACGGAATCGACGATGTCCTCCTGGCGTGCGAAGCGAGCCCAGTCGTCCTGCGTGTGCCCAGCGGGTCACGGTCTTGGGATCGACATGAAACAATGCCGCTACCTGTCCGGGCGTCATGAGTGCGTCTGCGGCGGTATTGAAGGTTGGTGCGCTCATTGTGAGGTCCTCCATGTTGATGTCGAACGTTTGACGAACAGTGATTCCGAACCGAGCAGTGATTCCGAACTTTGGTTCCGAACCGGTGTGTCGACCAGTTGCCAAAAACCTGCGTCGAGTTTGTTTCGAAGTCCTTCGCTCACATTCGACCGTTTTCTGAGTGGTAGCGCAATGTTTGCACAGATATAGCCGGGTAGTCGATCTTTCAAGAAAAAGTAATGTTTAAGTAAAGGACAAAATGGATATAGCGGGCTCGGTCCCACCCGTATTCGGAATGGGTAACCTGAGAGGGTGAGTCAGTTGTCTGAAAACCCCGAAAATGTTCCTTCTGAGCCGGTCAAGGCCAGTAAACCTTCCGCAAACTCTGGGCAAGCAAAGTCGGCTTCCGGGCCGGTGACCAAGGGTCAACTAGCCCGCGATGTGGTGCTGTACTCGGTCGCTCGGCTGCTGCTTGTCGTCGTGATCGGTGCCGTCATCATCGGTGGCGGAAAGCTCGCCGGCACGGACGTTCCCTTGATCGTCGCGGCGCTGTTCGCAGTTCTGATCGCGCTGCCGCTGTCGTTGCTGCTCTTCGCGAAACTGCGCAAGCGTGTCAATGCGGGCATTGCGGCGGTCGACGCCCAGCGTCGGTCCGATCGTGACGATCTTCGCTCCAAGCTGCGCGGAGACGGGCGGTGACCACGGGGTCGCTCGACGTCGACCGTCGGACCTCACGCCAGTGGGTCGACAACGCGGTGCGGTTGATCGAAGCCGACGCGCAACGCAGCGCGGACACTCACCTGCTGCGCTATCCGCTGCCGAGTAACTGGACCGTCCAGCTTTATCTGAAGGACGAGTCGACCCACATCACGGGGAGTCTCAAGCATCGACTCGCACGGTCGCTTTTCCTCTACGCGATCTGCAACGGCTGGGTTACCGAAGAGACCACTGTCATCGAAGCGTCGTCCGGATCGACGGCTGTCAGCGAGGCGTATTTCGCGAAGTTGCTGGGCCTGGATTTTGTCGCGGTGATGCCCGCGAGCACGAGTCCCGCCAAGATCGCGTTGATCGAGGCGCAGGGGGGACGTTGTCATTTCGTGAGCGATCCGTCGTCGATCTACTCGGAATCGCATCGGCTCGCGAGTGAGTTGAACGGTCACTACATGGACCAGTTCACCCACGCCGAGCGCGCGACGGATTGGCGCGGAAACAACAACATCGCCGAATCGATCTTCACTCAGCTCGAACACGAGGAACATCCGATTCCCGACTGGGTGGTCGTCGGAGCCGGGACGGGCGGAACCGGTGCCACGATCGGCCGCTTTCTTCGTTACCGGAAATTCGACACGGGGCTGTGCGTGGTGGACCCGGAGCACTCCGTGTTTTTCGACGCGTGGCGAGCGAGCGATCCGTCGATCGTCGGTACTCGAGGTTCCCGGATCGAGGGCATCGGCCGTCCGCGCGTCGAACCGTCTTTTGTCGGTCAGGTGGTCGACCGAATGATCAAGGTGCCGGACGCAGGCTCGATCGCGGCTGCCCGGCATGCCAGCGCAGCCCTGGGGCGCAAAGTGGGCGGCTCGACGGGGACGAACCTGTGGGGAGCTTTTGCGTTGATTGCCGAAATGATGGCGGCCGGGCGCAGCGGCAGCGTCGTCACCCTCCTGTGCGACGGCGGAGAGCGTTACTCGGGCACCTATTACAACGACGAATGGGTGGCTTCGGAAGGGATCGACCTGCTCGGCCCGACGACAGTGCTGGACGAGTTCGTCCGTTCGGGTGCGTGGACGGCCAGTTCCTGAATCGCCGGCGCCGGACCGTGTGACGGGCGGCTCATCGTCACGCGCGGCCAGGCGTCCAACCCGGACGACTGCTCGTCCGTTCTGATGCGTATCAGGCCGGGGGAGAGCGTGTTCTCGGCCAGGCGCACGAACCCGAGGCGCTCGTAGTACGGCGCGTTCCACGGAACGTCGACAAACGTCGTCAGAGTCACGAGATCGTGGTGATGGTCCGCCGCCCATTCGGTGACGGCGTCGATCAGCTGGGCTCCGAGGCCTTTGCGGGCATGATCGGGGTGAACGGAGACCTGTTCGATATGCGCGCCGCCGTCCACGATCTCGACGAGTGCGTACGCAACGGGCACGTCGTTCGCGTCGGTCTGAACCCAGATGTGCTCGGCCGCGAGAAAATCGTTCAACTCGTCGAGCGTCGGCGGTGGATCGTCTGCGATGGCGTCCATCCCGATGTCTCGGAACGGTTCGCCCGCGGCGACCTCGATCTGTTGCAGTGCGGGTAGGTCGGTGGATATGGCCGAGCGGATCACAGAAACCGTTTTACCTCGAGAAGTGCGTTTCTCCCAGCGCTACGCCTTCTGTAACGCAAACCTACGCAACCGTAGGTTGTGTATCGTTTGGTCAAGGGGCACTTCTCCAGCGAGGGCGGATCATGGGCAATCCTGAAGTTTCACTCGACAATTACGAGGCTGTGTACGAGTACTACCGCAGTCATCAGCAGAACCGATTCGTGGCGAAGCTCGCCTATGCCGCATTGGCGCTGAAGTACCGCCCGCGAGTGAGGTACGCGCCGGGTGCGGAAGCTGCGCTGAAGACTCTCCTGGAACGTAAGACGCAGTTGGTCGTGGCAGTCAATCATCTGACCGAGAGCGACCAGTTCACGCTCGCCGCGACCGCGTGGCGTACTCCGTTGCGTCGAGTGATCGGACGGACCCGGGTCCTCGCCAAAGACGAACTCTTCGTTGATCCTTCACAGCGCAAGAAGGTCGACATGATGGGCAGCATCCCGGTTTTTCGCAGCAAGAACTACGGCCTCCGTGCAGTTTCGGATGCCGGCCGAGTGATGATGGACGTCGCGGCCGAGCGGCTGGGCAACGGGGACTGTCTGGCGATTTTCCCGGAAGGGACGTGCAACACCGAAGATCCGACGCGGCTGCAGCACGTCAACAGCGGAATCGGCCACATCGTCGCGCGCGCCGAGAAGTTGGGATGCTCACCGGCGCTGGTGTCGATCGGCATCAATTACGGTCCGGTGGCCGGCGACGTCAAGGCCGCGAGTGTCTTTGTCGGAATGCCGGTGACCGAACTTCCGGACAAGCCGATGGATATCGCCCGAACTGTGCAGGCCGACTTGCAGGTGGCAGTGGACGGGGCCGTCGCCGGGTACTAGGCGCGCCTGTCAATTTTGGTTGACAAATTCCGGTTGTCAACCTAAATTGACAACATGACCGAAGCAACCTCTCTCGCTGCTGCCGCCGGTAGCCCGGATCCCACCGAGGGATTGCGTGCTGTTCGAGCGCTGCGTCGTCTACTCGAAAAACTCGAGGCCATTCAGGTCGCCAATGCGCGCCGTCACGGATGGTCCTGGCAGGCGATCGCGGAAGCTCTCGAGGTCAGCCGTCAAGCCGTCCACAAGAAATACGCGTCCGCGCAGTCGGAATCGATGCTGCGTTCACTGCGCGAGAAGGGCAGGTAATTGCCATGTTCGAAAGGTTCTCCGCACAGGCTCGAGGCGTCGTTGTCGATGCTGTCGCCGGCTCCGGTCCTGTCACTCCGATGGAACTGTTGACCGCGCTGCTCACCTCTGATCGGGGCATCGCCACCGAGGTGCTCACCGAGTCTGGTGTCACGCTCGACGTGATCCGCCACGCCGGCGCCGGCTCGAACGAAGGTAGCTCGAACAATTTCGACGACGACGCCGAGATACTCAAGTCGATCGGCATCGATCTCGATGCGGTTCGGGAGAGTCTCGAGCAGTCCTTCGGCGAAGGTGTGCTGGACGAGACTCCTGTGCCGGACGGCGTCGATACTTCTCGCAAGAGCCGATTCGGGTTCCCTCGTTCACGATTCGAGAAGGACTCCAAGAAGGTGTTGGAACTCTCGCTCCGTGAAGCGCTCGCGCACAAGGACAATCGCATCGGCGCCGAACACATCCTGCTCGGCATCCTGCGTGTCGCCGACGGGCCTACCCGTCAGGCCCTCGAAACGCAGGTCACGATGTCGGCGATCCGTGAGCGGTTGGAAGCGAAGATGAATCGCGCGGCCTAGATTCGGCACGGTTCCGCATGCACGGGAGGGATGTGCCAGCATTCAGACATGACATTTCTGGCACGTCTCATCATCAACGGCATAGCCATCTGGCTGGCGTCGGCGTGGGTCACCGGCATCACGATCGCCAACCACGACAACGGCACCTGGGGCACGGTTCTCGTGATCGCGGTGATCGCTTTGATCTTCACGGTGGTCAACGCGTTCATCAAGCCGGTAGTGCAGCTTCTCTCGCTACCGCTGCTCATCCTGACTCTCGGATTGTTCACGCTCGTGATCAACGCCCTCATGCTGATGCTGACGGCGTGGATCTCGTCCGGAACGTCCTACGGCTTGACGGTCGACGGCTTCTGGACGGCAGTCTGGGGCGCGCTGATCATCTCGATCGTGAACTTCCTGCTCAGCGCGTTCGTCCCGGACAACCGTTGAGTCCGTCGACTTTCAGGCGAGACTGAGCGCAACTGCGGTCGCGGCACCCCAGACGAGCATGGCGAGTCCGGTGTCGCGCAACGCGGGGATCAGGGCCATACCCTGCCCGCCCGAACGCAGTGGGGCGTTGGCTCGGATTGCCAGTGGCAACGCCAGCAATCCGAGCAATGCCCACGGAGTACGCAGGATCAGCAGCAGGGTCGCGACGAACGGGACGGCCAGCAGGATCACGTGCAGCGTGCGTGTCCTGGCGTCGCCGAGCCGGACTGCGAGAGTGATCTTTCCGGACTCGGTGTCGGTCGGGATGTCTCGAAGATTGTTGGCAACGAGCACCGCGCTCGAGAACGAGCCGATGGCGATCGCGCCGGCCAGCCCGGCCAGATCCACCCGCTCGGCCTGTACGAACTGAGTTCCCAGCACTGCAATCAGTCCGAAGAAGATGAACACGGCGATCTCGCCGAACCCGCTGTATCCGTAAGGCTTCTTGCCGCCGGTGTAGAACCAGGCACCGATGATGCAGAACACGCCGACCGCAACCAGCCACCAGGCTGTGGTCGCCGCCAGAACGAACCCGGCTACCGCGGCAACGGTGAAGCAGCTGATCGCCGCGGCCTTCACAGCTCCGGGACTGACCAACTTCGATCCGACCAAGCGCAGTGGCCCGACGCGGTCGTCGTCCGTTCCGCGGATTCCGTCGGAGTAGTCGTTCGCGAAATTCACCCCGACGATCAAGGCCAAGGAGACGATCAGTGCCAGGAGCGCCTTCCACCACACTGCGAGGTCCAGGGACGCCGCGGCTCCGGTGCCGACCAGCACGGGCGCAATCGCGTTCGGGAGTGTGCGCGGCCTCGCGCCTTCGATCCATTGAGCAGCTGTTGCCATACAACGATCTTTGCACTGTGCAATACGATCGAACGCGGTGGATCAGCACATGACTCGAGACGTGAGTGAGCGCGCCAGGTACGCGCAGTCGGGCGAAGACCTGGCAGACATTGCCTTGCTCGGACCCGTTTCGACCAAAGTGGGCGATCGTCTGGTTCCGTTGCCGGGTCCGCGAGCTCGAACTCTGCTGGTTGCGCTGGCTCGCAATCCGGGTGAGCCACGTACCGCGCAGAGCCTGATCGACGACGTCTGGGGGCTGGAGCCGCCGCGCTCACCGATGAACGCCCTCCACACTCAGGTCTCGCGCCTGCGATCTGCACTCCCGGACGGGGCCCTCGAAGTCACGGCGGCCGGATACCGGCTCACTCTCGCTCGGGAGCGTGTCGACCTGGCCAGGGCTGCGGACGCCGCCCGTGGTCTGCGCACCGTCGGCGCCGACGCGTCCGAAGCGCTCGCCGTCACGACCGCGTCATTGCGCCTGTGGCGCGGTACCCCCGGGAGTGACGTCGTCGGCGACGTTGCAGATCGTCTGGCGCTCGACGCAGGCCGGGTGTACGACGAACTGGAGACGGCGCAGATCGACGCGTTGCTCACATTGGGGGAGTACGCGGCAGCCATTCCCCTGGTGCGCGGACGCCATCTGGCGAGCCCATTCGACGACACAGCGGCCGAGGCGTTGATGCGTGCGCTCGCCGGAGCAGGCCGAGTCAACGAGGCACTCGAAGTGTTCGCGGAGTTCCGCAACCACCTCGCCAATCGCCTGGGCGCTGATCCGTCACCCGCACTGGTGACCCTCAATGCTGAACTTCTCGGGGCACCTGCGGCTACACCGCGGGCCGCGCGTGCGATCGGTCTCCGCGCTGCCCCCAACACCTTGCTCGGTCGCGACAACGACATCGACCAGATCGAATCCTTGCTCGCCCGCTCGCGCGTCGTCACCATTCTCGGACCTGGTGGCGCCGGAAAGACCCGTCTCGCACACGAATTGGGCTTGCGCGGATCCGTGAACCAGCCGGGCGTCTCGGTGGTCCTCGTGGAGTTGGCGTCGTTGCGCAGCAGCGAAGATGTCATCGCGGCCATCGGAGGCACCCTCGGAATCAGCGAATCCGATCTGGCGCCAGGCAAATTGACCGTCGGCCGAACGCATTCGGCGAGAGAGCGACTCAAAGAGGCGCTGTCCGCCGGTCCGATGTTGCTCATCCTCGACAATTGTGAGCACGTGATCGGCGCGTGTTCGGAGATCGTGGCCGAGATGATCGCGGCCGGTCGTCAGCTGACGGTACTGACCACCAGTCGTTCTCCGCTCATGATCAGTGCCGAGGCGGTGTACCCGTTGCCGCCGTTGGCGATCGAAGACGGAACCGGCTCGGCAGTCGAACTCTTCTCGGCGAGAGCCCGTGCGGTGCGGCCGTCTGTTCATCTGGACGTCGACGCGGTCGTCAAGCTGTGTACGACGCTCGACGGACTCCCGCTGGCGATCGAGCTCGCTGCCGCGCGGGTCCGCACCATGAGCGTCGACGAAATCGGTTCGAGACTGCGAGACAGGTTCGCGTTGTTGCGCTCCGATGATCCGACGTCTCCGGATCGGCATCGCACCCTGCACGCGGTGATCGACTGGAGCTGGAATCTGTTGGGCAGCGGGGATCAGATTGCGTTGCGTCGATTGTGCCGATTCCCGGCCGGCTTCACCCTTTCTTCGGCGCAGGCCGTTGCCGGGTGGGGCGAGTTGACCGATGTGGCAAGTGCCGTCGAAGCGCTGGTGAATCAGTCACTTCTTTCCGTCAGCGACGGGCAGGGAGATCTTCGGTACTACATGCTCGAGACTGTCCGTGAATACGGCGAGGAGCAACTCGCCGCGTCCGGGGAGGGACCGGAAGTGATTCGGCGCCTCGACGACTGGGCGATTGCGATCGCCGAGGATGCCGTCGTGCGTGCACGGACGGATCAGCTCCGTCTGATTGCCGACCTCGACGCCGAGCACGACAACCTTCTGGCTGTACTTCGCTGGGCCGTGGAACGCGGCGACGCGGTGACCGTAGCCAACGTCTTCCCCGTCCTTGCGATTCTGTGGGCCGTACGAGGATCGAACTCGGAAATTTCGAACTGGGCGTCGAAGATCGTCGGGGCGACCGCGGACAACGATCTGCGCGACGTGAATGCAGAACTGGTGGGCGCTACGTTCATCCTGGTGGCGATGCATCTCTTCTTCGGAGAGGCCGATCGAAACCATGCCCGTGCGCGGATCCGACTTCGAAAGCTGTTGCGTGAGCGCGATGATCTCGGTCCGTTGTTCGCATTTCTGATCAAGCTGACCACGAGTGGGATCGCCAACCACAAACTTGCGCGGTTGGTGGCCGAAGGCGTTCGCAGTTCCGATCCCGAGACCCGAATGGCGGCGCTGTCCGCGCGTTCGAACATGCGGGAGAACATCGGAGATCTGCGCGGTGCGTTGCTGGACGGGGAGACTCTGTTCGACTACGCCACCAGCATCGGTGACGAGTGGGGTCTGGCGATGGCGGCCCAACATGTCGGGTCGGTTCACAGCCAATCCGCCCGCTATGGCGAGGCCATCGAGTTCTACGCGATCGCGGCGGCGTCGATGGAACGCCTCGGTGCGCGTGACGAGGCGATGCAGCTCATCTGCTTTCAAGCCGGAGCAATGATCGCGGCCGGTGACACCGCTGGTGGTCGGGTGCTTCTCGATCGTGCACGTCCGGCATTGGCGCATTCGGGTGGGACCGGGGCCATCGAAACCGATCAACGGCGCGCGGCGCTCACAGCGAGTATCGCCGAGGCGGATCTCGCGGACGGCCGTATCGACGAGGGCTTGGCTCGGTATCGAGAAGCGCTGGAGCTGTTGGGTTCTGCGATCGAGAACATCTTCGGTGATCCCTTCGTCGTTCTGCTCGGTGCCGCGGCTGTGTGCGCTCACGCAGTTCACGGCCGGCACGAACTGGTGGCGGGCCGCGTTCTGCAGATGAAGGAGTCGAGTGCTCTCAAGCTCGATCCCAACGGTTACGCGGACCTGCCGCTCGCGGGTTCGTTGGCGTCGGCGATCGGGTCGTTCGATCTTGTCACGGGCAACATCGAACGCGGAGTCGAACTGATGGCTTTGTCGTTGAAAATGCCGGGGAGACAAGACTTCGTCTCGCTCCATCACGCGCGCCTCTCCGACTTCGCGGTTGGTCTGGTCGGAGCCGACAGGTGGTCTGTGGAAACCGAGAAGGTATCGGGTTACTCACGCAGAGCGGTCCGCGAAGCAGTGTTGGCTGCGCTTCGCGGACCGGTGCTGGACTAGGTCTGGACGATGGTGCGGGACTTATGTCTTGCGCATGTACATCCGCACGGTCAAAGGTGCCATGACGGCAACGATCACCGCGGCGCCCACCAGCGACCACACGACGTGGATACCGAAGTGGCCGTCGTTGGCCAGCTCGCGAACCGCGGTCACCAGGTGTGAGACCGGATTGACGTTCACGAACTTCTGAAGCCAACTCGGCATGGTGGCAGGATCGACGAACGCATTCGACAGGAACGTCAGCGGGAACAGCACGAGCATCGAAACACCCTGCACCGTGGACGCTTTGTTCATCAGCACGCCCATGAGAGCGAAGATCCAGCTGATGGAGAACGCGCACACCATGACCAGGATCGCGGCAGACAGAATGCCGACCACGCCGCCTGCGGGGCGGTAACCCATCGCGAAACCGACGATGAACGTGATGGTCGTGGCGATGCCGTAGCGCACGACGTCGGCGAGCAATGCACCGGACAGCGGGGCGATACGAGCGATGGGAAGGGACTTGAAGCGGTCGAACACGCCCTTGTCCATGTCCTCACGAAGCTGAGTGCCCGTGACGATGGAACCGGTGATGACGGTCTGGACGAGGATGCCGGGGATGATCGTCGGCAGATATGCCGTCACGTCACCGGCGATCGCGCCGCCGAAGATGTAGGTGAACATCAACGTGAAGATGATCGGCTGGATGACGACGTCGAACAGTTGCTCGGGGTTGTGCTTGATCTTGAGAATTCCGCGGTACGCCATCGTGAACGTGTTCGCGAAGCTCTGCTGCAGGCTGATGCGGCGGGGTGCGGCATCCGGCTGGGCTATCGGCGACCGGGGTTTGGTGAGAGTGGTTGTCATGCGACGCTCCGATCGGAGTCGTTGTCGGACTGGGCGTCGTTGCGACCACCGTCTTCGGGCTGGTGCCCGGTGATGGTCAGGAACACTTCGTCCAGGCTGGGTTTCTGTACGTTGATTTCGTCGACGGCGATACCTTGCTCACGCAGACGGATCAACAGGTCCGCCGTGATCGACGGGTCGCTCAGCGGGGCGGTGATCCGCCCGACCTCGGGAGTGACACCCACCTCGACGCTCAGCGCAGCGGCGATGAGCGAGCGAGCCTCCTCGGTGCGATCACGATCGACCAGCTTGAGTTGGAGCGAGGAGATCCCGACCGAAGCCTTGAGTTCGTCGGCGGTGCCGTTGGCGATCACGCGGCCGCGGTCGATCACCGCGATGCGATCGGCCAGTTGATCGGCTTCGTCGAGGTACTGCGTGGTGAGCAACACCGTCGAACCCTCGGCGACGAGTCGCCGGATGGTCACCCACATCTGGGCGCGGGTGCGCGGATCGAGGCCGGTGGTGGGCTCGTCGAGAAACAGCAGCGGCGGGCGCGCGATCAGGCTTGCCGCCAGATCCAGGCGTCGACGCATGCCACCGGAGAAGTTCTTCAGCGGTTTGGTCGCGGCCTCGACCAGATCGAACTCCTCGAGGAGTTCCAGGGACTTGGTGCGCGCATCGCGGCGGCTCAGGCCGAGCAGCCGCGAGAAGATCACGAGGTTCTCGGTCGCCGTCAGATCCTCGTCGACGGAGGCGTACTGGCCGGTGACGCCGATCAGGGATCGGACCGCGGTGGGTTCACGGCTGACGTCGTGGCCGAAGATGCGCGCCTCACCGCCGTCGGGGCGAAGGAGAGTGGCGAGCATGCGGACGGTGGTGGTCTTGCCGGCGCCGTTCGGCCCGAGGACGCCGAACACCGAGCCGGTGGGGACGGTGAGGCTGACGCCGTCGACCGCGCGGTGCTCGCCGAACTTCTTGACGAGTCCGTCGGCCTCGATGGCAAGAGGCGAAGCTGTGTGGTTCATGGGATGAAGCTTGGCAGACCGATCTTGCATGGACCTTGCGTGGAACTTGCGGTTACTTGCACAGCGCGCGAGGTCGGTGCTGCGGCTGCTAGCTGAACCGCTCTACCAGGGCGGCGCGGTCGAGCTTTCCCGGTCCACGCAGGGGGAGCGCGTCCACGACGAAGAGTTCCCGCGGCGCCGCGGTGACGTCGAGTGTCCGCTGAGCATGTGCGCGCAGTTCGTCGAGCGTCGGAGCTTCGCCCTCGGGTACGACCACGGCCACCACCCGCTGCCCCAGCCGCGGGTCCTTGATGCCGATCACCGCGCACTCGCGAACGGCGGGGTGATCGGCCAGCGCGGCCTCGACCACCTGCGGTACGACGGTCAGCCCGCCGGTGGAGATTGCCTCGTCCAACCGGCCGGTGATGCGCAGGACTCCGTCGACCACTGATCCGGCGTCGTCGGTCCGGAACCACCCGGGCTCGGCGAAAGCGGGGTGGTCGGCAAGCCCGCGGTACCCGGACGCGAGCATCGGACCGCCCAGCAGAACTCGGCCGTCGTCGATACGAATCTGCGCTCCGGACAACGGGATTCCGTCGTAGACGCAACCGCCGGACGTTTCGCTCATCCCGTAGGTGCGGACGACGGTGATGCCCGCTTCGGTGGCCTGCGCGAGTACCGGTGCGGGAGTAGCAGCGCCGCCGAGCAGAACCGCGTCGAGCGAAGCCAGAGCCTCGACCGCGGCGCGATCACCGAGTGCCTTGACCAACTGCGTCGGCACCAACGAGGTGTAGCGGCGCGGTCCGCTCATCGCGGCGACAGCGCCCGGCAATGCGGCAGGGTCGAAACCCGCACTGACGTCGACGATCACCGGTTGTGTTCCGGCGAGGACACTGCGCAACAGAACTTGCATCCCGGCGATGTGGTGCGGGGGGAGAACCAGCAACCAGGATCCGGTGCCGCCGAGGCGTTCATGGGTCGCGTCGCCGCTGGCTCGCAGTGCGCTCGCGGCGAGCATCGCGCCCTTCGGGGTTCCGGTGGTCCCCGACGTGGCGACCACCAGCGAGATGCCGTCGTCGATGGGCTGATCGGGGTGCAGAGCGTCGCTCAGTCGGGCCGTCTCGCGTGCGTCGGCCGCCGGGACGGGAAGCACGGCGTCGTGCACGCCGTCCAGGATCTGCGCGATGGCAGGCAGTACCTCGAAGACCGCCTCACCCTGTGGAACGGCCAGTGTGCGAAGAACGTTCACCGGACGTCCGGCCCGGCCAGCGGCCAACCACCGGCAGCCAGATGGCTTCGTACGCGGTCGACGTCGGTTTCGAGTGGCATCTCGTTGGTGATCTTCGTGATGAGGACCTGGATGTCGGTCTTCTCGATGGGCAGATCGCCGTCCTCGATCAACGCATCGGCGACGGCGTCGACCTCGGTTTCGGAGAGTCTGCGAGTGAGGAGCGCGAAAAGTGGGATGTAGTCCTGCTCGGGGACGCCATTGGGATAGCCGGCCCGCAACCAGCCGACTATCGACGTGAGGAAGGGCGGAAGGGCCATGACGTCAGCTCACGTCTCGAACTTCGTTGTCGGTGTCCACGTCTTCGATGACCGGCCACCCACCTGCGCGCAGCCTTTCGGTGACACGATCGACGTCGTCCTCGGACGGCTCCTCGTTGAGGATTCCCTCGATGATGGCGCGGATGGTGTCGTAGTCGACGTGGCGGTCCGGCACTTCGTGTGCCGACTCGATGGACATCGAAACGACCTGCTCGATCTCCTCGTCGGTCAGACGACGACGGAGAACGGCGAGCAGCGCAAAATGATCCTTGTCCGGGATGCCCTCGGGATACCCGGCACGCAGCCAGTCGAGCACGCTGCGCAATGAATACTTGCTCAAATCCTCGGCCTCATTTTCGTTTCGGTGGTTTCAGTGGTGCGCCGCGACGACCACTCAGAAGACGTGGATTCCGAACGTGCTGGCCAAGAAGTTCTTCATCAACAACAGAATTCCGGCGAAGATCGTGACGAGCACGACCGCAAAACAGAGGTACGCACCCATTTTACCCAGGGTGGACGGTCCTTCGGTGCCGTCGGCGTTCGGCAGACTCAGCGACTTGAGGCCGAAGGCGAAGATCGCCGGCAGTCCGGCTCCGAAGAGCAGTCCGACTGCCACTACCTGCCAGAGCGAATCGAGGGTATCGGTGAGTAGATGCATTCTCTTGCGCCCCTTTCAGGAGTTGCGAGTGGGTTCGGTGGACGGAGTGGGATCAGCAGTCGGAATCTCGCGAGCCGTCGCATCCGGATTCTCGTCCCATTCGGCGGTCACGTTGGCGGCGTCTACGGGTTCCTTACGCGAACGCAGGTACATGAAGATCGCGAACGCGATGAGGGCAGCGAAGACGACGAGCACGCCGGCCAGGCCGCCGATCAGATGCGCGAGTGCCCAGCAGATGGCGCCGACCACTGCAGCCGACGGCAAGGTGATCAACCAGGCGGCGGCCATCCGGCCTGCGACGCCCCAGCGGACCTCGGCGCCCTTGCGCCCGATGCCGGTACCGAGGATCGATCCGGTGGCGACGTGGGTGGTCGAGAGGGGGAGTCCGAGGTGGCTCGACGTGAGAATGATGGCGGCGGACGACGCTTCGGCTGCCAGACCCTGCGGCGCGGCGATCTCGACAAGGCCCTTGCCCAGGGTGCGGATGATGCGCCAACCGCCCAGGTAGGTGCCGAGAGCGATCGCGACGGCACAGGTGAACTTCACCCAGAACGGCATCTCGGTCTCGGCGGTGATGGTGCCGTGAGCGACCAGGGCCAAAAAGATGACGCCCATAGTCTTCTGGGCGTCATTGGTGCCGTGCGCAAGTGAGATCAGCGAGGCGGTGCCGATCTGGCCGAAACGGAAACCGCGCTCACGCTCGTCTTCCTTGACGGATGCGGTGATTCGGTACACGAGCTTGGTACCGACGCCTGCGACCAGGGCCGCGACGACCGGCGCGAGGATCGCGGGGACGACGACCTTGGTCAGAACTCCACCCCACTCGACGCCGCCCATACCGATGGAGGCGATTGCGGCGCCGATCAATCCGCCGAACAGTGCGTGTGAGGAGCTCGACGGCAATCCGAGCAGCCAGGTCGCCAGATTCCAGATGATTCCGCCGACGAGACCGGCGAAGACGATCAGCAGCAGATCCTGCCCACTGACCGCGCCGAGGTTGACGACGCCTTTGGCCACGGTCGCAGCGACCTCGACGGACAGGAACGCACCGACCAGGTTCAGGATCGCGGAAAGTGTGACCGCAACTTTGGGCTTGAGTGCTCCGGTCGCGATGGAGGTGGCCATTGCGTTACCGGTGTCGTGAAAACCATTCGTGAAATCGAACGCGAGGGCGGTGACAACTACCACCAGGAGGATTACGAGCTCTGCGGTCACAACGTGAATTGTGCGTATCGAACGCGTAAAAGTACAGCGAACGGGATGCGAACAGGGGCTCCGCGGAGTACGTCCCCGCGCGTGGGCTGCGGCGCTGCCGTTCGCGATGTGTTCAGCGCCACGAAATCGGAACCCTGTGTGGGACCTCACTTTTTGGTCTCACTCACCGGGAAGGCACATTCGGACCGTTTTAAACGCTGATTACCTACGGGCACCGAGCGCACCGGAACAGGGGTTTCACCCCTGTTTCTCGGTGTCTGTCAGTGAGAAGGAGAGCTCCGACCGTGAAGCCCAACAAGTCCACGAAGCTGATCGTGGCACTCGCCGCGACCGCCGTTCTGGCGTCAGCCTGCGCATCGAATCGTGGTGACGATCCCTACGCCGTCGCTGTCGGCGGACCCGGCGTCAGCGCAGACCTTGCGTCGAGCACATCCGACGCGAAGTTCGGCACCCTCGATTCGCCCTGTGGTGAAGGCGACGCCACCGGCGCAACCGATCAAGGCGTCAGCGACACCGAGATCAAGATCGGGTTCGGTGACGACCGCGGTTATGTGAAGTCTCCTGGGCTGAACAAGGAAATGAGCGATGCGGTGAACGCGCTCATCTCTTGGTGCAACGATCAGGGCGGCATCAACGGCCGCAAGGTTGTCGGTACCGACTACGACGCCGCGATGACGCAGGCCAACTCGGTCATGCAGGAAGCGTGCGCGAGCCAGTTCATGATGGTCGGCTACGGCTTCGCGATGGATCAGACCGCCGAGCAGACGCGTGTCGCGTGCAACCTGGTGTCCGTGCCAGGCTTCACCGTGTCACCCGACGCAGCCAACGGACCGATGACATTCCAGGGTGTCCCGTTCCCGGTCGACTACGCGAACGGTTCGCAGTGGTTCCAGATGGCCGAGATGCACCCCGATCTGGTGAACGACTTCGACGTCGTCAACAGCACGATGCCCACGATCATCAGCTCCACCACGAAGATTCGCTCGATCGCCGAGGCTGCGGGTTTCAAGCTCAAGGATTGCGGCGTCACCCTCAACTACGAGGGGGAATCGAGCTATGTGCCGTTCGCCGAGAAGTACAAGGAGTGCGGCGCGAAGGGGATCTGGACGTCACGATCGGCGAGCCCGTCGGAGCTGAACTTCGTGAAGGCGCTCGATCAGGTCGGGATCGATCCCATCTTCTTCGGTGAAGCCACCTGGTACGGCGCGACCGTCTCCGATTGGAACAAGGACACCGGACTGCTCGACAACCTCAACGCGGGCATGACCTTCCAGATGCTCGAGAACGCGGACAAGGTCCCCGCAGTGAAGAAGTACGTCGATCTTGTCTCCGAGCAAGGTGGCAAGACTGCGCTTCTCGGTATGCAGGCGGCGTCGTCGTTCCTGCTGTGGGCGGCCGCCGCGGACGAGTGCGGTAGCGATCTGACGCGTCAGTGCATGGTGAACGAACTCTCGAACATTCACGAGTGGGACGGCGGCGGATTGCATGCCGTCACCGATCCCGGCAAGAACATGCCGGCCACCTGCGGACTCATGACCTCGCTGAAGGGCAGTACCTACGCGCAGGCATTCCCGTCCACCGCGGGCGAATTCAAGTGCGACCCCAAGTACCTCGTCGCGACCGACAAGAGCACCTGGGGAACCGAACTCGGGGCTGACCGCGTGTCGACGAAGTACCAGAACGCCAACGTCATCAAGCCGCAGTCCTGATTCTTCCGACTCGGGCGGCGAGCGCCAACCGCCGCCCGAGTCCCTAACGAGGGTTCAGCCATGAACACTTTTGTCACTTTCACGATCCTGGGCCTGGTCCTGGGGTCGGTGTACGCGATCGCCGCCTCCGGGCTGGTACTCACGTACAACACGTCAGGCATCTTCAACTTCGCGCACGGTGCACAGGCAATGCTCGGTGCGTTCATCTACTGGCAGTTGCGCTACGGCTGGGAACTTCCCACCGTCGTCGCTTTGCTGATTTCACTCGTCCTGGTCGGGCCACTGATGGGCCTCGGCCTCTACGTCCTGATCATGAAGGGTCTGCGCGATACCGCCGAGGTCACCAAAATCGTTGTGACGGTCTCGATCCTGCTCGGAATGCTCTCGATCTCGCACTGGTTCTGGCACCCCGAGACCGCTCGGACGATGCAGATGTTCTTCGGCGACCAGTCCAAGATCACGGTGTTCGGCGCGAGCATCCGCTACCACGAGTTGATCTGCATCCTCGTTGCGATCGCCATCGCCGTCGGCCTGCGCATCCTGTTCACGCGCACCCGCGCCGGTGTCGCGATGCGCGGCGTCGTCGACGATCCGGAACTGTTGCGCCTCAACGGCCACAATCCGGAGCGTCTTGCGGCCCTGTCCTGGGCGATGGGTTCGACGCTCGCAGTCCTGGCCGGCATCCTGATCACCCCGATCAGTGGCGGCACACTCGAGGCGAACATGTTGACACTCTTGGTGATCGACGCGTTTGCCGCGGCCATGTTCGGCCGGTTGCGCAGCATTCCGCGCACGTTCGTCGGCGCCGTGGTCCTCGGGCTTGCCGGTACGTACGTATTGGCGTACTTCCCGACGAGTTGGAGTTGGACGTCGAATTTCCGTGTCTCCCTGCCGATGATCGCGCTGTTCGTGGTGCTGATCGTGCTCCCACAGGACCGGTTGCGTGGAGCGGTCACCCGTACTCGCGAGCGTTACCACGTGCCGAGCGTGCGCAAGGCCGTCGTCTGGGGCTTGGCACTGATCGTCATCGTCTACCTGATCCGTCTGCTGATGGTGACGTCCGCCGTCACCACACTGACCATCGGAATGACTTTCGCGATCATCGCGCTCTCGCTCACACTCCTCACCGGTTACGCGGGTGAATTGAACTTGGCGCCGGTGTCTTTCGGCGCTATCGCTACCATCGTGGCCTTCCACTTCGGGATCTCCGGTTCCGGGTTGGCTGCGCACCTCAACCTGTGGGGCATCGTCGTCGGAGTCCTCGTCACCGCCGTGATCGGTGGCCTCGTCGCCCTACCGGCGCTGCGGCTGAGAGGGCTGTATCTCGCGCTGGCAACCATGGCCTTCGGAGTGTTCCTCTCCAACATGGTTCTTCGTGACACCACCGAACACGAGATGTTCGGCATGAAGTACTCGCTGTTCAAGGACGGGAACATCGCCCTCCCTCCGCTGAAGATCGGTCCGCTCGATCTGAGCAACGAGACGGTGTTCCTGATGACCGTGACCGCGCTGTTCTCGATACTCGGCGTCGGCGTCATCGCGTTGCGTAACAGCGGCTACGGGCGCCGTCTCGCGGCGATGAAGGACAGCCCGGCCGGTTCGGCCATGCTCGGACAGAGCCTGGTTCGGCTCAAGCTGAGCGTCTTCATGATCTCTTCGGGGATCGCCGGTCTCGGCGGCATTCTGATGTCGAGCGCCATGGGGTCCGTCTCGGGCGAGAGCTTTGCCATCATGGTCAGCCTCTCGCTGCTCATGCTGACCGTCGTCGCGGGTATCGGATACGTCACCGGCGCCCTGTTCGGTGGACTGATGGCCGGAATCGGGTTTGCGGTCATCATGGTCTCGTTCACCAATCTGGCTTCGGCGCAACCGGAGTTGGAGGGAATGTGGCTGCTCTTCGGCAACATCGCGGCAGTCAGCCCGGCACTGATCGGCATCGGCGTCGGCGCGAACCCCAGCGGAACGGTCCACAGCGTGATCGAGGGCTACCGACGGCTCGCCGGTGCCAAGCCTGTTCTGATCGGCGGCGCCGCAGTCGTTCTGCTGACCTACGTCCTTGCTCTGACCGGTGTACTCGGCAACTGGTGGTTCGCGTCCATCACGATCGCGGTGGTGTTCATGCTGCCGGTGATCGGTGAGATGGTCATGCCCAGCGCGGTTCTCACTCCGGAGGAACTGGCCGCCAAAGCGACAGTCGTTCCCGAGGACATCGGGATCGATGTCCCTTACAGCCCCGAGATCCGTGACGAGATCGACCGCGAACTGGGGATTCCTCAGTACCAGGGTGGCTCGCCGAAGGAGTTGACCGTCCATGTCTGATACACCACTTCTCGAAACGCGCGGTGTGAGCGTTCGTTTCGGTGGACACGTCGCGGTCAAGGACGTTTCGCTCACCGTGCAACCCGGCACCGTGACAGGACTCATCGGACCGAACGGTGCCGGCAAGACGACGCTCTTCAACACCATCACCGGGCTGCAGAAACCCACGTCCGGTCAGGTGTTCCTCGGCGGCGTCGACGTGACGAAGCTACCGCCGCACAAGCGGGCAGGTCGCGGGCTTGCACGTACCTTCCAGCGGCTCGAACTGTTCGTCTCGCTGTCGGTGCGTGACAACCTGCGCGTCGCCGGAGACATCCACAAGGCGAACGGCCGCAACAAGATCGACGTGGACAGCGAGACGGATCGTCTGCTGGAGCTGACCGGGCTGACGGATGTCGCGGACAAGGACGTCGCGGACATCCCCACCGGACGCGCCCGCGTCGTCGAAGTTGCACGGGCGCTCATGACCGACCCGCGAGTGCTGCTGCTCGACGAACCGGCCTCGGGTCAGACCGAGCAGGAAACCGAGGTCTTTGCCGAGATGCTCACCGAACTTGCTGCGGGTGGACTCGGAATCTGTCTGGTGGAGCACGACATTCCGCTGGTGATGAAAGTGTGCTCGACCATCCACGTGCTCGACTACGGCGCAGTCCTCGCCTCGGGTGATCCGGAGAAGATCCGGACGGATCCGGAAGTGATCGCGGCCTACATCGGGACCGAGGAGGAGGCGGTATGACGTCAGCGAAAATTGGCGAGGCGAAAATCGACGAGGGTATACGCAGCCCCGACCGCGCCGAACCGTTGCTCGAACTGTCCGGTGTCCGCGCCGGTTACGGATCCATCGAAGTTCTGCACGGGGTGGACCTGATTCTGGAACCGGGCGCCGTGGTGGCGCTACTCGGACCCAACGGTGGCGGCAAGACGTCGACGCTCAAGATCTGCTCGGGCGTCCTTCCGGTCACCCGCGGCGAGTTCCGGCTCGCGGGCCAGGTCGTGAACGGAGTCGAGCCTTCGGAGTTGGCTCGGCTGGGGGTCTGCTCCATCCCCGAAGGACGCGGGATCTTCGCCAACCTCACTGTGCGGGAAAACCTGTGGATCGCCACCGGAACGGGCGTCGGGCTGGCCGAACTCGAAGAGGTTGCGTACGGCAGGTTCCCGATCCTGGGGGAGCGGCGCGGACAGTTGGCCGGATCGATGTCCGGTGGTGAGCAGCAGATGCTGGCGCTGTCACGGGCACTCGGCACTCACCCGACGGTGCTCCTGCTCGACGAGCTGTCGATGGGTCTCGCACCTCGAATCGTCTCGCAGATGTACGACGTCGTCGGCTCGCTTGCAGCCGAAGGCATTTCCATTCTCGTCGCCGAGCAGTTCGCGCGAGCGGTGCTGCCCATCGCGACCTCGGCCGCACTGATGTTGCAGGGACGCGTCGTCAAGACCGGCGATCCACACGACATCGAAAACGAACTTTCTACCAGTTATCTAGGAGGATGACGATGACTACTCTCGCCGAAGATCGCCGTGAGGAATTCAAGAAGAACATCGCAGAGTTGAAGCTGGACAAGAAGCAGGCAGGCGGCGACGCGGCGACGCGCATCGCGGGCCTGGTGCTCATGGTCGTCGGAGTGGTCGGCGCCTTCGTCGTCTACATCTCTTCGCTGACGCTCTCGGACCTGCGGGATCTGGTGTCGTACCAGATCCTCACCGTGGTTTTCCTCGCCCTGACAGTGGCCGGTGCCGCACTCTTCCTGGCCGCATCGGTGGCAAAGGTGCTGCGGCTGTGGTTGGTTCGCCAACTGCTCGAGGGCCAGGCACAGACAGATCAGATCTCTCAGGCGCTGAGCACGCGCAACTGATCTTTGTGAAGAACCGAAAGATGCCCGCCACGAAAGTCGTGGCGGGCATCTGTCATTGCTCGGCTACAGCGGTGTCTCGGCTACAGCGGTGTCTCGACTACGCGGACGGTGGCCGGGAATCGCGTCGGATGGGATGGTCCTCCGGGATCTGCACCATCACGATCGGTGTCCCGTCCGGGTCGGCGATCCACATCTCGTGTAGACCCCACGGTTCCTGTCTTGCCTCGCGCGCGATCTTCACCCCGGCGAGAACCAGTTCGGTCTGAACGGCAGTGAGGTCACGGACCTGCAGCCAGATCGCACCGCGAAAGCCACCCTCGCCGGTGCCGCCGTGCGCAGCGACTTCGATCAGCCCTTGGCCGGCGAAGAAGACTGTGCCGCCGGGATATTCACGAGCGATCGCCAGACCGAGGGTGTCTCGGTAGAAGCTCAGCGTTCGTTCGTACTCGCTCGGGCGCAATATCGTACGGCTACTCAGAATCTCCACGTCCGACCTCCCTCTCGCACCTACTGTCTCAGAAGTACCAGGGATATGGTGACCAATCGGGATCACGCTTTTCGAGGAACGAGTCGCGACCCTCGACGGCCTCGTCGGTCATGTACGCCAAACGTGTTGCCTCACCGGCGAACAGCTGCTGGCCGACCAACCCGTCGTCCTGCAGGTTGAACGCGTACTTGAGCATCCGCTGTGCCTGCGGCGACTTGCCGTTGATCTTGCCTGCCCAGTCGATCGCGACGTTTTCGAGTTCCGCGTGGTCGACAACCTTGTTGACCGCGCCCATCTGATGCATTTCCTCGGCGGTGTACGTCTCACCCAGGAAGAAGATCTCGCGAGCGAACTTCTGGCCCACCATCTTTGCCAGATAGGCGCTGCCGTAGCCGCCGTCGAAGCTTCCGACGTCGGCGTCGGTCTGCTTGAACCGTGCGTGCTCGCGGCTGGCGAGCGTCAGGTCGCACACCACATGCAGGCTGTGACCGCCGCCCGCAGCCCAACCGTTGACCAGGCAGATCACGACTTTCGGCATGAAGCGGATCAGGCGCTGGACCTCGAGGATGTGAAGGCGTCCGGCGCGTGCTTTGTCGACGGTGTCCGCCGTTTCACCTTCGGCGTACTGGTAGCCGCTGCGGCCACGGATGCGCTGGTCTCCGCCCGAGCAGAACGCCCAGCCGCCGTCCTTCTCGCTCGGTCCGTTGCCGGTGAGCAGGACCGCTCCCACGTCGGAGGTCATACGGGCGTGATCGAGCGCGCGGTACAACTCGTCGACGGTGTGCGGGCGGAACGCATTACGTACTTCCGGTCGGTCGAAGGCGACGCGAACGGTGCCTTGACTGACGTGCCGGTGGTACGTGATGTCGGTGAGGTTCTCGAATCCGGGAACAGGGCGCCAGAGATGCGGGTTGAAGGTCACCTCAGTCACGATAGAGGCACGCCTCGCGTGTCTAACGGATGCCTGAGGTAGAACACGTTCCCGGGCGCGCTAACGTGCAGGTCATGAGCGAACAAACCGCAGACGGCACGGAGATCGTCACAGACGGTGAGAAGCGGGGCGGATTTCCACGGTTCCGGCATACTCCCGCAGGTCCGGACTTCGGCCGCTTCGTCGAAGCGATGCGCAGGTTGCAGGACCTTGCCGTCTCGACCAATGTTCCCGACGACGTACTCGCAGACATCGCTACGCAGGCCGAGGAGCTTGCCGATCGGTTGACTCCGTACGAGGTGCCGGAGGGCAAGTCGCCCGCGGGCTCGAACATCCAACTGCCCGGACGCGGCAGCCTCCTCATGCTCCCGTGGATGGTCGAGAAGTTCGACACCGAAGGAGTCCGCAGTACCGGCGTCTTCCGCCGCTACCACCTGGGCGGCAACGGTGCCGCTCACGGCGGTGTCCTGCCCTTGCTGTTCGACGACGTCTTCGGGATGACGGTCCACGCGGGTGGCCGTCCGATTTCCCGGACCGGCTACCTCCACATCAACTACCGCGCGATCACTCCGCTCAACACGCAACTGGTGATCGAAGGGAAGGTGGATCGGGTCGAGGGTCGCAAGACCTTTGTCAGCGCACGTCTGACCGACCTCGACGGCAAGCTCCTCGCCGACGGTGAGGCGCTCATGATCGAACTGCTTCCAGGACAGCCCTGAGATGTTCCCCTCGTTCGACGATCTGATCTCGGACGCCGTGGTGCTCGCGCTGCCGATGCGAGTTCGCTTTCGCGGCATCACGACTCGTGAGGCTCTGCTCGTTCGTGGCCCGGCCGGGTGGGGAGAATTCGCACCCTTCGTCGAGTACGACGACGACGAGGCGTCGCAGTGGCTGCTCGCCGGGATCGAGGCGGCGTGGCTGGGTCCGCCGCCTGCGCTTCGTCACGCCGTTCCCGTCAACGCCACCGTGCCGGCGATCGACGCCTCTGCCGTTCCGCAATTGTTGGAGCGATTCCCCGGGGCCCGGACCGCCAAGGTCAAGGTCGCCGAGAAGGGGCAGTCGTTGGCGCAGGACGTCGCCCGGGTGAACGAGGTGCGTCGGCACATCCCGAACGTGCGCGTCGACGCCAACGGCGGGTGGAGTGTGGACGAGGCGATCACGGCTTTGCGAGCGATCACCGAAGACGGTGAACTCGAATACGCGGAGCAGCCGTGTGCAAGCGTCGAGGAACTGGTCAGCGTCCGCGCCGCGGGGACCGGTGTGCGGATCGCCGCCGACGAGAGCATTCGCCGTGCCGAGGACCCGTTGCGCGTCGTACGAGCCGGGGGAGCGGACGTAGCCGTCGTGAAGGTGCCCCCGCTGGGCGGAATGCGTGCTGTGGTGGCGCTGTCGGCGCAGCTGGCGGACTACGGGGTGCCGGTGGTGGTCTCGAGTGCGCTGGACACGGCTGTGGGGATGTCCGCGGGACTGGCGGCCGCGGCAGCCTTGCCCAGGCTTCCGTTTGCCTGCGGCCTCGGCACGGGCGGCCTGTTCGTCCGGGATATCGCGGTCACCGGAGCAGCCGTCGACGGCGCTTTGTCCGTTGGTGCCGTCGAGCCTGATCCGGTTCTGCTCGAGACGCTGGCCGCGCCCGCGGACCGGCGCGACTGGTGGTTGGAGAGGGCCAGGCGCTGCCATCGGATACTCGGCAGTAGAGACCTGCCGAATTTCGTATAGTCTCGGGCGCGACCTGATGAACATCAGTGAAGAATGAAGGGATCGAAAGTGGTTGCAGCTCTGAACGAAACCCTGCTCGAGGAGTCACGGGTTCCCGCGGTCGTCGCGGACGTGCAGACCTTGATCGACGCAGAGGTTTCGGATAAGTCGGGGGCCTCAGGGCTGGCTCTCAAGGGTGGCTACGGCGCGGTCAAGAAGGTGAGCCCGTCCATCGTGCCGGACGCCGTCACCGCGCTTCTGCCGGCTTTCGTGGCAAAGCTCGAGCCGTACTGGCAGGAATTCTCGGCTTCCGGTGAAGGCAGCTTCGCCGATTTCATCAGCGCCCGCGGCGACGCGGTTGCCGATTCCCTCCTCGAGGTGACGGACGAGCGTATCGAAGGTAGCGACAAGGCCGTCGTCAAGTCGATGTACTCGAAGCTGCGCGGTTCGGCCAAGAAGCATGTGACTGCAGCTCTGCCGCGTCTGGGCGATGTGATCCAGAAGCACGCTGCATAAGCGAACGTAAAAAACGAGCGGCCCGGGAGAAACTCCCAGGCCGCTCGTTTTTTACGTTCGGTTGTCAGTGAGCCGAATGTCCGTGGCGCCAGAAGCCGGTGAAGGTGATGTCGGTTTTGGCGAACTTCCGGTCGTTCACGAGGTGCCGACGCAGCCCGGTGGTGAGTGCCTGTTCGCCGGCGACAAAGGTGTACGACGGCCCCTCGGGCAGTTCGGCGGCGCGGACGGTCTCGAGGGTCAGAACACCCGGCGTCGCGTGTTCGTCCTCGCGAACGAGCCAATGCACGTTGACGTTCGCCAACTCCGGAATGTCTTGCTTGTCTTCGATGTTCGGAATCTCGACGAAGACCTCGGCACGCAGGTCTGCGGGCGCGGATTCCAGAATGCCGATGATCGCCGGAAGTGCACTCTCGTCGCCGACGAGCAGTTGCCACTTGGCCTCGGGTGTGGGGTTGTAGATGCAGCCTTCGTCCAAGAGGGCGACCTCGTCGCCGGTCGACGCGGTGTCCGCCCACGCGGATGCCGGGCCGATGTCGCCGTGATAAGCGAAGTCGATGTCGATCTCCGTGGTCTCGCCGAAGAGACCGGATCCGGCAGCACGGTAGGCGCGAATCGTGTAGTTGCGCACGACCGGTCGCGTGTCCTTGGACATCAACAGGTACTGCGCATACCAGAGATTGCTGGCCGCGCTCGGCAACCGGAGTTCACTCTGGCCGACCTGCGGGATGAACATGCGGAACCACTGATCGGCACCCATCGGAGCGATGGTGGACAGCTCTTCGCCGGCAATGGTCACCCGGATGAAGCTGGGGCTGATTCGTTTGTTCGCCACGACCTGCGCCGACACGATGCTGCGTGAGGCCGGTTTCACGAACTTGGCGCGCTTGGCCATGACTGGTTGCTCCCTGATTATCTGTTACTCGTACCTAATCAGGTAACCCTAACCTGATTTACGGTCGCTGTGGAGTGGTGGGTCTGTCCTTTTCGACGACTTCGGGAGGAAGACCCCACTGCGCTCGGCCAAGTCGGCTCATCGGTGCGATTGCCGCGAAGTCCGGTAGGCCGTCGTCGGCGACAGCCTCGGGACGTACGGCGACCGCCACCACATTTCCCATCACGACAAATGAATTGCCGACCTCGATGACCTGGTGGAGCGTGCATTCGATGGCGATCGGGGAGTCGGCGACCCGTACGGGGCGAACCCGCTCGCTCGGCTCGCTACGGATGTTCAACTCGAGAAACTCGTCGGCCTCGGCGTCGTAGAAGGCGGAACTCTGGTTCACCACGTCGGCAAGCCTGGCAGTCGCCAGGTTGATCACGAATTCGCCGGTCGCTTCGATGTTGCGCAGACTGTCCTTGCGTCCGACCGACGTGAACTGCACGATCGGCGGCGCCGAACTTGCCACGGTGAAAAAGCTGTACGGAGCCAGATTGCCGACGCCGTCCGCCGACAGGGTGGACACCCAGGCAATCGGCCGGGGGACCACCGAAGCGGTGAGTAACTGATAGAACCGGCGGGGTTCGAGCTCGGCTGGATCGAAGAGTGTGCGCACCCACACATAATGCCGCTGTCCCCGCCCCTGGGCATGCTTGCGCCCGAACATCTGACACTCTTGAAGGCGTGAATCCGTCCACTGCACAAGCCACAGCCGTCGTCGACGAACTGGTTCGTGGTGGCGTGCGTGAAGTCGTGCTGTGTCCAGGCTCTCGCAACGCGCCCCTCGCATTCGCCCTCCAGGCCGCCGACCTCGACGGCCGGTTGCGTCTGCACATGCGGATCGACGAGCGGACAGCAGGCTTTCTGGCACTCGGACTGGCAATCGCCGGGAAACGACCGGTCCCCATCGTGATGACTTCCGGGACCGCCGTCGCGAATCTCGGACCCGCTGTCCTCGAGGCCAACTACGCGCGAGTGCCGCTGGTGGTCCTGAGCGCCAACCGGCCGTACGAGATGCTCGGCACCGGCGCCAACCAGACCGTCGAGCAGCTCGGGCTCTTCGGCAGTCAAGTCCGCGCAACCATCAGCCTGGGCCTGGCGGAGGACGATTCGACGCAGAACAGCCAGTGGCGCTCGGCGGTCTGCCGGGTCCTCGCCGCTGCCCGCGGAACCCGATCCGGAAACGCGGGTCCGGTGCATTTCGACATTCCACTTCGTGAGCCGCTGGTGCCGGACGTGCACGTGCAGGGACCGGTCCCGGAGGGCCGTCCCGGCGGTGCGGCCTGGACCACCACCCAGAATGCGACGCTCGACGTTCCCGTCGATCTGGATCTCACCGCAGATACGGTGGTCATTTCCGGACACGGTAGTGCGCTTCGGCCTGAGCTGGCGGGCCTGCCGACCGTGGCCGAGCCGACGGCTCCGATGCACGGGATCGCACTGCATCCACTCGCGCTCTCGCAACTCAAGCCCAAGCAGGCGATCATCACCGGCCGCCCGACGTTGCATCGTCAGGTCTCGAAGGTGCTGGCCGACCCGGGCGTCGACGTCTACGCGCTGACTACCGGGCCGCGCTGGCCGGACGTATCCGGCAACGTACTCGCCACCGGAACCAGGGCAGTGGTCACCGGGACTCCCGATCCCGCCTGGATCGCTCGATGCGCCGCGCTGACCGAACACGCCGAAACTGCCGTCCGCAAGCAACTCGACGCCCACCCCAAGGCCACCGGCCTGCACGTGGCAGCTGCTGTGATGGATGCTCTCGCGGACGGCGACCAGCTTCTGCTCGGCGCATCCAACCCTGTTCGCGACACGGCACTCGTGAGCTACCCCAAGCCCGCCGTGCGGGTGCTGTCGAATCGTGGCGTCGCAGGTATCGACGGCACCGTCTCGGCGGCGGTCGGTGCTGCGTTGGCGTACGACGGTGGCCGGACCGTCGCTCTCATGGGCGACCTGACCTTCCTGCACGACGCGTCCGGGCTGCTGATCGGGACCGGTGAGCCGAGGCCGAGCGACCTCACCATCGTCGTCGCCAACGACGACGGCGGCGGTATCTTCGAGCTCCTCGAACAAGGCGACCCGCAGTACGCCGGCGTCTTCGAGCGAGTGTTCGGAACACCACACGGCATGGACCTGGCTGCGCTGTGCGCGGCCTACCGCGTGCCGCACGCAGCGGTCACCGTCGACGCCCTGGCAATGACGCTGGCGCAACCGGCCAACGGCATTCGTGTGCTCGAGGTCGCGACGGATCGCAGTGGGCTGCGCGAACTCCACGCTTCCGTGCGGGCACAGCTGTGACGCAAACAGTTCTGCGTCGCCTCCGCATCGGTGTGCTGGTGGTTGCGGTCGGCATTTCCGTGCTCGCGGTGATTCTGGTTCTCGGTGCCTGGCGCAACGATCGGACCATCGAATCGAACATGGGGACCGCAACTGCCGAGGTGCTCTCGGCAGGCTCGCTACGTTCGGCGATCAGCTTCGTGACACCGGACGGCGCCAACCACAACCCTGAACTCGGCGTGCTCTACCCCACCAATCTGACTGTGGGACAGCGCATCGAGGTGGAGTACTCCAAAGCCGACCCTGATTTGGTCCGGGTAGCGGGACGCAACGCGACGGTGGCGCTGATCCCGGCCGGATCGGTGATCGTCGTGACGTGGCTCCTGGCTGGACCGTCGATCTGGTACCTGCGCAAGCGGGAAGCGGGAGCTCCGGGTTCGGCGCCGGTCGCCTCGAGTTAGTTCGCGCTTCGCCCGAACTTCACACGAACATGACGTGGACTTTTCCTGGCCCTGTCACCGTTCTCGGTGTGAGAGTAGCCATCGTTGCGGAGTCATTCCTGCCCAACATGAACGGCGTCACCAACTCGGTACTACGCGTGCTCGAACACCTCGATCGCACTGGCCACGACGCCATGGTCATTGCGCCGGACACCGTCGGATCCGACACCTCTGCCGCCACCGAACACGAAGGCGTTCAGGTGGTTCGGGTGCCCGCCGTCATGGTGCCCAAAGTCAGTTCACTCCCCGTCGGCCTGCCACAACCACGTCTGACGACGGCCGTGCGGACCTTCGCGCCCGACGTCGTCCATCTGGCGTCACCGTTCCTGCTCGGTGCCGGGGGAGTTGCCGTCGCCAAACGCCTCGGAATCCCCACCGTCGCGGTTTACCAAACCGATGTCGCCGGATTTGCCGAAAGCTACGGTCTCGGCGTCACCAGCCGCGCCGCATGGGCGTGGACCCGTCGAATCCACAAGAGCTGCAACAGGACACTCGCGCCCTCCACGTCGGCAGTCGACGCCCTCGAAGAGCACGGCATTCCGCGCGTGCACCGATGGGCCCGCGGCGTCGACGCACAACGATTCGCGCCTTCGCGTCGTAGTTCGGTGTTGCGGCAGTCCTGGATCGGCGACAGCGACCGGTTGGTGGTCGGCTTCGTCGGTCGCCTCGCGCCCGAAAAGCACGTCGAACGATTGGCGGCCCTGGCCGGCGATCCCAGTGTGCAGATCGTCGTCGTCGGAGACGGCCCGGACCGCGAGAACCTACGACGACTGATGCCGGACGCGATCTTCACCGGACAACTCGGCGGTACCGCGCTGGCCGACGCCTATGCGAGCCTGGACGTATTCGTTCACCCCGGCGAGCACGAGACCTTCTGCCAGGCGGTCCAGGAAGCCCTCGCGAGCGGTGTGCCTGTCGTCGGTCCGGACGCCGGCGGACCACGTGACCTGATCTCGCATTGCCGCAACGGCTACCTCCTGCCGACGGACAGGTTCACCGAACTCCTGCCAAGCGCGGTCGACGCACTTCGTCAGCGTGATCTGCGGGTGCAGTTCGGCTCCGCGGCGAGGCGCTCGGTGCTGCACCGGACCTGGCCGGCAATCTGCGAAGAGTTGCTCCGTCACTACGAGGACGTGCAGGGCCTCGGGCGGCGAACGGGTGCCAGAGCAGCCTGAACGCCCTCGCTGCCCGAGGGTTGGTAGCGTTTCGGGTGTGGCCACTACACACGGAACCCGAGCAACTCTCGAGAAGCAACCGCACGAAGTCGCGTCGATGTTCGACGACGTCGCGGAGCGATACGACCTCACCAACACCGTGCTGTCCTTCGGCCAGGACAAGGGTTGGCGCAAGGCCACCCGCGAAGCCCTCGACCTCAAGCCGGGCGAGAAGGTACTCGACCTCGCCGCCGGAACCGGAGTCTCGACCGTCGAACTGGGGCGCTCCGGTGCCTGGTGCGTCGCCACCGACTTCTCCAAGGGAATGCTCAAGGCCGGAATCTCGCGCAAAGTTCCGATGGTCGCTGGTGACGCGATGTACCTGCCCTACGCCGACAACGTGTTCGACGCCGCGACGATTTCCTTCGGTCTGCGCAACGTCTCCGACTTCGAAGCCGGACTGCGTGAGATCGCCCGCGTCACCAAGCCGGGCGGACGTCTCGTCGTCAGCGAGTTCTCGACGCCCGTCTTCGGGCCCTTCCGCACGGTCTACATGGAATACCTCATGAAGGCGCTCCCTCGGGTTGCACGCACCGTCAGCAGCAACCCCGACGCCTACGTCTACCTCGCCGAATCGATCCGCGCCTGGCCGACCCAGGAAGAGTTGGCCCGCAAGATCGAGGCTGCCGGGTGGAAGAACGTCAAGTGGCGCAACCTCACCGGCGGCATCGTGGCGCTGCATTACGCCACTGCCTGAACTGCTGTGCGCCTTTATCAACCCCCGGCGGTTAATAAAGGCGCACAGCACTTGCTCAACCGAACAGCGGTCGGGAGTCGATCTTTCTCGACGCGGCCCCCGACGCACGCCATGCCTTCGCCGTCAGATCGACGTCGGCGTCGGTGACGAGGTTCCCCATCACCCGAACGGCGACCGTCATCAGTGCCCGTGAGCGCATCGCAATCGGGCCCGAGGCGGGCAGGAACTGCGGAACCGTCAGCAGGCCTGCGAGCCGGCGCGCGACCGAGAACGCCTGCCCGTAATGCTCCCGAAGCACGGTCGGCCACAGCTCCGTCAGATCGTCGGCGCCGAGCTGTTCGACCACCAGACGTCCGCCTTCGAGGCCGTAGTCGATGCCCTCACCGTTGAGCGGGTTCACGCACGCTGCGGCGTCGCCGATCACGGCCCAGTTGCGTCCGGCGATGTTGGAAACTGCTCCACCCATGGGTAGCAAAGCCGAAGCGACGGAATGTATTTCGCTGCTCCACTGCCACTCGCTTCGGCGCTGATCGGTGTAGAGGTCGAGCAAGGGTCGCAGGGCACCTGGAGCCGGGCGCTTGGACGTCGCCAGTGTCCCGACGCCGATGTTCACCTCGCCGGTGCCGAGCGGGAAGATCCAGCCGTACCCCGCCTGCAACGTGCCCTCGGTGTCCCGCAGTTCCAGATGCGAGGTGATCCACGGGTCGGCGCTGCGCGGCGTCGCGACATACGCGCGTGCCGCGACGCCGTACGCGGTGTCCCGGTGCCACTGCCGTCCCAGCTTCTTGCCGAGCGTCGAGCGAACGCCGTCGGCGATGATCAGCGTCCGACAACGAAGGGTGCTTCGTCCCGAGGGGCCGGCGAGTACGACGGCGGCTACTCGATCACCGTCGAGTTCGACGTCGACGGCCTTGGTGCCCTCGACCATGACCGCGCCCGATTCGACGGCGCACCGGCGAATGGCGTCGTCGAGTTCGGTGCGGGGGATCGCACTGCCGATCGGCGGGAACGACGTCCCTGGCCACTCGAGTTCGAGTTCTTGTCCGAAGCCGGACAACCGTAGTCCCTTGTTCGTCGTGTGTGACCGAACCCACTCGCCGAGGCCGAGGAGATCCAGTTCGGCCACGGCGCGCGGAGTGAGTCCATCACCACAAGTCTTGTCTCGCGGGAACACGGCAGCGTCCACCAGCACGACGTCTCGGCCGCTGCGGGCGGCCCATGCCGCGGCCGAAGAACCCGCGGGACCTGCGCCGATGACCACAATGTCGGTTTCGGTCGGAAGCGTATCGACGACGGGGGACTGCTCTTCTACGGACACACTCACATCTTCCCAGGCTCGCGATCGCCACCGTGGCGAGGCCGTCCCGAGTGCGAACCGCTAGGTTCACTACCGTGGGAACCGAGCCGTCACTGACGACAGGAATGGGTACTGACATCGTGAGCACCGAAAAGACTGCTGCCGACGCAACCGCATCGAGCACCGTCGTTGCAGGCATCGACCTGGGCGACGAACAGCTCGCCGCAGTAGTGCGTGGTGGACTCTCCGATGTCGAGGAGTTGTTGGTCAGCGAGCTGTCCGACGGAGAAGACTTCCTCACCGAGGCCGCGCTGCATCTCGCGCGAGCTGGTGGAAAGCGCTTCCGTCCGTTGTTCACGATCCTGACCGCGCAACTCGGACCGGTGCCGAACGATCCGTCGATCATCACCGCAGCGACTGTCACCGAACTCGTTCACCTGGCGACGCTCTATCACGACGACGTCATGGACGAGGCGTCCATGCGGCGCGGAGCACCCAGCGCCAACGCCCGCTGGGGAAACAGTGTGGCGATCCTGGCCGGCGACTATCTGTTCGCGCACGCATCACGACTGGTGTCGACGCTCGGACCCGAGGCCGTTCGGATCATCGCCGAAACATTCGCCGAACTGGTCACCGGCCAGATGCGCGAGACGATCGGTGTCAAGAAGGAGCAGGATCCGGTCGAGCACTACCTCAAGGTCGTGTGGGAGAAGACCGGTTCGCTGATCGCTGCTTCGGGACGCTTCGGCGGCACCTTCTCCGGCGCCGACGCAGCTCACATCGAGCGCCTCGAGCGCCTGGGTGACGCCGTCGGCACCGCGTTCCAGATCTCCGACGACATCATCGACATCTCGTCCGTATCGGCGCAGTCCGGCAAGACGCCCGGCACCGACCTGCGCGAGGGTGTCCACACCCTGCCCGTCCTGTACGCGTTCCGCGAAGAAGGGGCCGACGCAGATCGCCTGCGGGAGCTGCTCGCGGGCCCGGTTACCGAAGATGCCCTGGTAGAAGAGGCCCTCGAACTGCTCGAGCGTTCGCCGGGCATGGTCAAGGCGAAGGCAAAGCTGGGCGAGTATGCCGTCGCGGCGAAAGCTCAGTTGGCTGAGCTCCCGCAGGGACCGGCCAACGAAGCGCTCGTGCGTCTCGTCGATTACACGATCGAACGAGTCGGCTGACACCTCGGCGAATCGGGGCTACCGGGTGGAAACCCCGACAGTCACTGGGTGGGAACCCTGATGCCCCTGTCCTTCGTTGACTGAACAGAACCGGTGCATACACCGGGGAGTTCGGGTGAGCCTTCGGCTCCAGCGAGGCAAGAGGTGAGCGGTTTGCACGGCTACGCGAACGGTGCGAAGACATTCGGCTTGTTGGTGGGGATGTCGGCGCTGATCGTCTTCATCGGCTCGCTGTTCAACAGCCCGTTCCTTCTGTGGGGATCCGTTCTGTTTGCCGTCGGCATGAATGCCTACGTGTACTTCAACAGCGACAAGCTGGCGCTTCGATCGATGCGCGCCCAGCCCATCACCGAGGTCGAGGCACCGGCGATCTACCGGATCGTGCGCGAACTCGCCACGACGGCGCACCAACCGATGCCCAGGCTGTACGTCAGCCCCACGAACGCCCCGAACGCGTTTGCCACCGGTCGTAGCCCTCGGCATGCCGCGGTGTGCGTGACCAGCGGCATCATGCAGATCCTGAACGAACGCGAACTGCGTGCCGTGCTCGGGCACGAACTCTCCCACGTCTACAACCGGGACATTTTGATCTCGTCCGTGGCCGGCGCGATGGCCAGCGTCATCTCTGGCCTGGCCAACTTCGCGATGTACGCGAGCATCTTCGGCGGCCGAGGGAACGGGCAGGGAAGCAATCCGATCGCGCTGCTGCTCGTCTCCCTACTGGGACCGATCGCGGCAACCGTGGTCAAGCTGGCCGTCTCGCGCTCTCGCGAGTACCAGGCGGATCAATCAGGAGCCGAGCTCACCGGTGACCCGCTGGCGTTGGCGTCGGCGCTGCGCAAGCTCGAGTCGGGCGTCGCAGCCGCGCCGTTGCCGCCTGAGCCCAAGCTCGCGGCGCAGTCCCACCTGATGATCGCCAACCCCTTCAGAGCGGGCGACAAGGTCAGCAAGCTGTTCTCGACGCATCCGCCCATGGCGGACCGGATCGAGCGTTTGGAGAAGATGGCGGGGATGTAGGGGCCTTCGGCCCCTGTGAGCCTTTCTGGTCGTCGGAACTACCAAAAAGGCGCACAGGGGCACAGCCCCTACTACCGGTAGTTCACGAACTGCAGGGCGATCCCGAAGTCCTCACCCTTGAGCAGGGAGATGACGCCCTGGAGGTCGTCGCGCTTCTTGCTGCTCACACGAAGTTCCTCACCCTGGATCTGCGCCTTGACGCCCTTGGGGCCCTCGTCGCGAATCTTCTTGGTGATCTTCTTCGCGTTCTCGCTGCTGATGCCCTGGACCAAGGTTCCGGACAGCTTGTAGATCTTTCCGGACTGCGCCGGCTCGCCGGCATCGAATGCCTTCAGCGAGATGTCACGACGGATCAACTTCTCCTTGAACACGTCGAGGGCGGCCAGCAGTCGCTCCTCGGTGTCGGCGTTCAACGTGATCGTCTCTTCACCAGACCACTCGATCGACGCTCCCGTGTTTCGGAAGTCGAAACGCGTGGTCAACTCCTTGGCAGCCTGATGCAGGGCGTTGTCCACCTCTTGACGGTCAACCTTGCTCACCACGTCGAAGGACGAATCAGCCACTTCACACTCCCGCTTTCCGGTAGTTCACGAACATCGAGTTCCGCCCACCTTCCATACCGGTGGACACCTCGACGTTATCGGGTCGGCACCGCCCGTTACCACCCGGTTTGCAAAATGGGGGTGTGTTCGTTGTATTCTTCTCACCGCACCGAGGAAGCCGTTTTCGGCCGCCGCACGTCGCGATATACTTGCGAATGCGCCGGATCGAAGCCTGGTGCAAGCACGGCAGATTGCCCGAGCGGCCAATGGGAGCGGACTGTAAATCCGTCGGCTTATGCCTACGTAGGTTCGAATCCTACATCTGCCACACCAAGTCAGCCCCGATTCTCTTCGCGAGAGTCGGGGCTGACTTTTTTTGTGCGTGTACCGAGGTCGAGCGCGCGTTGGCGACGCAGGCGCCGGCTTCGGCTCAGGGGTGTCGGGGGTGTCGGGGGC